>CAZADH010000102.1:0-18456 GCA_964483805.1 uncultured bacterium
TCCGGGTCCGGGTGGTGCATCCCGTCCCGGCATCCCTGGAGATCCGGCGCCGGGATACCAGATGCCCGGCCAACCCGGCTTGCAGAGCTTCACGCAACGTCTCGGCATCGCGGATCTCGCCAAGGGCCATGACATCGGGATCCTGGCGCAACATGTGCTTGAACGCCTCGGCCAGTGTCAGTCCGGCCCGGGGATCGAGCGACGACTGACAGATGCCGTCAACCCTGGCCTCGACCGGGTCTTCGAGCGTCGTCACCCGGCGCGGGCAGCGATCGGTCGGATGGGCGAGCTCGGACAGGGTGGCGTAGAGCGCGGTCGTCTTGCCGCTGCCGACAGGGCCGGTCAGCAGCAGCAACCCAGGCCCGTCGGCCAGCAGGGTTCGCCATGCTGCCACCGCTTCGTCGGGCCAACCCAGGTCGATGAGCCGACCATGGCGGATCGGGCGGATGAACCGCAACGACACCCGCTCGCCGTGCAACGACGGGAACACCGACAACCGCACCTCGACCGCCTCGGAACCTGCATCGGTGCGGCTGAACGCGCCTTCCTGCGGGGTGCCGGTGAGGTGACTGTGGCATCCGGCCAGGTGCTTGAGGCGGGCGACGATGCCGGCATGGGCCGTGCGCGCATAGACGCCGGCCTCGATCAGTTCGCGCTCGCGTCGCCATGAAACCCGGATCGAATCGGGTCCGGGCTCGAGGTGCAGATCGGAAGCCCCATCCGCGCCCGGCGCATCGAGGAGAAACTCGACGCCGTGCACGTACGGACGCCCGCGCCAGGTCAGCGCTTCGCGAACCACCGCCAGCGCGTCGCGGTCCCGCGGCGGCGGCAGGCGGCGCAGCGCCTCGAGTCGCTGTTCCTCGGCAATCAATCGCCGCACGAGGTCGAGGTGCGCGGCCTGCAGAAACCCCCGCGGTACGACGAACGGACCGTTCGCGTCATCCCCGCGCCGGATCAACCGGGTGTCGCCGTGGTCGGTGCCAACCTCGGCGACGCTGGCGAAGCCGCACGACGTGACAGCGGTGCCATCGATCAGTTCGATGTGGTCGGCATGAATACGCACACACCGCGAATCGAGCCAGCGGCGCCAACCCGCGGCGCGCACCTCGATCGGCAAGAGGCCGAACCCGTCGCCGGTGCCCGGCGCTGGTGCCGAGGTGCTGCCAAGGCAGGGTTGCTCGGTGGCCGGCGGCACGGCATCGACCGAAGCGGGATGAGCGGGCGACACGTCTGCGAACACCTCGAGCATGCGTTCCTTGGGGAGGTTGTCCCCGAACTGTATCACCCCCGTCGTTAATCGCGCAACCTCCAAGCGGCGACATCGTGTGCAATATAATGTATTTCTATTGTGGTCATGCGCCTGTGTGGGCGCGAATTTGCTCTGAGTGAAGAGCGTTGCATGCGTGCGCTGCGGCGAGCTTGCCGAGGCACGGTGCCACACCGGGTGCATTGTCCTCGGTCGCTTGACGTCCATCCCTGTGCCGTGCGAAAACGGTGGCAGACATTTTGGGTGGACTTTGATCCGGATCGAACCGGGGAGGCTACATGGAAGCGAAACTGCATGGTTCCTGGCTTTGGCGGCGCCCGACCACCGGGCGCGTGGCTCGGCTGTTGTGCACTCTGGTGCTCGTGCTCGCGACGACGGTCTCGTTTGGCGCCAAGGCCCCCGCGCCGGCGGTGTCGGCCGACGAGTTCAGCGCCATGCGTGCTCCGGTTCTGGTTGCCGATGACGGCGAACGGGGCAAGCCGCTGGCGTTGACCCGCCTGGCTGCCGAGGCGCACATTGTCGGCGGGCTTGCCGAGACCCGCCTGACCATGACCTTCACCAACGATCTGCCGCGGGCCGTGGCCGGCGATCTCTACTTCCCGCTGCCCGAAAATGCGGTCATTGGCGGTTATGCACTCGATGTCAACGGCGCCATGGTCGACGGCGTCGTCGTCGACAAGCCCAAGGCCCGCCAGGTCTTTGAAACCGAGATGCGCAAGGGCATCGACCCCGGCCTGGTCGAGTGGGTGACCGGCAACAATTTCAAGACACGGGTGTTTCCGATTCCGGCCCGCGGCCAGCGCACCATCATGGTGCGGTATACGTCCGATCTGGTGACCACGGCGTCGGGGACCTTCTACCACCTGCCGCTCGAACTGCGCGACCCGGTGCGTGAATCTGCGCTGAAGGTCGACATTGTGCGCGCCCCCGCAGCGCCGGTCGTCGTTGGCGGCGATCTGATCAAGCTCGATTTTGGCAAGTGGCAGGAAGGCTTCAAAGCGGAAGCGACCATGGCCAACTTCGCCGGAACCCGCGACCTGCTCATCAAGATTCCGGAGCCGGCCAAACCCCAGGCGACGCTCGAGAAGTCCGAGAGCGGCGACTGTTTCTTTGCCGTCTCGCTCGTGCCGCCTGCCGACCCGCGGCCGTTGTCAGAACGTGGCGTGACCTTCACGCCGAAACGTCTGGCCGTGGCCTGGGATGCCTCCGGCTCGCGCGAAAAGGTCAGCCACGAGAAAGAAATCGCGTTTCTGAAGAGGTGGTTTTCGGCGCACATGGACAGCGCGATCGACGTTGACCTGGTCGTCTTCCGCAACGTTGCCGCGCCGGCCAAGACGTTCCGCGTCGAGGGCGGCAATGCCGACGAACTGCTCGCCGCGATTGCGCAGATCGACTACGACGGCGGCACCTCGCTGGGCAGCATCGGTTCCTCGAGCAAGCCGCTGAACGTCGATGCCTGGTTTGTATTTACAGATGGAGTGTCGAACTTCGGGCCGAGCGAGCCCGACGGCATCCG
The DNA here is from genome assembly GCA_964483805.1 of uncultured bacterium. Taxonomy (GTDB): domain Bacteria; phylum Muiribacteriota; class Ozemobacteria; order Ozemobacterales; family Ozemobacteraceae; genus CAZADH01. The sequence continues at coordinate 2,784 of CAZADH010000102.1, forward strand.
CGTGCCGCTGTATTTCTTCTCGGCGGCGCCGACGACCAACCATGCGTTGCTGCGCCAACTGGCGCTGCGCACCGGCGGTGAGTATTTCAACCTCGCCCGCATGGGGGATGAAGCGATCATGGCGCGCCTTGGTGCGGCGCCCTACGTGTTTCTCGGGGCCGAAGCGGACGGCGCGACCGTGGCCGACCTGCTGCCGCGCCTGCCGCAGCCGCTCGCCGGCCGGCTCACCGTGGGCGGTCGGTTGCTGCGTGATGCCGCCACGATCAAGCTCAATTTCGGCGTTAATGGCAAGGTTCTCGCCACCGCGCAGTTCGCCCTGGCGCGTGCCGAAGCGGTGCCGGGCGAACTGTTGCGGCGCAACTGGGCCTCGTTGAAGCTGGCCGAGTTGCTGCTCGATCAACAACGCAACGACAAAGAGATCGCCGAGTTGGGCCGCAAGTTCGGGCTGGTTACGCCCGGTACGTCACTGATGGTGCTCGAGCGGCTCGATCAATACATTGAACATGAAATCGAACCGCCGAAGTCGCTACCAGAAATACATCGTCAATATGTTGCTCACGTCGATCAGCGGCGGCAGGAGAAAGCGACATGGCGCGAGAACAAGATTGTCTCGGTGCTCGCCATGTGGCAGCAACGCGTCGCCTGGTACGAGCAGGAATTCCGTATTGCCAAAGATTTCCGCATCGATGCCCACGGCGGGAGTTCTGATCTCGCGGCGCGGCCGACCGGTGCGGTGGCCCGCGGTGGCGCAGATCGCGAGCGCAACTCGCTGCAATCGGCCCGCGCGTTGAGCGCGCCCAGCCCCTCGTCGAGTGCTGGCGAATCGCGGCAATCGATCGATGCCGACGAGGGTCCGGGAGGAGCCGCTCCGGCGCCGATGCAGGAAGCCATGGCCGATTCGTTCGACGGCGGTCGCGCCGAGTCGAAATCGATGAAGAAAGAGGCGGGCGGCGGAGGCGGTGCCGATGAGCGTGCCGCCCAACCCGCGATCGCGCTCAAGGCGTGGGATCCACAGACCCCGTATCTGAAGGAACTCAAAGCCGCGACCGAGGGCGGCGAGTACAAGAAGTATCTGGAGCTGCGCAAACAGTACGGTGATACCCCCGGCTTCTTCACCGATTGTTCCGATTTCTTCCTGAAACTGAAGAACCGCGATCTCGCTCTGCAGGTGCTGTCGAACGTCGCCGAGCTCGAACTCGAGAGCGCGCCGCTGATGCGGGTTATGGCGCATCGCCTCGAGCAACTCGACGAACTGGCCCTCAGCCAGTTGATGTTCGAGGGCGTGCTCAAGCTCCGCCCCGACGAGCCGCAATCCCACCGCGATCTGGCCCTGGTCATGACGCGGCGCGGCAACTACGAGAAGGCGATCGAGTTGCTGAATCACGTGGTGCTCAGCAACTGGGACCGGTTCCCCGAGATCGAGACCATCGCGCTCATGGAATTGAACAACTGCATCGCCAAGGCGAAACGCACCGGCATGACCGCGTTCCCCGATGTCGATCCGCGGCTGATCAAACCCATGGAGCTCGACATTCGTATCATCATGACCTGGGACACCGACATGACCGACATGGACCTGTGGGTGACCGAGCCGACCAACGAAAAGGCGATGTACAACCATCCGCGCACCGCCATGGGCGGCCTGGTGTCGCGTGACTTCACGCAAGGCTACGGTCCCGAGGAATACTGCTGCAAGAAGTCGATTCCCGGTATCTTCAAGATCGAGAGCAACTTCTACGGCAGCTCCGCGCCGACCGTCGCCGGTCCGACCACGGTCCAGGCCACCGTATATACAAATTATGGACGACCCAACGAAAAGCGTCAGGCCCTGACTCTGCGCCTGAAGCAGAACAAAGAGGTCGTCACCGTCGGCGAGGTCGAGTTCTGATCGATCGGGCGTTGCCCGCCCCGGCTGTGTGGCCGGCGCGGGCAACGCGCTGTCCGGTGTCATGGGATGAGCACGCCTGCCGTAACAAGCACGCATGCCGGGGTTGCCGAAGGCCGTGCCTCTGCGTTAAACTCAGGCACTGGAGTTCATTTGATGAGGATGTGGGAGACAACCGATGATGATCAAGAAAACCCTGTATAGCGCTGGCTTGGTGACTGCGTTTCTGCTCGCACTGGTGAGCGGGGTGGGGGCCGACGAGAAGACGTGCGTGGCCCTACAGAATCGGTTGTTGCTGCTCGAACGGACCCTGCTGCATGTGTCGCAGACGTCTGAGTTACCGACTGCCGAGCGCACCGCGAAACTGGCGAAGGTGCAGGCCGAGATTGCCAGCGCCAAGGCGGCGTTGGGCGCCGCAGGCGTCGCTCCTGCCGATGTCGAGATCGGTCAGTCGTTACAGTTGGTGCAAACCTACGGCGCGGGTTGGGTGTTGAGCTACCTCTCACAAGGTAAATACACGGGGCGCAAAGAAGCCTTTCACAAACCGCTCGACGGCGTAACCAACATGCGCGGGGCTGTGCCTGGCCAGGCGGGCGATGCCGCCCAGCCGATCATGGGGCCGACGCTGATGATCATCCTCAGCCACGATGCCCTGTGTCGTGAAGCCTACCGCGAGTTTACCGCCGAGATGGACCGCATCGTTCTCGAGATGGAACGCCGCTCCGGCAAGGCCTATGACTTCTGGGACAAATCGCGCCCCGCCGTGATTCCCAACGATCTGGGTTGGGACGTCGATCGTTTCTGGGCGTTTGCGCAGAGCTGCGCCGGCCGCGCCGTCGACCGGTATTTCTGGGCACACCCCGCGTCGGAGCGCGCCACCGCGCGCAATCTGGTGGCGCTGCTGCTCGTCAGTGCGCTGATGAACAACGTTGCTATTGACCTCACGGGTGAGCGCGATGTGCAGACAAAGTATGCATACTGGCGTTCGAACGCCGTGCCGTGGCTGATTCCCGACAAGTCGATCGTGACCAACAAGTTCAAGGTCTGGCACTTCCTGACCCACGCCTGGATCACCTATCTGAAGATGCTCAGCGAAACCCGCTACGACGACGGTCTCCTGCCGGTGGGTCGGGTTCGCCCGACCACGAACAAGACCGTGCGCGCCGCGTTCCGGCTCTCCGATGGGTTCGGGATCATCTACGAAATCGCCAGCCCGCTGTTCCGCAAGAAAGCCGGCATTCTCGAGCCGACCGCCGTCGATGAGTTGCCCAACGGGCTCAAAAAAGTCTGCCGTTTCTTGCACGTGAAAGACGTCGTCGGCTACGAGTCATACAAAGACATCGTCGACAACCGGGCCGGCGACCGTTTCGGCGCTGCCCTGTTCCTGACGAAGAACCCGCTGACCGTTACCGACCGGCCTGGTCACGCCCAACTCGTCGAGGCCTGGCGCGCCGCGCACTGACCGACCGGTAGGCCGCGCGTCCTGCTCTACTGGGGGGCCGAGGTGACGCTTGCCCGGTCAGGGGCGTTCACCCGAAACGTTAACCATTTGGGCGAGTTCCTCGGCCCCGCATGGGCGCGCCGGCGGGTGTTGACCGCTTGCCCCCAGTTCGGCTACACTTCCTCCCGGTAAACGAGACCCGCTGGTCACAGGGAGGATCACGCCATGCTGCGTCCCATCACGACCGTCACCTTCTCGCTCCGTCGCGCCGGTTTCGGCCTCACGCTGCTGGCTGCTGCCATCGCACTCTGGATGACCGGTTGCGCGCTCAACGGGCCCGACCGCGGCGGAACCGGGGCTGATATGACGGCGGCGACCCCGATCGGAAAAGCGAATATTGAATTCGCTTTTCAGGTGAGTCCCACCGCAACACCCACCGCGTTCGCGTCGGTGCGTGCGGCCGAGACCAGTTCGGCGAGTGTGCGGTTTCGTATTCTTGCGGTCAACCGCGGCAATGCAGCAAATCCCACGACCATTGTTGAAAAACTCGTGCCGGTGCCGCCGAGCGGCCGCGCGACCGCGAGTTTCAGCGACGTGCCCCTGACCACGGCGGTGGCCCAGGTCGAGGCGATCAACGCCAACATCGACGGGTTTGCCAACTTCCATGGGGCGCGCGATCTCGTCGACGGTTTGAATATCATCACCGTGAACCCGACCGGTTCGGGGTTTCGCCATGATCTCGCGGCGCACATGATCGAGCATGCGATCATCACGCCGGCGCTCTTCTCGCGGCTTCCGGCGAACGCGGCAGAGGTCTCGCTGCAACTGGTGGGCAGTCTCGACCGGCAGGCGGCGACCGCGCAAGAGGCGGCGATCACGGCGTTGGCGCGCTACCTCAATCCCCCGCGCTGGAACCTCACGGTCGAGCAGATTCGTACGGCGCAGGCGCAGACGTTGGGAGCAGCTCCGGCCAGCGGTTCGAACGACGATTGGGTGCCGGGTGACACCTTCGTGACCAACAATGTCGGTCAGGACGACGTTGCGGGCGTGTGCGGTTGGAAGAACGTCGGCGACCTCGAGCCGAGCGCCAGTGTGCGCCGTTTCTCGACGCGCGCGGTGACGCTGCCGCGCGCCTTCAGTTGGACCAACAAAGACGGCAAGAACTGGTTGTCGCCGGTGAAGAACCAGTATCCGTACAGTACTTGTGTGGCGTTCGCCTGTTGTGCGGCGCTCGAGGCGATGGCCAAGATCCAGGCCAATCTCGACGGACTCGACCTGTCGGAGTGGCAGTTGTTCAATCGAGGCACCAACGGCGATCTGGGCAACCTCACGCGCGGGTGGGATTTCGTGACCGCCTGCAACGCGGTCAAAAGCACCGGCACCGTCGCCGAGAACTGGGTGCCGTATTACCTGATTCCGCGGTATCTCGAGCCCGTGACGGCCGCCAAGGTGCACCGGGCTGACACGTTCAGTCTCGCGGTGGGTGCCGAGGCCATGAAGCAGGCACTACTGACGGGTCCACTCGTATCGGGCATGATGGTCTATGAAGATTTCATGCGCTACACCGGAGGCATCTATTGGCACGCGACCGGCCGGGCGGTGGCCAATCACGCGATTCTGATCGTCGGTTACGACGACGATCGCGGCTGCTGGATCTGCAAGAACAGTTGGTCGGAGGGGTGGGGCGAGGGCGGGTATTTCAAGGTGAAATACAATCAGGTACAAGACCGCGGTTACCTGCTCAACTACCTGTTCTCGGTGCCGGCACCGAATGCGCCCACATCGCTGGCGGCCGTCGCGAGCGACACCCGTGTCGATCTGACCTGGCCGGCCGTGTCGGGGAGCGGCATCAAATACAACCTGTATTACGCCAACACCACGGGCGTGACCCGCACCAAGGGCATCAAAGTAGCCGATGTGACCAGCCCGTATGCACATCGTAATCTCACCAACGACCGCCCCTATTACTATGTAGTGACGGCCGAGAATATCACGGGCGAATCGGTCGTCTCGGTCGAAGCGTCGGCCACGCCGCGCGCCAACCCCATGAACAACGTGACCGCCACCGCCGGCGATCGTCAACTGGTCGCCGGTCACGGGTGCCACCGGCTATCACATATATTGGGCGACGACGACCGGAGTGACGAAGCTCAACGGGAACAGTTTGTCAGTAACCAACCCGCCGTACACGCAGACGGGGTTGACCAACGATACAACGTATTATTACGTAGTGACCGCCGACGTCGGTGGCCAGGAGTCACCCGACTCGCCCCAGGTCACCGCCACCCCGCGTGTGCCGCCGCCGGCGGCGCCGACCGGCGTGACCGCCGTGGCCGGCAACCGGCAGGTGACGATTGCCTGGCCGCAGGTGGTCGGCGCGACCGGCTACAAGATCTACTGGTCGACGACGACGGGCGTGACCCGCGCGACCGGCACCGGCATCTCCGGTGTGACCTCGCCGTTTGTGCATTCGCAAGTGACGCAGGGTGGGGCTGCGCTGACCAACGGAACCACCTATTATTACGTCGTGACTGCGCTGAACAACGGTGGCGAAGGCGCCGAGTCGACGCAGGTCTCGGCGACGCCGCGCATCGCCAGCCCGACAGGGGTGGTGGCGAGCCCTGGCAACGCCTATGCGCAGGTCACATGGAACGTGGTCGACAATGCCACCGGTTACAAAGTCTATTGGTCCGCAAGCGCGGATATGACCGCCAAACAGTCGGTCAGTGTCGCAACGCCGCCATACCCGGTGCAGAGCCTGACCAACGGGACAACGTATTACTTTGTAGTTACCGCCGTCGATGCCGGCGGCGAGTCCGCCGACTCGGCAAAAGCGCAGGCGCTGCCGTCATCGTCGCTGCTGCCGCCGAACCCGTTGATCATTGATTTGGGGAGTGGGACGACGATGCGATTGGCGTTCATCGCATCGGGGAGCTTCGTTCGTCCGTTTCCACCCGACTCGTTCGCAATCGCAACAATCTCAACCTCGATGTATGTCGGCGCATGCGAAGTGACATATGAACAGGCTAAACGATTTGGAATCGGCGCATCGGCACAAGGAGGAGTCCTGCCCGTTGCCGTTACGTGGTTTGACGCCGTTCAGTTCTGCAATGCTCTGTCGGATCAGCAGGGGTTGCCGCATTGCTATACAATTGATGGGGCGAGCGTTACATGCAACTTCTCAGCGGCAGGGTTTCGCCTCCCAACTGTTGGTGAGTGGCAATACTGTTACCGTGCGGGTACCAAAACGGCTTACTACTGGGGTGATACATTCGATGGAGCATATGCTTGGTACAGCGGGAACAGTGCGGTAGGTGGAACCAAGGTAATGCACGAGGTTGGCACCAGAATTCCCAATGGGTGGGGCCTGCATGACATGGCTGGCAACGCGTCCGAGTGGGCTTGGGATTATTACTCATATACGGGAGGGTTCTACAATACTGCCACGGCGACGGATCCTCTGGGACCAACGGTTGCGCCCCCGAATGAAACCCGGGCCGTCATGAACAACAACGTGTTCTTTCCTGGTGCTGACATGATGTGGCACTCGATGTATCAAAGCGAGCCTAGCAATGGTGCAGGTTTTCGGGTTCTGCGTCGGGTGGGCGGGTTCTAGTGGTCTGTCACGATCGATTTTGGGGGCAGGTAGGGCGGGTCCTCTGGGCCCGCCGGGGGTGCGGCTCGCCTACATACTCAACGGTGACACTGGACCAGATTCAGAGAAAGACTCGAGGGAACGCGATCCGGTGCGCGCGCGACTTCGACCCGCCCCTCGACCCGCCCTTCGACCCGCCCCATCGCGCGGCCCCGTTTCTCGCCGCGCTTCTCGCCGCGTTCGACTGCGTCGTTGAGCAGGGTGCGCTGGTCCATTTCATACTTCTCGCGGGCCTCCAGCCGCTCGCGCATGATCGAGTCGGCGTTGATCTTTCGGAGTTGCTCGAAAGGCTTCAGAGCCTCCTGATGGGTCGGTTCGTTTTGGTGGCTCGGCGGGCGCGCCAGCGCCGACAGCGTTTCAGTCGCCGCGCAGCAGCTTGATTTCGCCGGCGGTCAACTGCGCCATCCGGGCCACGGTCTCGAGGTCTATGCCGCTGGCGAGCAGCGCGCGCGCGACTTCGACCCGCCCCTCGACCCGCCCTTCGACTCGCCCCATCGCGCGGCCCCGTTTCTCGCCGCGCTTCTCGCCGCGTTCGACGGCGTCGTTGAGCAGGGTGCGCTGGTCCATTTCATATTTTTCGCGGGCCGCCAGCCGCTCGCGCATGATCGAGTCGGCGTTGATCTTTCGGAGTTGCTCGAGAGACATGAGAACCTCCTCGTCTTCGGTGAGTCGCACCGGCAGCCGCATGGGGTCAGGGTAACGCGTGCCGAACTTCAGAACGTGCAGCCACTTCTCGAAGCGTGTCCGCACCTTGCTGATCGGCCAGATGTCGGCCTTGCGCAGCTCGATGAAACGCAACTCGATCGTATCGCGAAGCGTCACGCCCGAGCGCTCCTCGTGCAGGCGGAACACGCTCTCGACCTGATTGTGCTCCCGAAACAATACGAAGTCAATCAATGAGATCGCGGTTGTCCGGCACAGCTTCCGGTAGTCGCGACCGCTTGGCAATTGGTCGGTGTAGAGGCGAGACAAGTAATACACCATGCGCGACGCGAAGCTTGGCTGCGGACGCACCTGCACCTCGATCAGATAGGGTCGGCCCGCCGCATCAACCGCCTTCACATCGACGCACGAGCTCTTGTCATCAGCGGATTCCTGCAGGTTGAATGGGTTGAGCAGGTCGACGGCCACGATCCGGTCGCTGCCTTCGGTCGCCAAAAGTGCGTTCAGGAGGGCGATCAGCAAACGTTTGTTGCGGGCGACGCCAAACACCGCCTTGAACGCAAGGTCGTTCATGAATGAGAACATTTTTCTCATGTGCTTTCCCCCGGGAGAACGAAGATTCGGCCCACGCCGTCGCCCGCAACATCTTTGGTCGAGACCTCTCGGGGAAAAAAAGTTGCCGGGTCCGCGTGTTATCGGCCTGGCCTCGGAATCGGCGATGTCGGGATGAGCGGGTTCCCGCCTCGCCGCATTTGCATCCCCTTGCCGACCGCACTTGCAACACGGTGTGCATTTACGGTGGTGTGGACCCGCAGATGAATTGCTTGGCGCACAAGGGAACTGGCGGGGTCCGTTCGCAATAACCTCGTGGGTTGTCAGCAAAATACAATGTATGTCGGCCGGCCATCGTGTCGACAAACGGCCCCTCCCCCTGTTTCAGACCGTTGCGTCGCAACACGTTGTATGTTACGTTGGGCGCGTCCTGCTCCGTGTCTCTTCTGCGAAGCGATCGCGTGTCGCTGCCGCAGGAGCAGTGAGAGTCCGTTTGGTCGTTGGGGTGCCTCGATGCGCCTCGGTCCCGGGTGGGAAATGACGCGCGCCATGCTCGATTGGGCTTCGTAAGCCGGGTGCGGTGCGCAACAAGGAGAGCGGCGATGGCACCGAAGTCCCCGAAAAAAGCAGTGAAGAAGACGACGAAAAAATTGATGGGCAAGGGCACCGCGAAGGCGGCGGCGAAACCCGCGAAAGTGTTGAAAAAGGCCAAAGCGCCGGTGGCGAAGAAATCGCCGAAATCGAAGAAGGCCCCGGCAAAGGTGAAACCCATCAAGGCACCTGCTCTGCGCACATCCGTCGTCAAGGCCAAGCCGGCGAAGGCGATTGCCCCACGCAAAAGCGCCGCGAAGAAGACGCCGACCAAGGCAAGTGCGGGCGGCACGAAGCTGTATACGATGGTCGTCTACCTGCTCGACGGCCCGATCACAAAAGCGTTTGCCAAGAAGAACGAAGTCGTTGCCCGCGCGATCGAGATCACCGGTGACGAGACCTTGCACGAGTTTCATCGCGCGATTTTCAAAGCCTACGACCGTCACGACGAGCACCTCTACGAGTTCCAGACGAAGGGCAAAGGTCCGAACGACCCCAAGGCCCGTCGCTACGTGTGGGATATTGCCGAAGACATGGTGGTGAACCTGGCGAAGCCATCGGGCACCGTGAAGAAGACGACGATCGATGCGCTCGCGCTCAAAGACGGCGAGTCGTTCGGTTATGTGTTCGACTTCGGCGACGAGTGGTGGCACCAGATCCTGGTGGCCAAGATCGGCAAACCGCAAGCCGGCGTGCGCTATCCGCGCGTTGTGCAGAAAGTCGGCGACAGCCCGCCGCAATACGCGAAGGGTCGGTAACGCCACTCCACCCCCGTAGGGGGCGTTTGCGAACGCCCTCTACGGGGTCTGCGCGCACATCGGCATTTTTCGGCCAACCGACGCGGCCGAGGGTTGTCTGCCGTGCCCGATCTGCAAATGTGCCGCGGTCCGGTTGCGCTTCCGTCGCTTGACGCGAAGCGGACTGTGTTCGTTGAACGCGTAGCGTTCAACGAACCGGCGCACGGGGTCCAGGGGTGCATGACCCCTGGCGGGGTCGAGGGGCAGCGCCCCTTTCCCTCAACTCTCCCCGCCCGTTAACCCGATTCGTACATCTGACGCCAGTTCCCGACCGGGTTTTTTCGGCGTCCCACGATATTGCCCCGCCCGTTCCCTTGGTGGTAGCATAGCCGCGTTGCCGGCCGTATTCGTTTTGGCCGGCGCGTTTGTTGAAGCGACAGTTGTGTGAGTACATCTGGCAACATGCAGGCATCGACCTGCATCAACATTGGCGACAATATCAAGGAGGGAATCATGGCGATCCAGCGAGCCGCACAGGCTGGTAGTCTCGAGTCGTGCGACGCCTTGATCCAGATCGAGCCGGCGACGGCGCTGACCATCGAGGTCAAGAGCGACGCGGCGGCCCAGTTCGGCAACACGATCAAAAACACCGTCGAAGCCACGTTGGCCGAACTCGGTGAGAAGACGGTGAAGGTCCAGGTGACCGACCGCGGCGCGCTCGATTACACGTTGCGCGCGCGCGTGCGGGTGGCGGTGGCCCGGGCCCGGGAGGCGAAATCATGAGCGTCAGCAAACTCCGGCGCAGTCTCCTTTATATTCCCGGCAACAATCCCAACCTGATTCAGAATTCGGTGCTGTTCGGCGCCGACTCGCTGATGTTCGATCTCGAAGACGGTGTACTCGCGAGCGAGAAAGACGCGGCCCGTGAGCTCGTGCGGTCGGCGCTGACCGAGCTCGATTTCCGCGGCCACGAGGTGCTCGTGCGCATCAACGGCATGGACACGCCGTTGGGCGAGGTCGATCTCGAGGCGATCGTTCCGGCGAAACCGAACGGGATCCGCCTGCCGAAGGCGAATTCGCCCGAGGATGTGAAGGCCTGCGACGCGATCATCACGCGGCTCGAGCGGGCGCATCACCTGCCCGCCGGCAGCATCTTCATGATCCTGTCGCTCGAAACGACCAAGGCTGTGCTCAATGCCCATGCCATTGCGACGGCCTCGAAGCGGGTCGTTGGCATCGCCATCGGCGCTGAAGACTACACGGCCGATTTGCAGACCGAACGCTCGCTGACGGGCGAAGAGCTGTTCTACGCGCGTTCCGCCCTGGTCGTAGCAGCCCGGGCGGCGGGCATCCAGGCGATCGACACCGTGTTTGCGAACGTCAACGACGATGCGGGGCTCGTGGCCGAAACCGAAAAGATCAAGCAACTCGGGTTCGACGGCAAGTCGTTGATCAGTCCGCGCCAGATCGGACCAGTGCACAAAGTATTTACACCCGATGCGGTGGCCATCGAGCGCGCCAAAGCGGTGGTCGCTGCGTTCAATGAGGCGAAAGCGAAGAACCTGGGCGTCATCAGCCTCAATGGCCGCATGGTCGACCTGCCGGTGGTGTTGCGCGCCCAGCGGGTGTTGCGGCTGGCCGGACTCGAAGAGCAGAATCCCAGCGGAGGTGCCGCGAAATGAGCAAGACGAAAAAGAACGCCATCGGTCGCGAGATTCCGTTGTCGATTCCGGGCGTGAGGAACGTCCGGCCGTTCATGGGCGCGTTTGCCCGCGTGCCGGAAGAGGAGCGGGTGACCCGCGTGCTGCCGGTGCGCAATCCCGGCGACATCAAGCTGTTGGGCAGTCTCGAGGAAGCGGTCGAGAAGTCGGGCCTGAAATCGGGCATGACCATCGGTTTCCACCATCATCTGCGCAACGGCGACCGGTTGCTGTGCCGCCTGATGGACGTCATCGCCAAGCGCGGCATCAAGAACCTGTGCCTGGCCTCGACCTCGCTGTTCAAGACGCATGCGCCGCTGATCGAGCATATCCGCTCGGGCGTTATCACCCGCATCGAAAGTGGCATTCACGATGCGATCGGCAACGCCATCTTCACCGGCGATGTCGAGTTGCAGGCGCCGATGATCGTGCGGTCGCACGGAGGCCGCGCGCGGGCGATCGAGGCCGGCGACCTGCCGGTCGACGTGGCCTTCCTCTCGGCGCCCAGTGCCGACGCGATGGGCAATCTGAACGGCGTGCTCGGGCCGTCGGCCTGCGGTGCGCTCGGCTATCCGATGACCGATGCTTTGTATGCCCACACGGTGGTGGCGATTACCGACCATCTGGTGCCGTATCCGAACCGGCCGATCAGCATCGCGCAACACCAGGTTGACTTTGTCTGCACGGTCGACTCGCTGGGTGACCCCAAAGGCATCGTTTCGGGCACGACACGCATCACCACCAACCCACTCGGGCACCTGATCGCACGCAACACCATGAAGCTCATGATCGCGTCGGGCTTGGTCGTCGACGGATTTAGCTTCCAGACCGGCGCTGGTGGCACGTCGCTCGCGGTCGCGCATTACCTGCGCGAGCACATGAAAGAGAACAAGATCGTCGGCAGCTTTGGCTCGGGTGGCATCACGGCATACTTTGTGCAGATGCTCAAAGAGGGCTTGTTCCGCCGCCTCATGGACGTGCAATGCTTCGATCTCGATGCGGTGGCGAGTCTGCGCGACAACCCCGACCACATCGAGATGAGCGGTTCGATGTACGGCAACCCGCACAACCGCGGTGCTGTCGTCAACAATCTCGATATGGTGGTGCTGGGCGCGACCGAGGTCGATCTCGACTTCAATGTCAATGTGGCGGTCGACTCCGACGGCGTGTTGCGCCATGCGGTGGGCGGCCATCAGGATACGGCGGCTGGCGCGAAGTTGACGATCATTGTGGCGCCGTTGATCCGTGGCCGGCTCAACACGATCCTCGAAAAGTGCACGGTCGTCACCACGCCGGGCGAGACGATCGACGCGATCGTCACCGAGCGCGGCATGGCGATCAACCCGCGCCGTCCCGAATTGATCGACAAGGCGAAGGCCGCGGGTCTGCCGGTGATGCCGATTCATGACCTGATGGCCATCGGCCAGAAGCTCACGGGCAAGCCGACCCCGGTCGAGTTCGAAGACAAGATCCTCGGGGTCATGGAATACCGCGACGGCACGGTCATCGACGTCGCGCGCAAACCGATCCTGCACAAGCGCTGACCGATCGGGTGAACCACAGGCAACGCCACCCAGGCGATCTCGCGTCGGGGTGGCGTTGCGCTTCCGATCAGCCATTGATCAAACCAGAACGACACCGATTCGGGCCGCAGCCCCAGCGTCGCCACCCAGAACCCCGCGGTGCGTGCACTGGGGTCTTCGTGTGTGTTCATTCGTGTTCTTCTGTGTTCGCCTGTGTTACCAAGCCCTTGATGTCCTGCGCATGATCACCGTTGACGACGTGCGCACCGGGACGATCGACCCCGACCGCGCCCTGGTAATCAAAGAGGAGCGTGCCGCGGCGGTCATCGACCGGCTCGACCGCGAGGGGTTGCCGGTGGTCAGCCTGTCGCTCAATCTGCCGGGCGATCAGGGCGTCCCGCTGTGGGATGAATTCTGGCGCGGCCTGGTGCCCACGGTCGAGCGTCACCTGCGGGCGTGGCCGCTCGAGTGCGAGCGGACCGTGGCGGTCCGGCAGTTTCCCGAGAAGAAGGTGCACCACATTGTATTGCGCGGTGACATCATCGCCATCAAGATGGCGGCGGTGGCGTTCGAGGCCGAGCGGCCGGCGTGGCGCCTGGCCGATCTCGACGTTTACGATCCGGTGACGCGCCTGCCCGTCGACCGTGCGTCGTTGCAGTTGCCGCAGCGTGCGTGCATCATTTGTCAAAACACGGCGCGCGCCTGTTTTCGCGCGCAGCGGCACACCGCCGACGAGTTCTGGACGGCGGTGGCCGGTTTGTTGAATTCCCCGTGAACCTGTCGTCACCGCCGCTGTCGTCGACGCGCGTGGCCCTCGCCGCATTGCAGGCCATGCTCGGCGAGGTGTGGGTCACGCCGAAACCGGGGCTCGTCGACCGCTCGGGCCGGTCGGCGCACGCCGACATGACGCTGGCGACCTTCGTGCGCTCGAGTCTGGCGCTGGTGCCGTATTTCCAGAATCTGGCGGCGGTCGCGGCCGATCTGGTGGGCCGCGCTCGGGCGGGTCGTGGGTCGGGAAACCCGGCGGGTGAGCAGGTGGGGCAGGGCAGCCGCGGTGTCGCCGCCGCTGCCGAGCTGATCAGGCCTACCGCGGCCGAAGTGACCGTCTTGCGCGCGCTGGGGCGCGTGGCCGAAGAGCGCATGTTGGCTGCGACCGGCGGCGTGAACACCCAGAAGGGCATCGTGTTTCTCGGCGGCCTGCTCGTGTTGGCCTGGCGCTCGCACGAAGCAACGGGCATGCCGTTACCGCAGGCGGTGTCTCGCTGGGCCAAGTGTCTGTTGCCGGGCGAACCGCTGGCCACGCACGGTGCCGCCGTCCGCGTCCGTTACCGGGTGTCGGGAATCATCGGTGAGGCGCGAACGGGCATGCCGACGGTGTTTGCGACCATGTTGCCGATGTATTGCTCGGTGCGCCGGCGGGGGTGGTCGCGCGATCTGGCCGGGGCGTTGGCATTGCTCGCCGGCGTCGCCCGCTGCGAGGACACCACCATCCTCCACCGGCACGGCCCGGCGATCCAAGCGGAGGTGGCGGCTGAAGCCGCCAGCCTGACCAAAGACTGGCAGATCGCGCGTCCGGAGGAACTCTACACCCGCCTGCGCGCGCTCGACGAACGCTGGTCGGCCGCCCGCATCAGTCCAGGCGGCAGCGCCGATCTCTTGTGCATGACATTGTATGTATTGCGCCTGCGGTCCGCCGCCGGGCGATCAGGGCCGCGAGAATCGCAGTAACAGCAACAGCGGCCAGTGGCGGTAGCGGTCGGCGCGGGGCGACACGGCGATCAGCGTATCGTCGACGGTGTACTCCCCCATGCGCTCGAGGCGAAAACCGGCTACCAATGCCGCGTTGATGTAGTTGGCGATCGAGTGGGCGGCGCCCTCGGGGCGCAGTTTCTCGCCGGTCTGCGGATCGGTGAAACGCGCATCGACGCCGCGCAGCATCATGGCCGGGTGCAGGTTGGAGACCAGGGCGAACCCCCCGGGTCGCACGACCCGATGCATCTCGCGATACACCCCGACGAGATCGTCGACGTGTTCGAGAACGAGGCAGGAGACCACGGCGTCGAGCGTCGCATCGGCGAACGGCAGGCGTTTCGTCACGTCGTGCCGCACGAACAACACCGTTTCGGGACGAGGCTTGGTGAGCGCATGGGCGAGCATGCCGGCCGAGAAATCGAGACCGACGGTCAGGGCGCCGGCAGCGGCGAGCGCCAGCGTCTGTCGCCCCGTGCCGCAGCCGATGTCGGCCACGCGCAGGCCACGCACGTCGCCCAGAAACGACGCGAAATGCAGCGACTCGAGCGCCACCAGGGCATTGTCTTCGCCGTCGTAGATCGGCGCCCAGCGGTCATAGCCGTCGCGCGTCGGCACCACCGTGCCTGGGGCGCCAAACAGGTCGGGGGTTTTAGCCATAAATACGTTGTATTTCAGCGCAGGCCGAGCAGCCCGGCCAGCCACGCCCAGATGCTCTGGCGGTGGTGGCCGCCGGCCTCGTTGTCGCTCAGTTCGCAGTCGATGACCTCGGCGTCGCGGCCTTCGTCGAAGACGCCCCAACCCACGTTGTCGTGGATCCGGCAACTGTGCAGTTGCGGCGCCCCGCGCTCGCCGACGGCGACACCATGGCGCGGATTGTGATCGATCTGGACCTGCTTCACGCCCGCCCGCCCGTCGGGGTGGACGTAAATGCCGTCACCGCTGCGCTGATTGTGAATGCGCCCACCGGTAAGCAACGGCACCGTCAGTGGCCCCACCGACACGCCGAACCCCTTGTTGAGCGTGATCTCGCAGTTTTCGAGCGACCCGAAACCCTCGCTGTCGAACAGCACGCCGCCGTGGTGGGCGTGATCGTGGATGCTGCACTCGATCAGCGTGACCTTGCCGAAACGGTGCGCGGTGACGCCGGTCTCGCCGTTGTTGAAAATCTCGCACT
>CAZADH010000103.1:0-18329 GCA_964483805.1 uncultured bacterium
ATGGCGAGTCATGCGCCGGCGAAACGTTTCGGGGGTGAACGCCGGCCGCCGTCGACCGAGGAAGAAGGCGGTGTGACCGGTCTGCCAGTCGACGGGCCGGTCGAGCGCATCCCAGGCCTGGTCGGGCGGTACCGCGAGCGGCAGCGGACGCGGGAACGGACGCGGGGCCCGGCTCCGCGATGACCCCCGCGCGAACACATCCCAGTGCATCGCCTGGTACTTCTTGCCGTGCGGCGTCTCGCGCAAACGCAGATACGTGGCCTCGGACTCATACGCCACCAGCGCGATTTCACCGGGGATGTCGGCCGCGCTCGAGGCCGGTGGGATCACGACCAGATACGCAATCAGGCCTTCGCCTCCATGCGTGGCCGGGGTCGCCGGCACGAAGACGTCCTGCAACTGCTGCACAAAACGTGTCGGCGCGAGTTCCTCGCGGGCCCAGCCGCGCCAGAAACGATAATACGGAGTATTGACAATCGGCTCCGCCGCCATGGTCGGCGCCGCCACGGCGCCAAGCAGCACCAGTGCCAGGATTTTCGCACAACGACACGGATTGGTGTGCATGTTCATGATTCAGACGACCTCCCCCAAACTTACTCGGTGGTTATTCGGCGACACGATAGTTATTCGGTGACATGATCCGGATTAATTCACGTCGACGTCCCGTCGACATTGACCGGCAAACCCGATCTGCACGGGCGAGGTCCACCCGGACACCGCCAACGATTACGCCTGCGGCTTGATCCGCCAGGTGAAAGCCAGCAGAATGATGGCCATCACCGTGCAACCGAGAATGGCATAGAACACCGATGGCCAACCGTGGTGTTGCGCCAGGTAACCGATACCCTGCGCCTGCACCGTGCTGCCCAGATAACCGAACAGGCCGACAAACCCGGCCGCCGTGCCAACCGCCTTTTTCGAAGTCAGATCGAGCGCGGCCACGCCCAATAGCATCACGGGCGGATAGACAAAGAAGCCGATGATGCCCATCAGGGCCATGTCGATCCAGAGATGGCCCGGCGGATTGAGCAGAATGCCGAGAAATGCGAAGAAGATCGGAATCATGCACAACAGACTGACCATGCCGCGTCGCCCCGACAACCGATCGGACAACCAGCCGATCAGCAACGTGCTCGGAATGCCCGCCAGCTCGAGATACATCGTCGACGCGCCACCATCGAGAATCGACGCACCCTTGACCTCTTTCAAATAGGTCGGACCCCAGGTCAGCATCGCATACCGCGTGATGTAGACGAAGAAATTGGCGCAGGCGAACAACCATAAATACTTATTACTGACAATGTATTTCGTGAACAACTCACGGGTCGACAACTCTTCCTCATGGTATTCGCGGTTCTCGGGATGGTCGTCTTTGTAATCCTCGATCGGCGGCAGCCCCTCCGATTGCGGCGTGTCGGCGAGACCAAAATACAGCACCACCGCGCTCAACAGCGCCAACACCCCGGGAACGTAGAACGCCGACTGCCAGCCTAGTCGCGATGCGACATACGCTGTCAATACGCCAGCAATCGCCCCGCCCACATTGTGCGAAATGTTCCAGACGGCAAACACCGTGCCGCGTTCGCGCAGGCTGAACCAGTGCCCCATCGACCGCCCGCACGGCCCCCAACCACCGCCCTGCACAAACCCGTTGAGGGTCCAGAGAAACAGGTGCATGTGATACGACGTCGACGCCGAGAACAGGAGGTTGAACACCCCCGTGAGCACCAACGCGAACGACATGAACACCCGCGGGTTCGACCGGTCGGAAATCGCGCCCATGAGCAGTTTGCCAACACCGTAGGCGATCGAGGTCGCGGCCAGGATCGTCCCGAGCATCGTCTTGTCGTAGACCAGCGCCGAGCCCACCTCTTTGGCGACCGGCGACAGGTTGTTGCGCACGATGTAGAAGATCGCGTAGCCAAAGAAGGTCGACGACAGGATGCGCCAACGCATCTGGGTGTAGAGCTGGTCGACCTTCTCGGCGGCCACTCGGGGAATGTGCGGTGCCGGCGCAAACAACCGCCGCAACCAACCCGATGGCGCTGGCTGGGGTGCAGCAGACGTTGTATTCACGTATGACTCGACCGGCCTTTCCGACACCCTGACAGCGATAACACCGGAGCTGTCACGATGCGTTGTTGAGCAGATGAACCGCGACCCTTGAGGCTAGAGCAGAGTCGCCCGGGGGTCAACAAATTCCGCACGCCCGGGTCTCAAATCAATCACGGCCGGCCGGTTTGCGCGACGGCAGCCGCTCGATCGCCGGCGGCAGGAACGTGCGACGCTTCGGCGCCTTCGCCGCAATGGTGCCATCCCGGCGGACCTTGGCGATCATCGCCTCGCGCAACACGATCCCCGTACGCACCACCTCGGTCGCATCGGCCCATGCCGGGTAGTCACCGCCGCCGTTGAAGCGGAAGTTGGCCACCACCACGCGCAACCGCTCGTCGGCACCGATCTCGCGCCCCTTACGACGCATCGACACCACTCGCTGCCCCACGGGTCGCCGCAGATCGATGGTCTGCTCGACACCGGCGGCGACATCGCAGTTGAAGTAGAACACGTCGCCGCTGATGAGGTCGCCGAGGTTGTCCTGATCGTCCCACGGCCCAAAGAAACGGGTCGAGTGTTCGAGGATCTGCCGCAGTTGCGCGCCAGTCACCGTTGCCGTCACCAGCGTGTTGTCGAAGATGACGAGACGATGCAGATCCCGCACCGTGATCGTTCCGGTCGCGATCGACACGGCACCGAGCGGCAGCGCTGTCAACGCCACGTCGGCACCGGTGGCTTCGAGCATCGCGCTCAGCGCCAGTTCGGTCAGCGAATTGTCGGCGAACGCCGCTCCCCACGCCGACAAAGCAACCGGCGTCGTGCCGATCGGTGTGCGCAACCAATCCTCGGTCGCCTGCCGATACGGGTCGGCCAGGGCCAGGATGGTGGGATCGGGCGTCGCACCTTCGGGAACCGCGAGCACCCGCCCGGAGCGGCCGACGACGCGCCATCGCCCACCCGCCAACCGTTCCAGATCGAAGTCGAGGCAGGCCAGGTGCGTGCCATTGGCCCGCGGTTGCACCACGGGAATGCCGGCGACGGTCGACGCCACCGCCGCATGCGTGTGGCCGAGCACGATGCCGTCGACACCCGGAATCGCCGCCGGGATGCGTTCACCGATGCTGCCCTCGTAGGGCGGGAAATTGGCGAGTTCTCCAGTTTCGGGATGCACACCCATGCCCAGGTGGGCGGCGACCACCACCAGATCGACGCCGCGGGCCCGCACGTCAGCCACCGCTGCCCACAACGCCAACAGCGGATCGACAAACGACGCCTGGCGATACGCCGCCGGGTCATTCCAGTGCGGCACACCAGGTGTCGTCGCTCCGACAATACCCACCCGAACACCTCCGACATTGCGGATGATCCAGGGGCTGAACAACGGCCCCTTGGTGCCGATGATGTTCGCCGACACCCAAGGGAACCCCGATTGTAAGCGCGCCATCTCGAAGTGCTGCCACCCGAAGTCGAAGTCGTGATTGCCGACGACCATGGCGCTGTAACCAAGATGGTTCATCGCGGCGATCATCGGGTTCGGCATCGTCGCCAGGCGTTTCTGCGCCACGTACGTCACCGGTGAACCGGCCAGCGTGTCGCCGACATCGATGAGCAGACGGTTCGGTTGAGCCCGGGTCAACGAGGCGATCATCGGCGCCAGCAGTGCCAATCCGCGCGTTGATGGCCGGTTGCCCAGATGGTCGGTGCCGTCGACCTCGCCGTGCAGATCGGAGGTCGCCAGGATCGAGACTTTGACCGTCTCTTGCGTTCGACCGGTTCTGGCCTCTTTGGCGAAGCCGATCCCGAAGCCCATAAAAACACCGAAAACCACCCACAGAAGGCACGACACCGCGACACACCGCACCCCAAGACGCTTCGCCGCCGTACGTGGGACCCACGATGAATTGGCCAATCCGAGCGCCGATCGAGTTTGAATCACGTTCATGCCTCCCGAATCGAGATGTGACGGTCATCATACCGCACAATCGATCGTGGTCACGCCCGTCAGTCGGATCAAGACTCATTGGGCCGGGCGCAACCGTCAACACTGTGACCCCGCGTCCGGCGAGGGGGTGGCGTCCTGTTCCAGCACGAGACGCAGCCCGGATACAGAACGGCCGCCAAGAAAAAACACAAACAGGTAAATCGGCACGCGGTCTGCTACAATTTCAGGAAAGCGGTGCCCCTTGTCCTGTCTTTGCAAAGGGGTGCACCGCGGCAGGCAACCAGCGATCGACCCGTGCCGGCTGACCAGGCGCACGGCCAGCAAACAACAAGCGGAGGCACTATGAGCGAGACCAACAAACCCGAGATTCTACCCACCGGCGAGGGTATCATCTGCCCAAGCTGCGGCAAGTGGGTGGGCGCGTACGAGACGTGTCCGCACTGTCAAGCCGTCGTCGAAAAACGGCTACCGATCATCTACATCAAACGATTTGCGATCTTCGGCACGCTCATTGGCTTGGCTCTCATGTGGTACGCCGCCCTGCAACGCGAAGTGCCGTTGGTTAAGATCGGCGAACTGAAGCCGCAGCACAACATGGCCCTGATTCGCTGCGTGGGCAAGGTCACCGAGGTCAAGTTCTACGACCAGAAGAACTCTTTTCACATCAAGGTCGACGACGACACCGGCATGCTGTCGCTGTCGGGTTTCGACAAGCTCAAGAAGTTCCGCGCCCACTTCGGCGATGGATTCCCGGCCGAGGGCGACCAGGTCGAAGTCGTTGGCAACCTGAGCATCTCCGAGAAGTTCGGCGAATCGATGTTTGTCTCCGACCCGCGCCGGATCAAGATCGTCAAGAAATTCGACCCGCAGCCGGTCACCATCGAGAACATCGACCTCGACTCCCGCGGCAGCGTCTACCGCGTGCGGGTCAAAGTCGCCGCGACACGTAAATACCGTGTAGGCACATCGGTCACCGTGAAAGACAACACCGGTTCGATCGAACTGACCGTCTTCGACACCGAAGTCCCGATGATTGCAGACGCCAAGGTGCGTGAAGACCTGTTCGTCGTCGGCAACGAGTTCGAAATTGTGGTATTGGTCGACGCCTACAAAGGCAAGCCTCAGTTGCGCCTGCACCAACCCGAACGCCCGGGTTCAGTGCGCAAGGTTGCGGGGTCCGGCATCGCCGACGGCGGCAGCGCCGCCAAGACCAACGCGCCCCCGGTCCTGAAGGCAGCGCAGGTCACCACCGAACGTCAGCATGAAGTCGTCGTCGTGGTCGGCACGGTCAAAGCCATCAAGGAGTTCCCGTTCGGCACCAGCGTCGATCTCGTCGACGAAACCGGCACGGTCAACGTGTGGCTGCGCGACTTCATGCGCAAAGACGTGCAACCGGGCCTGGTGAAAGAAGGCGCAGGTCTGCGCGTCACGGGTGAAATCAGCAACTTCAAAGAACGCTTGCAGGTGCAACCGCAGAGCGCCGCCGACGTGAAGAGCGAGAACGTGCCGGCGCCGGCGACTCCGGCCACGCCAACCGGATCCGGCAGCAACGCCGGGGCAGCTTCGCCCGCAGGCGCGGCCGTGTCTCCCGCACCCACACCGGTTCCCACGCCAACGTCTGCGCCGTCACCGGCCCCGGCCGCGGGTTCCGGGTCGGGCTCCCCCGCAGCGACTGGTGCTCAAACCGCGGCTCCGGCCAACACTGGCACACCGACAGTTCTCAAGGCCACCCAGGTCACCGATGCCCAACTCAAGCAGGTCGTGGTCGTCGTCGGCACCGTCAAATCGACCAAGGAGTTCCCGTTTGGCACCAGCGTCGATCTGATCGATGACACGGGCATCATCAACGTCTGGCTGCGCGACTTCATGCGCAAAGACGTCCCGGCCGACCTGATCAAGGAAGGTTCTGGACTGCGCGTCACCGGCGAGGTCAGCAAGTTTAAGGACCGCTTGCAGGTGCAACCGCAGAACGCGAGCGACCTCGTGAAGGAAGCGTCTCCACCGCCGCCGGTCGCCGTTCCCGCCGACGCCACAGCAACCGGTTCACCGGCAACACCAACCGGCAGCGGGTCCGGCAGTGCAGCGGCCAGTGGTTCGGCCGCTGGTCGCTGAGAGGAGGACCGCATGGAGTTCTTCACCATTCTCGGTTACACCCTCCTGGGCACCCTCATTGGTGCGTTTTTCTCGATCTTCCCATCGTTGCACGTTTACAACGTCGCCGGCATCGTCCTGGTGCTCTGGATGGCGATCGGTGACTCGATGGCGCACTCCGCGGTCGGGCCGTTCTTCATCTCAATGATCACGGCGTTCGCCTTCCTCAACACCATCCCGATGACCTTCTTCGGCGCGCCGGATGAATCGGCGCAGGTCACGATCCTGCCCAACACCATTTACTTCATGCGCGGGCGAGGTTACGAAGCGGCAGTTGTTCAGGGTCTGGGCGGGCTGCTCGGCATTCTGCTGATGATTGTCCTGACCCCGGTGTTTTACTTTGTATTGCCGACCGCCGACATCATCCTGTCGTCGCACATGCACTGGCTCATCATTCTCGTCGTGGCCTTTCTCATTCTCAGCGAATGGCCCAAGGGATGCGGTTTTGGTGCATCACGCACCGATCGCTTCATGGAGGCCATGAGCAACGTTTTCGCCGGTACCTTCACCTGGATCGCCTCGGCGTTCCTGGGGATGATCATCCTGTCGAAGAGCCTGATCACCCACGAGATGGGCTTCCAGAACATCATGCCGGTCTTCGTCGGCCTGTTCGCCATTCCCTCGATTCTGCAAAACCTGGTGTCGAAACAGGCTGTCCCCAAGCAGCACATTTGCGAATCGATCGATGTCAATACAGGCGATATCGTCCGGTCATCGTTCGTGGGCACGGTCTCCGGGGCCATCTGCGGTTACCTTCCCGCGGTGACGGCCGGTATCGGCTCGATCATCGCGTCGCACGCCACGGCGCTCGGTTTTCAGGCCCGGGGCGATATTCTGTTTATCCTCGGCGGTTCGATCACCAAGTTCCTCTATTACGTGGGTGCGTTCCTCCTCATCTTCGTGATCACCCCGCTCACCCCGGCTGGCGTCGGCAAGGGTGGCCTCAACGTCATCCTGCGTCCGATCTTCACCGCCGAACCCGGAGATTACCTGATGGCGATTTCGGTCATTCTCGTATCGGGCGGCATCTCGTTCCTGATGTTGCTCTCCTTCTCGCGCTGGATCCTCTCCTGGGTCCACGAAGTCGACTATCGCGATCTCTACTGGGCCGCCTTCGTGGCCATCACCGCCATCGTGGCGGCCCTCACCGGCTTCCCGGGCCTGTTCACGATGCTGGTCGGCACCGCCATCGGTTGCATTCCGGTGTTCTATCACTCCAGACGAAGCAACTGCATGGGCGTATTGCTCATTCCGATCGCGCTCAACATGGCGGGCTATGGCGACCAGGTCGCGGCCCTGCTCGGCCTCTTGTAAGGAGCATTTATGAAAGGTTTGACCCACTTCATCAGCGGCGTCACCCTCGCCTCGTTCTTTGCCCCGGCCGTGGCGGCCTCGGCGCTCACCAAGAGCGGCAATCCCGATGCGGCCGCCTCGTTCATCCTGGTGCTCGGCGGGGTGTTCGGCATCCTGCCCGACACCTTCGATTTCAAGCTCGGCCGATTCTTTGCGAAAGAAGACCTCTACCTCAAGTTCGATCCCAATGACCCCGACCCACAGCACATGGCCAACCAGATCGGCGCCGCGCTCGAGAAGTGCGTGGCCGAGAACCGGATGATCAAGATCCAGTATAACCCGATGCGCATGGCCTCGAATCTGTGGCGTCAATACGTTGTAAGCTACGATGGCGATCGCAACGAGGTCAACGTGGTCATCAACGAAATCGTCAACACGTCGCAGCAACCGTTTCTGGGCACCGAACCGCCGCCCGAGAAACGGTTCGGCACCTACAAACTGAAATCTGCGATCTTCCTCGAGAAGCGCCCCAAACCGACGGGTGTCGATATCCTGTCGGGTCCGATGATGGGCTACCATCCGGTCGAGGTTGACGGCAAAAAAGCGATCTCGGTCGAGTTTCTGCCTTGGCACCGCACCTGGAGCCACAGTTACGTGCTCGGGCTGATGCTCGCCTCGGTCGTCGCGCTGCTGGCGTGGGGTTTCGCGCTCGACAACTGGTGGCTGTACGGTGTCGTCTCCTTCCTCGGTTTCGCGATTCACATCACCGAAGACCTCACCGGCCACATGGGCGGGTCGCTGATCTGGCCGTTCAAAGACAAGCGCTACGATGGCTTCTGCATGTTCAAGGCGTCCGACCCGCGCACCAATTTCACCGTCGATTACGTCTGTATGACGATCCTCATTTTCAACCTCGATCGGTTCACCTTCGCGACACCAACCATTCAGTCACCGTGGTATCTTTACTTCTTCTACTGCAGCATTCCCCTGATCATCTATCACGTATTGTGGGCCATGTACATGGGTCCGGTCGGCATCAAGGAAGGCGTGGTGCGGGCCGAGTCGTTGCTCGCCAAGCGCAACGCCGAACGCAACGCCGAAGCCTACGACGAGGCCGAGTCGACGATCGGCTGATCTCGACAACCGCTGCCTCAGGCGCAGCGTGTCCGCCCAAGCAAAACCCCCTGGTGCCGGTAAATACAACCGGTTACACCAGGGGGTTTGTTCGTCGACTGACCCGCTCGCACAGCCGAATCGGGGCGAAGGGGGCCACCACGAGAACTCGCGCCAGTCGAAGAAGTTCTACCCGAGCAGAGACGCTCGCGCCACCGGCGCGACACCACCCTCACAGACGTCGGGAACAGCCAAGGGCGACCCACCCACTCGGATGAGTCGCCCTTAACACACACCGGTCAAAGTGCGACCGGCGGCCCCAGCAGGAAGCGCGTCCCCTGGAAGGATCAGTCCGCCAGGCGCCAGCGCTCGACGCCGTCCTTCTCGAACTTCTCGATCATGCGCACGGCCTGCATCATTTCGAGGGCTTTGTTGAGTTCGCCCTGGTTGAGCTTGGCCAGGTTGCGCACGTTCGACACCGGCAACGCGCCGTCGTCGAGCACACGCTGAATCTTCGAACAGGCGAAGTTGCCCAGCGTTTCGAGAATCTTCTTTTCGTACTCCATGGCGTATTCGCGGCTGACCGTATACGGTTTGGCCTCGGGCTTGGCTTCGCGGTCTTCATAGCGGCTGTTCCAGAGAATGTCGAACTCGGCGAGGAACCGGTCGATGGCGTCTTTGCCATACGGCAGATCGGACGTCAATATCACGGCATCTTCCATGTTGCGCAACTCGGCCGAACCCGACCAGTTGTACGAACCGGTGATGATCTTCTTCTTGTTGACGATCATGAACTTGTGGTGCAGCAGCGGCGCGCGGAAGTGGTCGTGACCGACCTTCTTCTCTTTCGACAGATAGGCATAGGCGTTGGCGCGGAACTTGTAGCGCACCTCGACGTTCTTCATGCCCTTCTCTTTCACCTTCTGCTCGATGATCGGCGGCATCAGCCCTTTGCGGTCTTCGCCAGAAAGGAGCATGGAGTGGTCGAAGAGCAGCCGGAACTTCGCATTCGGGTACTTCTCGGCCATCGCGAGAATCTTGTTGCCGATGCCGGTGTGCGTGAAGCTGAACATCGCAATATCGACCGAACCCTCGGGTTCGACCTCGTCGAGCATCTTCATGACGCGGTCGTCGATGGCCACGAACGAACCCGACGCCAGTTTCTCGACGTTGAACAGGATGTCGAAGTCGGGCTTCTTGGTGATCACGATCTCGGGCTCGGGCGTGCAGTTGGTCGTGCCCGGGTCGGCATATTCGTTCCAGAGCCGCGCAAACTGCGCCGCCCACACCGCCGCCACCTCGGGGCTGTTGCGGAAGAACAGGCGGTTCTCGGCATAGGTGTGATCGGATGTCGGCGCCGTGTTGGCCGACCCGCCGAACGACGTGGTCGGCGAGGCATTGCGATCGTGGTAGATGATGCCGAACTTCTGGTGCATCGTGCCGATGATCTTCTTGCCGTCTGACAGGACGCGGGTGCGCTTGGTGCGGTCCATGACCGCCGGGGTCACCAGCTTCACCTGGAAATCGAACGGCTTCTTCTCTTCGGCGGCGTGCCGTGCCACCTTGTCGACGGTGGTGGTGAATTCCTTCACCGCATCCGTCGTCCAATCGGCGCAGTTGTCGAGCAGAACCCGCACCATCAGGCCTTCTTGCACGGCGCGATCGAGCAACACGCGAAAGATCTCTTTGTGGGCGAAGTTGTACATACAGATCTTGACAGCGCCCGACGCCGGAACCTTCAAGACCTCGTCGTGCAGGCTGTTGTTCAGGCCGAGGGGCTGCTCGACCCCGGCAACGGTGATCTTGCGCTGATTGTTGATCGGCGCGAAACCTCCATTCGGCGAGAGACAGACGGTCACGTCAAGAGCGACGAGCGGCACCGTCAACGTAAATACAAAGGCAACAACGAGCAGGAGAATGGTTTTCTTCAAGGGGCGCCTCCTCACAGGGTTGTCTTGCCAGCGAGTATACCGCAGTTTCGCCCGAATGCGCAGCGAAAACGCGGCAAAACCATCAAGTCGGCCCAGTCTCACAGGCCCGGGTGACCTGCCACATGCCCAGACACAGGCCGATGGCAGCCGCAATCTGCACCCCATCGAGGGGCCGGCCGAAGCCGACCCACATGATCAAGACCGACGAGAGCGGAAACGCCAACTCGAAGATCGCCGCAACACTGGCCGGAATCCGGTTCAGCCCGAAATAGAAACTCGCCGTCGCCAGCAAACCCGGCATGATCGCCATGTAGGCCAGACAACCCCACAGCGGCATCGGCAGCGGTGCCGGCACCTTCTCGCCGACGCCGAGCTCGGCGGTCGGCGGCGCCTGACCGAACACGACATCGGTGTGCATGCCCGTGCCCACGGTCATCGCCAGCGTCACCGTCAGAACGGCCCCGAGAACGAAGCGATGCCCGAGAACGAACCCCTGATCGAAACGCCCCAGCAACAGTTTGCCGAACGAGGTGCCGCCGCCCCAACAGGCCGCGGCGAGGATGGCAAAACCAGCCCCGATCGCGACTTCGCGCCCCACCTCGCTGAATGGGTCGATCAACGAAAACGAGACAAAATACGAGCAGACAATGGCCAGGATGGCCCACGGCCAGAACCGCCGCGCCGGTCGTTCCCCGGCCAGCAGCATGCTCAGACCGATGGTGATCAACGGTTGCAGCTTCTGCAAAAGCACTGCCAGAGCCGGATTCACGTAGGCAAACGCCTGCGAGAACGCGAGGATGCCGCCCGCCGACGCGCCCCAGCCCACGAGCAGCAGCAAGCCGACGTCGCGAGCGGTGGCCCGGCGCCACTGGTCCAGACGGGATATCAGGATGGGCAGCACCAGCACGGCGTTGATCAGGTGTTCCCAGGCGATCAGGGTCAAGACCGAGAACCGCTCGAGCATCGGCACGCGGAAGAACAGGTCGGTGCTGCGCAACACCCCACACACCACCAGCATCGAGGCCCCAAGCGCCAGCGACGATCCGAGCGTTCCAGGGCCGCCCGCACACGATGTGCGTAGTGCCCCGTTGCCCCACGGATGGGTGCGCGAAACGTTAGTTTCGCGCAGTGCAACGGGGCCGCCCGCACACCCAGAACCAACAGAATTACTATGTATTGGCATTGTATGTATATTTTCCGGTCACTCAACCACCGGCCGAAGCATAGCGCGCCAGCGCCGACCGCCAGAAACCACGCGCCGCCGCCAGAAAGAACAGGGTCAACACCACGCCCAGGCCGATCACCTCGGGGCGCTCTCCCATGGTCAATGCCCGCGCCGGCACCGTCGTGACGAAGGCGATCGGCACGATCGCATAGAAGATGCCCCGCAGCCACCGTGGAAAGATGTCGGCCGGATAGCGGGCCAGGGTGAAGAAGCTCCAGGTCAATTGTCCCACGTTCTCGAACTTCTCGAGCCGGATGGCCAACGCCAGCAACCCGAGAAACAGCGAGTACACCAACGCCGTGCTGCACCCGATCGCCACGAGAAAGGCCAGCACCCGTTCGGGGGTCACGACGATCCGGCCGGTCAGCCACAGACCACTCAGCAGCACCAGCGCCGTCCCGACACTGCCGACATCGTCGAACGAGATGCGCCGAAACGACAACAGGGCTTGTGCCGAAACCGGCCGCACCAGCACCAGATCGAGTTCGCCGCGGTTGACCAGGCGGCCCATGCCTTCGAGATTCGGCGTCAACAAGATGAAGTGCAGCGAAAACAGGGTCATGAAGATCGCGTAAAACGCGAGCATGGTGTTGATGTCCCAGCCACCGAGCCGATTGGCGGCCGTAAAGAACAACCCGTACTGCAACAGGCCGAAGCAGAAGTCACAGGCATTGGCGAAGACACCCAGAGCGAAACTGAGCCGATAACTCATGGCCTGCATCAACGAGGCGCGCCAGAAATGCACGATGATGCGCACATGCCGTCGGACCGCCGCGATCATCCGCCATACCCCGTGTAGGCCCGCAGTCCGCGCCGCCACAAAAGCCAGCCGAGAATGCCCAATCCCACGCACCAAGCCACGCCCACCGCCATCCCGGCGACGAAGCCGGTGCCCGAAACCCGCCCCAGCATGATCTCGAGCGGAAACCCGACGGTGTAGCGGTACGGCAGAACCGCCGTGATCTGCTGTACCGCCGGCGGCAGACTGGGCAGCGGCACGACCATGCCGCCAAGCATCGCCCACAACGCCATATTGAGCACCAGGTTGAGCGTCTCGACGTGCTCGATCCAGAACCCGGTCAGGGCAAGCGTGGTGTTCATGACGAAGCGCAAGACAACAGCGAGCAATAGCGCCGCCACGAAGGCCAGAAGGTGCGGCCCGTCGCAGGGCACCGAAGCCAGCCGGTCACGCCAGAACCACGCCAACAACAGCGGCGGTGGCAGCACGTAAGCCAATTGCAGGGTCTTGCCAGCGAGGTGCTCGAACACCGGGTGCCACAACGGATGCAGCGGTTTGAGCAGACTGCGATTGAGCGTGCCTTCGCGGATCTCGCCCGGCAGCGAGAAGTGGATCCAGCAGGCGGTCAGGTGCATCACCACCGGCAGCGCCAGGAAATAGACGCGGTATTCCCCGTCAGACATTGTATTGCTCGCCGCCCGCTCGACCGACAACCAGGCAAGCATCAGGACCAGGGGCGGCATCATCCCCTGGATCGCGGAAACCAGCATCATGCCCCGATAGGCCAGGGCCACCTGCCAATGGGCCACCAGCAACTGCCGCATCACGCGCCAGCGGCGGGCGACAGAGAACGGAGCGAGGACCGCGGTCACGCCGGTGCCACCGCCGTCCGCGCAAACAGATCGGCCAGTGCATCTTCGAGCGGGGCCTCTTCGAGGCCCAGATCGTGGACCCCGCCGCCCGCATACAACTCAGCCGCCACGCGCGGGGCCTGCTCGCGCGCCACTTTCAGGCGATAGCGGGTGCCCTCGACACCCAAAACCGTGCCCCAGGCCTCGGGCTTGAAACTCGCCGGCACGGTGCTGAAGGTCACCGTGAGAATCTTGTCGAGACGCGCCGCCGCAGCCAGCGAATGCAATGCACCGTCGAACACCTTGCGCCCGTGGTTGATCACCACCACCCGCTGGGTCAAGGCCTCGACATCGTCCATGTTGTGCGAGGTCAACAGAACGGTGGTGCCGAAACGGGTGTGATACGCCCGCAAGAACTCGCGGATTCGTTTCTGCATCAGCACATCGAGACCAATGGTCGGTTCGTCGAGAAACAGGATACGCGGTCGGTGCAGCAACGCCGTCGCCAGTTCGCAGCGCATGCGTTGCCCGAGCGACAGTTGCCGGGTCTGCACCTCGAGGCAGTCGGCGATTCCGAGCATCTCGACCAGTTCGTCACGGCGTGCGGCGAACTCGGCCGCAGGGATGTCGTAGATTTCGCGATGCAGGGCCAGGGTCTCGGCCGGCGGCAGATCCCACCACAGGTTCTGCTTCTGTCCCATCACCAGCGAAATCTGGCGAAGATAATCGACATCGCGCCGAAACGGATCGACGCCGAGAACCCGTACACTGCCCGCCGTTGGCCCGATCAGCCCCGACAACATTTTGAGCGTGGTCGTCTTGCCGGCGCCGTTGGGCCCGAGAAACCCGACCAATTCACCCTCGCCGATGACCATGTCGAGCCCGGCGACCGCGGTGATCGTGGTGGTCGCCGGCGAGAAGAACGCGCGCACGCTGGCCCACAAACCCTCGGCCTTCGGCGCGACCGTGAAGGTGCGGGTCAACTGCTCACAGCGGATGACGGCGCGGTCCGGCAACATGCCGCGCAGCATAGCACAGGAACGATGCCGCTGCATGCCACCCGAAACGCAGGCGCGGGCCGTGCAAATGCGGCGCAAACGCCGCGCGCACTCCCGGCAAACCGGGATCACCGGCTCGAGACAGCTTTCCTTGTGTCTGAGGGAGAAGATCGGGTACACTTGGGGTGAGGGAATATGGGGAAAACAATTAAATCGCGTTGGGGCATGACCCTGGTCGAAATCCTGGTCGGATCCATGATCCTGACCATTTTTCTTGGCGGCCTGTACAAGATCTTCCGCGCCAGCTCCAAGACGGTGAAGGCCGGCATGTGGGTCAACGGGGCGCAGAACCAGATGCGCAATGCGCTGACCTACATTCGCGACGAACTGGGGCGCGCCTCTCAGTTCACGACCGTGACCGCCGACGGGCCGTCAGCCCCCGATCCGGCTTTCAAACTGCAATACAAGAATGGTACAGTCAGCACCAACTACGACGGCAATCTTCTGATTTTCTGGCAGTGTCGCACCGCCGTCACCTTCGGTACCCCTGACCCGGGTGGGTCGGTCAAATGCACGCTCCGCAAGAGCGGCCGCAAACTGCTCTACAGCAAGACCGACAAGAACGGAACCATCGACGAACCGCTGTTTGCCGACAAGGTGCTGTGCAACGACGTCGTGGGGGCCAGCATCAAGGCTGAAGGTGCATCGAATGTCGATCAGATGGCAAAAACCATGATCACCCTGACCCTCACCGCCGCCGACCCCGAACGCAACGAGCGGCAGGTGGTCGAAGAGACCAAAGCCAAGGTCGATGTCGATTCCACGGCATTCTGAGGCTGTGGCGAGAGGAGGCATGTTCATGATCCGACGTCCAGCGGGTATGACCCTGGTCGAGATCATGCTGGCCGTGTTCATCCTCGCTCTGGCCATTCTGCCGATCGTCGATATCCTGTCACACTCGACCGGCATGTCGAAAAAAGAGCGCACCGAAGCGGCGGCCGCCAACTTCGCCGCGAAAACCATGAACCGCTACATGTATGAGGTCCCATGGGGCAGCCTCGGCAACGAATCCGGCGGGCAGACCCTGGGCTCCGATACCGGGATCGTCTTCCAATGGACCGTCGCCGTTTCTGATGCTTGGCCGGTCGGAACCGCCATGTCGGTCAAACGGGTGGCCTATCACGCGCCATGCGGCGGCACCTGCGCCACCTTCGAAGACATTCCCCGGCGAGCACCCGACCAGATCAACCCCACTTTCTGCAGTCGCTGCGGCAATCAGATCCTGCGCACGATCACCCTGACCTTCCAATGGAAGGGGCCCAGCGACGCCGATTATGACAACGTCCGCAAGATCGTGCTGGTCGGAAGGAGGGCGATGCTCGATGAAGCCAACCAATAATGGCGCCCGCCGCGGCCTCGCGATTCCGATCGTCTTAACATTCGTCGTGGTCGTGATGATCTTCTCGATCGCCATCGGCAAGGTGCGCACGGCCAGCAAGTTCGGCAACCTGATCACCTTCCACTACCTCAAGGCCAACTATATGGCGCAGTCCGGCATTCAGCACGCCATGATGAAGATCCGCGTCTGCCCCGACGAAGCGTTCGAGGCGGCGGCGCGCCAGTTCGGCCTGTGCCCGCTCAACGACGGCAACACCACCCCCGGCACGAAGAACAACGGCCTGATGGACGCCTTCATGGCTGATC
Organism: uncultured bacterium; assembly: GCA_964483805.1. Lineage (GTDB taxonomy): Bacteria > Muiribacteriota > Ozemobacteria > Ozemobacterales > Ozemobacteraceae > CAZADH01. The sequence goes on from CAZADH010000103.1 coordinate 16,003, forward strand.
TCAATTCCACCAGTGCCAGCAACAATATCCCGGCCGGATGGGGGTATCGAGTGACCAAGATCGAGACCAAGGCGGCCGTGCGCAAAGCGAACCAACTGGTGACCCTCGTCGAGATCACCTGCGACGGTTGGGCCGACGAAGGCAAAGGTGGATTGGGCGTGCGCCACGAGATCGTGACCAAGACGGTGTCGATTTTCAAGAAGGCGGGCTGATCAACGGCCGACCACGAAGTGCACCGGCGGGAACCGAGCAGTGTTTCACAGGCGACATACGATAACAATACAAGGTATTGACGCGCGACAGCGCAGACGGGCAAAGGGGGACGGCGAATGACACGACGATTGTGCATGCTGGTGGCTTGTATCTTTTTGTCGGCAGCAGGGGCGTGGGCGTGCAACCTGCCCATCGACCCCAAGGTGTGCGTGATTCCCGAGAACGCCACCGAACTGGGCGCCGTGGTGTCCGACAGCGAATGTCGCGTCACCATTGCCGCCGATGAGGGGCAGACGGTCAATTTTCAGGCCTACATCGACATCACCGGGCGGGAGAACGGCCTCCCGGTCACCAAAACCTGGCGTGGGCGCAAGCTGATCGACCTCGCCTCGATGCAGGCCGCCGCTACCCTGAAGCTGAAGTTCGGTGAGCTGATGAGCCGCAACGGGTTCGACCTGTCGAATCCGGAGGCCATCGGCCTCGGCGGCAGCATCAAAGGGTTGACGATCACCGGCAACGTCGACGGTACCTCGAACCTCAACAACGCCAACGACTTCGGCCCCGAGGCCGTCACCGACATCGCCACCCGGTTGCCCAACCCCGGCAACGCCGGCATGTTCGAGAAGGTCACCGGGAGTGGTGCCGGCCGACAGCGTTGGATCGTCACCTCCGGGTCGTACGACACCGATGGTTCGTTCGGCCTGCAGTCGATCTCGTCGGAATTCGAGTGGGACAAGACGGCCATCGGCGGCTGCACCGGCTCAGGTGGCGGACCCAGCGGCGACGCCAACGGTTCGTTCGACATCCCGGTCAAGCCCCATTTCTACGAGAACATCGGCTTCGTCGAAATGACCTTCAACGTCAGCGGCGTAAAATGGAAGTGGACCGAACTGCATCAGACCCGCAATGCGTCTGATACAGCCTGGGAAGACCAGGACAGCGACAGCCACACGATGACCATCAACGGCTCGGTGACCCGCACTTCACGCGGCGGCGACGGTACCGGCGGCCACCCCGGCTACTTCTACGTTTCCACCAAAGACAAATCCCCGGCCGTCTACGCCGCCATGACCGGCACCCTGCCGACACCGACCGGCGATGCCGGCAAGACGCTCACCAGCGGTTTCCCGATCGAGTTCGAGTTGGTCGACAACAACCCGATCGAGGCCGGCATGACCGGCGCCGACATTCCCGTCGATTTCTACTACTCGCTGTGCGTCACCGATTACGTGCCGGTGTCCAATCCGCTGCCGGGGCTTGGCTTTGCCGAGTACAAAGACAAGTTCGTCTGGAAAAAGCTGTCGGGCACCGCAACCCGCGCCAGCGTGCAACCCTACGGCGGCGGCGCACCGGTAACCCTGGTCCTTGCCGACATTCCCGGTGGTCTGGGCAAGACCGTGGCCGGCCCGCTCAATTTCAGCGTCAGTAAATACAATGTCAATTTCACCGTGCCGCTGAAGATGGGGTTCCACTTCTGCAAAGACTCGGTCGATGGTTCCGGTTCGAATGGCGGCCATCTGTTCGGTTGGGGCAGCGGCCAGCGCTTGAAGTATTTCATCGTGCCCACCAAAGATGGCAGCGACAACGCCGGCATCACCTACGCAGGCCCGCCCACCGATGTCAGCAACCCGTTGGCCGAGGAAGACGGCTTCGCCGGCATCAAGGGTGATTTCCCGGCCGTCGCCAAGAACAGCCCGCCCGAAGACTTCGAGGGCGTGGTCACCGGGCCCGATGCCGACAAGGGCAAGGGCATCGGCAACTGCGGCAAGTTCGGCGAGATCAAGGACACGCAGCCGCCGAACGTGTTCCTCGCCGTCTTCGACACCCGCTTGCAGAAGGCTCACGTCTGGGGCAACAACACCAACACCCTCGATGCCGACCAGTTCGCCGCCGGCGGCACCAAGACCAACAACGAGCACATCAACCCCGAAACGGTGGCCGGGTTCGACTTCACCGGCGAAGGCACCGATTACGCCACCTATCAAGGCTCCTGTGGCGCGGCGACGTTCCACAACTTTGCTTCCGATCAGCGCGGTCTGTGGGTCGATGAGGATTCACGCCTGCAATTCGTGGCCTGGGGTTACGACAACATCAACACCTACGACAACAAACAT
>CAZADH010000104.1:0-18185 GCA_964483805.1 uncultured bacterium
AGATCTCTTGAAGATGCTCGAACACGCCGACCCGCGTCCCAAGCTGTCGGCGACCTTCGCGCTGGGCGAGATCGGGCGTGCCCTGGCCCCGACGCCCAACGATCCGCTTGCCAAGCGCATCGGGCAACTCATCGCCGAACAACTGGCCGGGGGCAGTGGGGATAGTGCGACCGCGGTCGTCCCGCCCGCCGACACCCCGGTGCCCACCTCGGCACCCGCGACGCCGGCCGCGCCGGTTGTTCCAGCCGCCAAGGGCAAGACACCGACACCGGCGGCCGTGGCCACCCCCGCCCAACCAACGCCGGCCGCTGCCGCCCCCGAGATCAACTTCGAGCAGGTGGTCGAACAGGCCACCAACGCCTTCAACGAGAAGCAGTTCGACCAGGCCGAGAAACTGTATGCCAAAGTATTGCAGGCGAACCCCGAACACCTGCACGCGCTCATGGGCGTGGCCAACCTTTATATGGAGTGCAAGCGCTTCGACGAGGCCGCCCTGCATTTCGAGAAGGCGCTGTCGGTGCAGCCCACGCTGGTGAAGGCGCACTACAACCTCGGCACCATCCGGTATTTTCACAAAGACTTCGAGAAGGCCAAGCATCACCTGCTCGAGGCCATTCGCATCTACCCGAAGATTCTCGGGGCGTATCTCATTCTGGCGCAGATCTTCCAGTTGCATGGTGAAACGGCCGAGAGCATCGACCTGTTGTCGCGCGCCATCCGCCTCAATCCGCGCAACCCGATCCTGTATCAGAAGCTCGCGTTGCTGTTGCTCTACGAGCGCCGTTTCCCGCAGGCGGCCCAGGTGCTCGAGCAGGCGGTGAACCTGTCGCCGCTCGATGCCGAGTCACAGATGATGCTGGCGTTGACCTGGCAGACGATGGGCGACCCGGCACGCGGTTTCGCCGCCATCGACGACTGCCTGCGCGCCTGCGCCCAGTCGCCCCGCCCCGAAGAGACTTTGCGCTCGATGTTGCGCAGCTACATCAACTTCAAGACCCACTTTTCCGACAAGTGACGGGCGTCGGGGCGTACCCCGGGTGCACCGCCGACCCCAAACGATAAAACGGAGGGCCCGCTATGGCCGTCAAACTCGTCAAGGCGAACCGCCTGTGGAACTACAAAACCATCGACCTGCTGCCGATGCACGGCCGAACCTTTCTCGATGATCTGGGCAAACTGCTCGACGAGGCCGGCAAACAGGGCTGGGAACTCGCCTTCATGTGCGAGCAATACATGGTATTGAAACAACTGTTCGTGGCGGCTGAGAAAGATTGAACCGCACCGCCGGGCGCCGGCCCGGCCTCTTCCGCTCTCGCACGGGGGCAACCGGCCTGACGTTCAGCCGCTCGCTGTTCATCGTTGCCGTGGTGACCGTGGTTTATCTGCTGTTTGCCGTTAACTCGGCCTATCGGCACGAAGCAATGGCTGAGGCTGCGTTTGCACGTGAACTGACGAGACTCGATTTGAAAATGAAGGCCGCTCACGATGCCGGCAAAGCCGATCGGCTCAAAGAATTCATCATATCTCAGGGGAGCGAACTCAACCGGCACATGTTCAGCCGAAGGCGCCTCGAAATCTACCAGGAACTGCTCGAAACACTCGATGATTACCGGATCCTGCTGGAACTGCATCCGCGTTACCCCGATACGATCCCCGCGGCCCACTGGGAAGGCCGTGGCGTTGCCTTGCGTTATGAAGAGTTCCGCCGGTTGCCCGAGAAACCGGTGTCGTTCGACACGCCGATTCTCGAGTGCGAGATTGCCGAAACGCTCGCCCGGAACTTCGCCCGTCTGAAGCAGTGACACCCGCCACACCACCGCCGGCGGCCCGACCGCGCCGCCGGGCCGCATCCGCGCCCCTGACACTGCACAGCCCCATCGCTGACGTTCCCGGCGTCGGCCCGAAGAAGGCCGAAGCCCTCACGGCGATCGGCGTGCGCACCGTGTTCGACCTGTGCCTCAACCTGCCACCCAAACGCCACGAGGATCGCACGCGCACTGTGCGCACCGCCCAACTCGTTCCCGAGCAGGTGTCGCCGGGTCCGTGGCACGGGATTCTGATCGACAGCAAGATCCAGTTCATGCGCGGCCGCATGAGTCTCACCTGGGCGACGTTCCGCGAGGCCGCGCCGGCCGAACGAACCGCCGGCCCGGATTCGGCAGTCGCAAGTTCCCCGCCCCCAACCCTCCGCGCCCGCTGGTTCAACCTGCCCTACATCGCCAAGTCGCTCGAGCCAAACAGGGGTTATTACCTGTTTGGCACCGTGCGCACGATCAACGGGCAACTGACCTTCGACCAGCCCGAGATCGAACCCGACGATCAACCCTGCCCGAGCCCGGTCGCAGGGGGGCTGACCCCGGTCTACCCTAGTTCCAAAGCGCTCAGCGGCGCCCATGTCAGCCCACGGGCGTTGCGGCTGCTCATCGCCCGCACGCTCGGCGCCCTCGACTGGGCCGCCTCGCTGCCCGAACCCGATCGCCCGCCGTTTTCGGTGATCCGCGAGGCCATGCTGCACCTGCACTGGCCCCCCACCCCGGCCCAGCATGCGAGCGCCCGCCACACCCTCGACTTTCTCTTGCACGTGCTCTTTCAACTGGGCCTGCTCGAGCGGCGACGGTTGCTGACCGGGACCTTGCCCGCGGGTGAACTGGCATCTGACGGCGGTTCCAATTTAACACCGGGCACAATATCGGAAATGCATTCAATACAATGTATGTCGTCAATGACCTCGCGGCTGCCGTTTGCACTGACCGGCGATCAACAACGAACCCTGGCGACACTCCTTGGCGAACTGCGCACCGACCAACCGATGAACCGCTTGCTGCAGGGCGAGGTGGGCTCGGGCAAGACGCTGGTCTCGTTTCTTGCAGCAATCGATCTGCTGACACGCGACACCACCGCGCAGGTGGCGTTCATGGCCCCGACCGAGATTCTCGTGCGCCAACACCTGCGCACCTTCGCGCGGTTCCTGCCCGATTACGCCGGCGCCACCGCTGCCTTGACCGGCGCCACGACCGCTGCCGAACGACGCGAGCTGGCCGCGGGCCTGCTGTCGGGCCGCGTGCGCATCCTGTTCGGCACGCACGCCCTGCTCGAAGACCCGGTGCAGTTCGCCGATCTGCGCTTCGTCATCGTCGACGAGCAGCACCGGTTCGGGGTCAACCATCGTCACGCACTGGTCGCCAAGGGCGCACGACCGCATCTGCTGGTGATGACGGCCACGCCGATCCCCCGATCGCTGGCGCTCACGGTATTCGGCGACCTCGACGTCTCGGTGATCCGCGAACTGCCGGTCGGCCGCCAACCCGTGCGCACGCAGATCATCGACGCGCGCGCCGCCGCGATCGCAGCGGTCGCCGCCGAACTCGACCGGGGCCGCCAGGGTTACTGGATCTGCCCGCTGGTGCAGTCGTCGCGCAAGGTCGACTGGCGCAGCGTCGAGGCCGCAGCCGCCGAACTGAGCGCCGCCCTCGCGCCGCGCAAGGTTGCCGCCATCACCGGCCGGCTCGATGCCGCCACGAAACTGGCAACCATGGCCGCATTCAATGCCGGCGACATACAATTATTGACTGCAACCACGGTCGTCGAGGTCGGCATCGATCATCCGAACGCGACGATCATGGTCATCGACAACCCCGAACGGTTTGGCCTGCCGCAATTGCATCAACTCCGCGGCCGCATTGGCCGCGGGCGCGAGGCCTCGACCTGCCTGCTGCTGCGCCACGCCGGGGCGCCGTCCGATGAGCCGTCTGCCGTCGAGGCGCCGGCCGCAAGAAAATCGACCCCCGTCTCGCCGACCACCCGAACGCCGGCCACCAAGGCCCAGAATTCCGGAGTCTCGACCGCCGACGACACCGATGGCGGGGCCGGTACGCCGGCCGCGGGGACGCCCGCCGCCGGTACGCCGGCCGCCGGCGCCGACGAGCGACTGCAGATCTTCGCGCAGACCAGTGACGGCTTCACGCTCGCGCAATACGATCTCGACCTGCGCGGTGCCGGTGATCTCACCGGCATGCAACAGAGCGGCTTCGTTCACCCGATCTTCTCGCGCCTCGCGGCCCCCGAAATGATCGAGAAGGCCCGCCGCCGCGCCCGCCAGATCGTCACCGACGACCCACCGGCGCACCGCGACTGGTTCGCAGCCGCAATGGCCGCCAGCTTCGGCGAGCACTTCGCCCGCTTTGTCGGGCGAGATTGAGCGACAGTGGTTCCGGCGACCGCGCGGCTTCCACAAAACTCCGAGGAATGGCCACCAGACGTGGAGTTCTCATCGTCACCGAAGACAACACCACGGTTCACAGCAGCAAACAGGCACTGGCAGCGGGACCGGAACACACGCGGCGTCAAGAAAATGCAATACATGATCAGAGGTCGAGCGCAAGATGATGACCCGGAACGGCAAGGATGCGCCGTGCACCGTTCCCGTCATGACACCGCTCCGCCGTTTGCGGAACCTGCTGGCCCACGCTATCATCGAGGTATGGGCACCCATGACCACCCATACAAGTTGCTGTTCTCGCACCCGGAGATGGTTCGAGATCTCCTGCTGACCTTTGTCGACGAGAACTGGGTGAAAGATCTCGATTTCAGCACACTGCAGCGCCGCCCCAATAGCTTCGTCAGCGACGATCTTCAGGAGGTCGATGCCATGTTGTCAGAAACCGTCATCGAGTGGACCAAACAATGGAAGGAAGAAGGGCTCGCTGCAGGAAGGGCCGAGGGACTCGCCGCGGGGAAAGCCGAGGGCAGAGCCGAGGGGCGGCGCGAAGCGGTTGAAGAGGTGACCCGCAAGCTGCTCGCGCATGGTATGCCCATCGAGGAGGTCGCAGCCATCACCGGTCTGTCGGTCGCTGAAATCGAGCAGTTGAAGCCACACCTGGTGTCGGAACCCGCGGCCCCCTTCGCCACAAAGAAACCGGCTCGCAAACCGGCGGCGGTAGGCCGCTCGCAAGGACCGGGACGACAAACGTAGCGCCAGCCCGAAGGACACCGTCGCCAAACGCGGGTAGCCTGGGAGCACTTCGATCTGGCGGGCTGCACTGTCCGCCCAGCGCCACTGGAGGGCCCGATCCTGCCAGGTCAGACGAATCGAACCGTTACCGCTGATCGCGGCCAGGTTCGTCGGCGCCGGGGGCCGCGCTGCCACCGGTGTCGCCGAAACGGTCGGCGAACGAACGACTTCCTGTCCGTTGAGCAATGCTGTCACCAGGTAATAATACGTAGTTCCGTTCGCGAGGCCAGAGTGCCGCCAGGTGGTCGTGGCCACCTCGGTGTACGCAACCGCGGGGTCCGGGGCCGCCCCCGCCGCCCACCGCACCCGATACGTCGTGACTCCGCCGATCGCGTTCCAGCCCAGATCGACGAACCCGGCGCCCGCCTGCGCTCAGGCGGCAAGGTGAATAGTCATTTGTGGCGTGGTGCCCGTACCGTCACCACTGTTCAAACGATAGGTGCGCAACAAACGCGACGAACCGTTGCGAACCTGGGCCGTGAAGATTCGCTGGCCATCGTATGTCAGCGACTCCACGGCGGCCGGCTCGCCGCCGGCCGAGGGAGCCTCAGACGCAAAGTAGCGGGTCCACATCAAACCGGTATCGGTCGCGTTACCCAAGCGGGCCGCGCCATCGTTCTGCCCTCCCCAGCGCAACGCGTAAGGGCAGCGCTCGGTCGCATGCCAACCTCCGACAACGACCGAGTCATCGACCAGAACAATCGCCGGCCCGACAGTGCCGGGCACGGCACAAAACGCCTTCAGCGACTGGTTGACAATGTCAATACGAATCATTACAGACAGGTTGCCGCTGTCGTGACCAAGTTTCACGTAGCCATAACCTGCCAACCCATGCCGGATCACCTGGGAGAACGTCAAGCCAGCCGGGCTCGCCCCATTGAGCTGTGCCGCCTGAAACCAGTTGGCCAACGGTTTCGTCCAGAGCAGGTTGCCGGCGCGCCACGCTTCGAGTGAACGCCCATCGACACTGCCGCGCAACGACACAAAGGTCGGGCTGTTGACCCGCTCGAGCAGACTGTTGAACGCATCGACCTGCGTCTGTGTTCCCTGCGTCCCGCTTGTACCTGCGATGACCTGCTGCGCCAACCCAACCATATTGGCCTGCGGAACACCCGACAACACGGGCGACTGCGCCACCAACCGCAGAACCTGAGCGAGCAGATCTGACGTCATGCCCGAGCCGGTCGGGTTGATCACCATCGCGTTCGGCCCGCTGTTCAACGGCGCAGCTCCTTGAAAATCCGTGTAACCATCAACGCTGCCGTTGTCGATCTGGGCCTCGGCGATCGTCGGACCGATCGGCACGTTCTCGATGGTCGTCGAAGCGCGCCCATCTGCACCGACATCGACCGAGCGGGACGCAACCTCAGTCTCTCCGGTCACGGTCAACCCACGCAGGATCCAGCGGACGCGGGCGATAGCTTTGCGATTCGTCGGTTCCACCCGAATCGATGCTGGAGCCACGTCGGGGGTGACCTGCACCGAGAAGCTCACGGTGGCGCGCCCCGATTGCTGCGCACGCGGCATCACCTGTTGCAGACCCACATCGACCGGGTTCGTCGCACACCCGCCGGCCAACCACAACCCAAGCACCGAGCAGAACAGAACAACCACAAATCGCACGCCGTTGTGACCCATAAACCGCATCCTCCCCCCACCATGCCTGACCGACAAGTGTGGTATGTCGCCGTTCTACCCCGACGGCACCGCGAGGACCAACCCCGATTCTCGACATCTGTTACAATGACCCGCAGGAATTCTGAGGTCTCGGGTGTCACCGCCAGGAGGTTCATGTGCCGCATCCCCATCGAAAATCGGAGCGTCGGTATACCTATGGAGATTATCGCACCTGGCCCGAAGACCAACGGTGGGAGCTGATCAGCGGGGTCGCTTACGATGTGACTCCTGCCCCGTCGCGGTTTCATTCGCTGGTTTCGGGGGAACTGTTCCGGCAGTTCGCGAATTTCTTCGATGGGAAACCGTGCGAGGTTCACGATGCGCCATTCGATGTCCTTCTCCCTCTCGGCGACGAAAAGGACGATGATGTAGAAACGGTCGTTCAGCCGGATATCCTGATCGTCTGCGATTCTCGAAAACTTGATCGCAAGGGGTGCCGCGGCGCGCCGGATCTCGTCATCGAAGTCCTTTCCCCGACATCGTTATCGAAAGACGCCATACTCAAAAGAGAGCAATACCAGAGGGCCGGGGTGAAATCTTACTGGCTCATCGACCCAGAGCAACGCGAGATCAGCATTCTGGAACTGTCTGAGCACGGGGCATACCGTCTCACCGGCATCTTCCGTGAGCGGGATGTGATCTCGGTGACCGGGTTCGCCGGCCTACAGATCGATGTCGAGAAGGTCTTTGCCCGCCTGCCGAAGGAATAGAAACCACCACGGAAGCGCGAGCCTCTACCAAAAATCAGTAGATGCCGGTCAGGCAATCGAACCCGATGACGGTGAACTCGGCGCACGTTCTGATCAGCGTGATCGCAAACTGGCGAGGCAGGTCTCACGGCCGCGGATCAACCACCCACGCCGTCAGCGGCGTCGACGGATTCGTCACGGTCAGGCGCAATGGAGTGCCCGTCGAACCGGGCCTCATCCAAAACGCCATGCCGTTGCCCGGCACGTTCAGTGCGCCCACCGCGCCGGTCAGCCACGGCACGCCCGGCAGGCGCACGCTCGCATACTGCCCGGTCAGATCGAGGCCCGACAGACCGTAATCGTTGCCGGTCGAGCCGAACCGGTTCAGCATGAGACACAGACCGAAGCGCGCCCGCGTTCGTTCGAACGGCTCGCCGGTGATCGCCCCGACATTGCTCACGCCGGTGCGCGCCGACTGGACCAGGGCCCGCGTGACCTCGCGCGACGTCGTCTGATAGCGGTTGTTCTCGGCCAGGAACCGGACGAACAGATACGAGTAGCCGTAGTTCCAGACGTTCTGCCAGTCGGTCAGCGACATCTGGTTCATCCGCCGCAAAGAACCCTGAACGATCTCGGCGGTGTTGCGCTCACCCTGGATCATGCCGTAGCCGCACACTTCCTCGGAGTATTTTGACAGCCCTTCGTTGAGCCACGTGTCTTCGAACACGTTGTTCCCGCCGGCCCGCTGCTTCTGGTAGAAATTGACCATGTGCTGGAACTCGTGGGCCATCGTCCCGAAGCGGTTCAGTTCCGACAATGTCGGGTTGTACGCATACGCGTCGGCATACCGCATGTAGAACAGCTTGCGTTGGTTGCTCTCGCGCAATTGTGCATCGATTGTATTGCGCCCGAACAGGTCGGCCGCATAGAACAGGCCCAGAATGTTCGGACTCATCGCATTGGTCAAAAGAATCGTCAACCGCGACTCGCCGTCGGGGCCGGCGGCCGGCTCGTTGCCGAACTGATCGCGAACCCGCGGCTGGATCTTCTCTTCGAACTCGGCACGGATCCGGGCAATCAGGTTGGCGTCGGGCGAGGTGATCGCGGTGTCGACGTAGAGCAACAACAGACTCGTTGCCGCAACGCACTCGGCTTCGATCTTGTTGCTGGGATACGGCGTCGTCGTCGCAATCTGGTTGAACGCCGAAATGTAGAACTGTTGCTTCGCGCCGACCGTCTGGCCGGCCTTGATGTTGCCATAGACCGCCTGCTGTTTCGCCACCACCGCCGCCTCGACCTCGGGCCGCCACGGTGGCAGATGCCGCTCGAGTTCGCGAGCGAACGCCTCGTGACACTCGGCGAACTGTGGCGGCACCGGCAGATCGGCACCCACACGCAGCCTTTGGCTGCCCGCCACACCGACCGTCGCCGTCGCAACATCGGCCACCAACAACGCCGACATCTGTTGCCCGGTCAGAATACCCGAGACGGTGAAGCTCGCCTGGCCGCCTGCGGGCACCAGCACCCCGAAACCCGGCGACCGCAACGATGACGGCAACGGCAACGACGAATCGACGGTGAAGCTCCAGGAATACGGGTTCACCATGAGATTGGTGGCTTGGTCCCGGGCGGAGGCCGCGACGGTTACCACGTAATAACACCCCGATGCCAGCGGTTGGCTCGGCAGAAAGCGAACGCGGGCGTCGCCGTCCCAGGTGAAGGTGCCTCTGAGCGGCGGATCGAACTGCAGCGCGTTCTCGACCGAGACGTGGTCCATGGCCTCCGAGAAGGTGACTTCGATCAAGGAATTGCGCGGAACCTTGACCGCGCCCACTGCAGGACCCACCGCCAACACGCGGGGTTGCTGGGTATCGAGCGCGACCATCGTCGTGAACGACCACACCGGCGACCGCGTCGTGGCGCCCGACGGATCGCGGGCCTCGACCTGCCAGTAATACGTGGTGCCCGCCGTGAGCGCCGGCGCCACGGCGAACAGGGGGCGTGTCAGATCGCGGGCGACCATACGGTTCGGCGTGCTCGCGGTATCGAGAAATACATCGTATGTCAAGAGGTCGCCGTTCGGGTCGACGGCACTCCACGAGAGCACGGGCGACACATCGACGTTGGCGGCGCCGCTGGCCGGTTGCGGCGCACTCGGAATGCCGGGATAGAGGTTCACGTTGCTGCGGGTGGTGAACGAGAACACGGTCGTGGTCGGGTTGACCCCGCCCCGATCGTCGCGCGCCACCACTTGCCAGAAGTATTTCGTTGCCGGCTCCAACGCCTGATCCGGAACAAAAACCGCGGCCGCGGAACTCGCAACCTTGCGCACCAATGGTGTCGCCGTGCCCAGGTACATTTCATAAGTCAACGCGTCGCCATCCGGATCGGTCGACGACCAGACCATGCGCGGCAACACCTCGATGTCGCGCGATCCCGACGACGGATACACGGCAATCGGGTCCTGGGGCGGCAGATTCGGCGGGCGCGCCGTCGAGAACCGCCAGCGGGGCGACGGGCGGGCGGCACCACGGCGGTCGCGGGCCACCACCTGCCATTCGTACTCGACCCCCTGCCCCAACCCCTCGAGCGGATACCGCGGCAGCCGCGTCGTCGAGGCCACGATCAGATCGGCATTGCCGGTAGCCAGCAATACCGTGTATTCAACGCGGTCGTCCGCGTCGGGATCGCCACCGTACCAACTGAGCAACAACGCCGGGGTCTGCCCCTGCGCCAGATCTTGCGGGGTCGGATTCGACGGCACGTTCGGGGGGTTATTCGGCCCGATGCCGGTGCGGAACTGCCACACTGGACTCTGGGGGTTGATCGCCCCACTCGGATCGCGGGCAACGACCCGCCAGAAATACAAAATATTCTCGCCCAATCCGCGGGCCGTTGCCACCGGCGTCGTCAACCCCTGTGCGATCTGCACCAGTTCCTGCCCGGGGAACCCAAGATATACATCGTATGTCAACGCATCACCGTCGGGATCGGACCCCGCCCAGCGCAGCTCGACTTCGGTGCCCATGTCGGTCGCCCCATCTTCGGGGAACACGATCGTCGGATTCGCGGGCGCGCGGTTGCCCGGAGTGACCGGGTTGCCCCCGCCCATGACCTGCACGGTCGAGAGCGCGCGGCCCCAACCCCCACGCGGATCGCGCGCAATCACGGCAATGGTGTAGGTTCCCGGCACCGGCGGTGCGGTGTAGATGTTGGTCGGCCCCGTGGTTTGCGCAAATGAACCGGCCTGCGCCCACCACTCGAAGGTGATGTTGTCCCCTTCCGGGTCTTGGGCATTGGCGACGAACCCGCCCGTCTGGTAGGTCAGCAACGAGGCAAACTCGGCCTGCACCTCGACCAGCGGCGACTGGTTGCTGTCGACTGCAGTTTTCGGAGTGAGAAAGAGTTGCAGCGAATGGGCCCGCCGGGCATCGAAGCTGACCACGACATCGCGGTCGCGGTAGCCCACGGCAGCCAGGTGAATCGGCCACGCCCCTGCCGGAACCGGCCCGAGCGTCACCGACCCGGTCGAACCGGTCAGCGTCTTGTGGCCCCACAGATAACAGTCGGCGAGCGGCACCCCGACGCCGGTGGCCCCATCGAGCAAAACCAATTCGATGAGCCGCGGCGCCGGCACCAATTGCATGTCAGCAGCAAGTGGCGTGACCTGCCCCGCAACAGCAATACTGAATACATCGGAGCGTTGTTTGTGCGAACGCCCGTTGACCAGGGTCTCGGCGATGACCCGATGCGACCCGAGCGGCACGTTCTGAATCACGAACGATCCGTCGGCGGCGGTGACCGCGGCCAGGTCGGGGCGACTCTCGATGAACACCGACACCCCACCCAGGCCCGCGCCACGGACCGCAGCACCGCCGGGCGCCACGAACAGGGCGGCATCCCGCATCGACGTCACGCCGGCAATCGGCGCCTGCACGCGGCCCGTCACCGCCCCAACCGCCGTGATCGGCGGGGGCACCGTCCAGTCGTCGACACCGGCCCCGTTGCTGCCGCACCCCAAAGACAGAGCGAGCAGGGGCACGACAATCAGTGCCAGGATGGCCCGCCAATGCCGGTTGATCAAGGACTCTCGCCGTCTTTCCCGTCGGTGCGTGCCCCACGCGCCGGCGCATCGCTGCTCGAAGTGCTGCCCGATTCTGCCACAGAGGCGTGCCCCGTGACAACAGGGCACCGAAGAAATCCCGCGCAAGAAGTGTCCTGAGTTAACGCAAGGAATCGGACCCGCCCGCCACGGATGGCGTAGTGGGCGTTTGCCGCCATGGAGGGCGGCCCGAAACGTCAGTTTCGGGCGGTGCAAACGACCCGGCCCATCCAGGATGGAGACAGACGGAACTCAGGCGCCATCTGGCATAATGCGGCGCACATGGTGCATCAGGCGCACAAAAAAGGGACGTATGACCGACTGTCGGGCAGTCAAGCCACACGTCCCCGAAATGCAGTAAATCGTGCGTCCCTTAATGGATCGTGACTACTAGTTCTTCAGGTAGTTGCCGCTCTGCAGCACGCGATTGATCATCGCCACGTTGTTTTCTGAGTTCTCGCGATTGATCGACAACGCCATCTTGCTTTCGCCAATCGACTGAATCTGTTTGGCCGCATTGTAGGCCTTCACTTCCTGTGTCTCGTCACCGTAACTTCCCATCCAGGTCAGGTTGGCATTGTCGTAAATCGCCGACACCCGCTGATTCTCGGCATCCTTCTGCGCGATCATCGCCTCGGCCTGCCGCTGGTCCGTCACCGAAGAGCGGATCTCCTGTTTCCAGGCATCGCCCGACATCTGCTCGCGCATCGTCTTGGGCGGACCATCTTTGTAATACTTCTGCTTGTCGCTCTCGCTCATTTTGTCGTAGGCGCCACGAATCTGTCGATCCATCATCTTGAGCTCGTACGCCTTGCGATACAACTCGCGCTCGGAGGCCTGATCTTTGTTGGCCCCGGTTGGCTCGCGACTCAGCGAGGTCTCAGACTTACCGAACGTCCGCTGGAAGAACTCGCTGTCTTTCTTGTTGACGAACCCATTCACGGTGTTCTCATTGGTCGAGTCCTTCTCGCCGAGAATCGCACGAATGTCGGCGGCCTTTTCGGCCCCTTTCAAACGGTCGCGCAGATCATCGACCTGGCCACAGGCCGGATCGTTGAAACCGAGGCGCCAGACCGACCAACCGTCGTCGACCTTGCCCAGGTCGTTGTTGACCTTGGTCAGACTGTCGAGTGTCTGGCGCAACGACTCGTTTTGCTGCGACTTGAGCGCGTCGAGCTGGTCTTTGTTGAGCGCACGCAACTGGTCTTCGGTGAACGCCCCGTCTTTGAACTCGACCGCATTGTCGTTGACCTTGAGCACGTCGGCCTTGCTCATGGCGGCCAGTTGCTGATTGTCGGTGTAGTTTTTGTTGACCGCTTTGTAATACTCATCGCGCATGACCACCGAGGTGCGCTCGATGTGAATCTCTTCGGTGACCATACCCGGCACCTCTTTGGTGCCGGTCATGATGATGTCGAGATGCGTGTCGCGCGCCAGTTCGTCGGTCACCGGAGCCCCACCGCCGCCCGCCGCCGCCTGGCCGCCCCGGGCCATCTCGACGGCCACGATGTTGTCGGCCAGCAGCTTCGACACGGTCAGGCCGCTCATCTGCCCGTCGCGGAACAGCAACGGTTTCTGGAAGCGGTATTTGACGTGGTAGAACTGCTGACTGGCGAACTTGTCGTCGGCCTTTTTGTCTTCGAACCGATCGAACTCGAGGGTCCAGTTGTTGGGATTGCCGCCGGCCGGCGGCACCAACGTGCCGGCCTTCACCGATTTGAGATCGGTCGCCAGGACGTCGAGCGTCTGCCGGATCTGCTTTTGCAAGACCTGGCGCGTCGTCGAGCGGCTCATGTCGCGGCGGATGTGTGTCCATACACCGTATGCCGCACCCATGACCAGTGATCCGATGATCACCGCAATCAACACCTCGACCAGGGTCATCGCCCGCGTCACTCGCTGCCACATAATTGTGCCTCCCGCCTGCCCACGATTGGCAGAGCGGACGTTTGCCGCCCGCCTTGCCGTCACGGCATCGCCTCCGGATTGAACAGACAATTGCCCGCCCGCACCTTGCGCGGCTCCTGCAATTTTCCCGTATCCGCGCCGCGCTCCTGCCACCGCACCTCGACCTCGAACCACAATTCGGTCACCTGACCCACGTCATTCTTCATGCCCTGCAAAGTCGCCGTATGCTCGAAAAATTTGAGGTTCTTGTCGTTCTTGAACTCGTCGATGTTCTTCATCGTCTTCTCGTAAAACGCTTCGGGAATGGGCAGCGGCGCGCCCTGATCGAGCGTCGGGCACTCCCGCTGATAGATGGAAAACGGCACATGTTTTGCCTCTTCGATCAGTTCCTGCGCCAGACGGGTCGCCTTCGAGGTCGTCGTCGTCTTGACCGTCGATACCCCGCCGAAACTGACCACCCGCAGCACCGGCAAGAACGCCATGGCCAGGATGACCGCGGCAATCAGGATCTCGATCAGGGTCACACCCCGACGGACACGACTTCGTATTGACGTTGTGAATACCATGATCAGTCAGCCTTCCACGACGTCCAGGTCGGGCTGATCGTCGCGTAATACCGCCGCGGGTCGAACCGCCCCCACTCGGGGTGCAGGCTACCCAGCGCCGACCGGGTGCGCGTCGAGACGTAATCGATACCGACGTTGCCCTGCATGCGCGGCTTGCTGAACACATTCGTCGCCCAGTTGCCGATGATGTGGAACCCGGTGCTCGGCGGCACGTAGAGCCCTTTTTCGGTATACAGCGAACCCTCGAAGGTGTAGGTCTTGCCGTCGGCCGGCAACACCATGCCGCCGCGGCGGACCACCATGCTGAACACCGTCTTGTAGTCGACATTGGTCGTCGCCGACGCCGGGTCGACCGCCTTGATGTCGCACCCCAGATACATGTTGCCCGAGCAGACGATCATGCCACGGCCCACCACATAGAGCGTGTCGAGCGGCTTGTTGTCTTTGTCGAGCGGCTTGAACGGTGACGCGTTGGTGCCCATGTTGTCGGCGATATAGGTCACGCCGTTGAGAACCAGCGCCGGTCCGAAGGTCGTCTGTGCCGTCATGCGGTGCGGCAGATCGTTGATGAAATCGCCATAGGTCTTGTAATAGTAGTTGGCCTTCTTGGCGTATTGCTCGGGTGAATACAGATTCGGGGTGAAGTTGATCGCCAACTCGGGATCATACGACACCATCTTCGTATTTACTTCGTCCATATTGGTCGTCTTGTTGAACTCGAGCGACTTCAGACAATCGAGGTTGTAGTCGTATTTCTTGACGATCTGTTCGGTGTACCAGATCGGAATCGGAATCGGCGGCAGGAAACACCATGGCGGCGGGAACGGCAGCAGCGGCAGACGGCTGGTCACCGACATTCCGACGATGCACATGTTCCACTTCAGATAGGTCTTGCCCACCAACCCCTCGATGTCGCGCGTCAATGTGGGCGCCATCGCGCCACAGCCGAACAGATGCGTCTTGTTGCTGCCCCAACCCAGCGTCGGCAGGGTGTATGGACCGACCCACGTGCCCATGTAGGGGAGTTCCCATGGCTGGAACGCGTTATACAGCACCAGGCCGCTGACACCAGCGCCCGACAAGGTTGCTCCCAGATCGTAAAACGGATTGCGAATGGCCAACGAGATGCCAAGCTGGATGACGTTAACATCCATGCGCCCGACATTCGGGATGAAGTTGCATCCGGCGGCCGCCGCAGTCCAGAAGTTCTTCTTGTCGTTGGCCTTGATCTGGTCGGGCGTGGCATCGGGCTTGGGGGGTTTCCCGGTGTACGCCGACTTGAACCAGGTACTTTCATTCTTGGTCGTGACGTTGCCCGAACCCCACGAGATCGACGAGGGCACCTTGGTGCCCGTGTCGGCATTGGTCACCATCGAGAAACTCGGCTTGGTGTCCATCTCGACGTTGTAGGTCTTGGCCGAGGCAGCGATCTTCGTTTTGGGGGCAATCAACAGCAACCACTCGGCGCCATACAGCAACTCGCGGAACGAGTCCTGGGTGGGCCAGATCTTCGGCCCGCCAGTGGCGCCCAGGAAACCAATGTTCACGGTCATTGGTTCGTTGCCCTTGTAATTGACGCGAATCAACCCCGGCACCTCGAACCGCTCGATCTGATCGGGCGGCGTGTCGGCGGTTCCGGTCACCGCACCTTTGATCTTCGTCCAGAGACCGCCCATATCACAATTGTTGATGAAGAACTGGCCGCCGAAATCGTTGAACACCAGGCGCTCGTTGGCGGTGTTGCTGACAAACAGGCTGTACATCGGCGCGATCGGCTCGACATCGGCGACCTTGAACTCCTTGGTCGCTTCGATCTTGCGTCGCGATTGCGGCTGCCCCGGCGTGTCGATCGAGGCCTCGGCGATGAACCGCATCTCGCCGTATTTCTCGAGAATCTGGTCGTAATTCATTGCCCCGAGATTCACCCCGGACGGCCAGAGTTCGTTCTTCTGGGGAAACTTGATCTTGTCGAAAGACAACTTGATTGGATACTTGTCGGGCATTCCCAACAACTCGAACATCTTGCGCGCCATCATGTCGGCACTGAACAGGTCTTTGATGCCCCACCCTTTGCCGGTCTGGGGATTGATCGGGGTGAAGTTCTGGATCACCGGATCGAGCAGCGTCGGCACATCGATGCGCACCAACGGGATACCCATGATGGTTACCGGAATCTCGAACAGGAAAAGACACATGTCTTTCGGAAACTCCAGGTGGAGCGCCGAATACCCCTTGCCCTCGAGAAACCGTTGCACATCGGGGCGCATCAACCACGCGATGTCGACGCCCGGTACCTTGTAATCGGCGTAGTCTTTGCCGGGCGACACCCGAAACGCCTTCTCGAGGCGGATGGTCACCTTGGCGTCGTATTTGGTCGCCTTGCCGTCGGTCATGAACATGGCGAGCTTGTCGAGCCGGTCTTCACCTTTGGGTTCGAGGCGCAGATCGTCGAGTGTCAATACAATGTCACTCTTGACCAGGTCGGGGCCGTTTTTGACGTCGAGCATGTCGTCTTTGCCAAGGTTGTCGCTCACGCCGCTCATGGTGCCGGTCGAGCGGGTCAGCGGCATGCGCAGTTTCACGGCGACCGAGTCTTTCTTGCCGCTGGTCGCGCTGAACACGGCCGGATCGTTCAGTTCTTTCTGGATGATGTGCAACGCCCGTTCGAGCGCCGCCTCGGCCAGACCGTAGCTTTGGACGCCCCGCATCGAATGCTCGGTGTGCCGCCCCTGCTCGATCGTGCTCGACATGAAGAAGGTCGCGGCGATGAAGATGACGGCCAGAACGGCCACCACCATGATAAACGCGTTACCCCGACGCGCACTGAAATACATTGTATTCATCGCTGGCCTCCCGTCTGCGGGCTGATCGCATTGGCCTTGGGAAACAGATTGAGCATCTTGCCCATCGCTTCCTGCGCTTTGCCGTCGTCGATCTGGACACCACTGGCGGCACACGCCTTCTGGATCTCGAGCCGAAGCTTGACCCGGTCGATCTGGTGCATCATCGCCCCGAGCATGTCGGCCGTCTGTTGAATGTTCTTGGCCATCGGCCCGGCGTATCCTTCCGGCAACCGGCCCAATGCCGCGAGATACTCACGAAACGCCTTTTCATACTCATCCTGCTTGCCCATCTTCTGGTACATCCCGGCCAGGCCGGCAAACACGTGCATCTGCAAGAACGGGTTCTTCGGATCTTGCGCCAGGGCATCGCGAAACCCCTGCTCCGCCTGATCGAAATCGCCCTGGGCGACGAAACCCCGCGCGTTGCCCAGCGTCGGGTTGATTTCCGCCGAGAACATCTGCCGATCGGCATCGGAGAACCCAGGCAGGTCGGGGACAGCCGGCTTGCCGCGACTCGAACTCGGACTCATCATTTTGCGGTACACCTGATCGAGCTCATTCTGGATCGCTTTCTCCTGTGCCTCGGGACGCGGCGCCGACCAACCACCGCCACCTCCGCCTCCCCCCCCGACCGTCGAACCCGGGGTCGGCCCCAGATTGAATGAGGACCGCCGCACCTGCAGATCGCGCCCCATCGCCTGGCTGCTGAAATCGGACGACGAACCTTTCATCTGCAGAGCAAAAAAAGCAACCGGCACCAGAAGCAGAACGACCCCGATCATGAGCAGACGAACGTCGCTGAAATCGATTTTCTTGATGTCCATGGGGCGCGTTCCCTCACGGTGTTATGGGTAGAGAGATACAGAGACTCTCTCATGTCGATTATAGCACACCCCAAAAAAACAACGACGGTCGAAAATACACGAAAATACGAGAAAAGCAGAGATAAGAATAGTTTCACACGAACAAGCGCCAACCAAATCGAGATCCCTTTCCGAATCCGCTGCAAGGAAAGCCTTGCGCAATGTACGGCATTTGGCTATCATGCGTGTCGTTAGCACTCCGTGACAACGAGTGCTAACAACGAACAAGAATCCTTCCATCGGGCGACCGGAAGTACACAAAGAGCAGGGTCGGCTTCACCGCCGAGCGCTCCTAAAAGATACTCCCAGAGAGCCACGGTGGTTCGGAAAAACTCAACCAAACAGGAGTCGACAACGATGGCAGCCAAACACCTCAAGTTCCGGGAAGACGCGCGCCGCGCCCTCGAAAGGGGCGTCGATATCGTCGCCAACGCCGTTCGTGCCACCCTTGGCCCGAAGGGTTGTTACGCGGTTCTCGACAAGAAATTCGGTTCACCGACGGTCACCAAAGATGGTGTGTCGGTCG
>CAZADH010000105.1:0-2020 GCA_964483805.1 uncultured bacterium
CCACCGCCCCCGCCGCCGGATGGTGGTTCCGACGTCAGTTTCTGAACCGATAGCAATATGGTGTATGCCAACCCGCCAGTCGTTCCGATTGGCGGGTTGTTCCTTCGTGTGGCTGTGCTCTTGGGCAAAAGGAGGCGTTACGATGGTGGTTCGGACGTACCGGTTTTGGGGTGGTATTGCTCTCGCGGTGTTGCTCCTCGGCGGTGTCGTTCTCGCGCAAACCCAGCCTGGTTCCAGTGGTGTGGCCACGGTGGCGCGGCATCCGGTGTGCAGTGCTTCCTGCCAGCAACGCCTCGATCGGAGCGAATTCGTCGACGGAGTGACGAAATGTGCGCAGTGCCGGGTGTACGGGCCGTTCTATGCGAAGTTGTGCGCGACCTGTGCCACGCGCTTGTGCCAGTGCGCGGTTTGTCAGGCCCCGCCCGCCACGGATGGCGTAGTGGGCGCTTGCAGCCACGATGGCGCAGTCGCAAGCGACCCGTTGCCGGCGTTCGGGGCGCCGTCGGCGGTCACGCCGCGTCGGGCGGTACCCGCGGCCGTGGGCACTCAGGGGGCGCAGATGCCGGGGCCGACGTCGGTGGGTGTTGACGTAAAGAACCAGGTGATCCGCGCCATGCGGCAGTTGCACTGCAAGCGTGGGCCGGCGCGGTGCGAGCAGTGTCGGGCCGGCACCGCGACGGCGATCATGCTGCTCGATATCGCGCCGCCCAACCCCGGCCTGGTGCAGCGCCCGGTCATCGAGGTGATTCGTGACGGCCAGTCGCAGTGGTGTGAATACGATGTGTTGCGGTGCTTTGCCGACGAGGCCGAGGCCCGTGCGTATGCCGCCGCCAACGGCATCGTCGATGCGCAGTACACTGTGGCTGGCGCGAAGTAATCGGTGTACCCCCTGACCGCGGGGGCGATCGGCAACGACGCCCCAATGCAAACCCGCCGCCGGATCGCTCCGACGGCGGGTTTGTTGCCTGACCGGTCAACCGGTCAGAGAGTGGCGGGTTACTTGCTCTTGGCGACGACGGCTTTCAGCTCTTTGCCGGCCTTGAAGCGAACCACGCGGCAAGCGGGAATCTTGATGGGTTTCTTGGTCTGGGGATTCACGCCCGTGCGGGCTTCGCGCTTGGAAACCTCGAACGAACCGAACCCGATCAACTGGATCTTGTGGCCGGCCTTCAGCGTCGACTTGAAAATGTCGAGCATCGCATCGAGGGTCTGATGCGTCTGAGCTTGATTCATGCCGGCTTTCGCCGCGATCGCCTTGACCAGGTCTGCCTTATTCATCGTGTCTGCTCCTTATGAATTGTAGAGGTTTTCCGTGAGGATGGGTCAATCATAAGGAAGGCGGTGCCCGGTTGTCAACGGTCTGACCGCGAATTCATGCGGATTTCTATGCTTGACTTGCCGCCGGTGTCGCTGTAGCGTCATCCGCGGATGCCGTCCGACGACGGTTCCTTGCCGAAAATGACCGATACAGCCACCCCCAACCCTGTCGCTCTCGACCGCCTCAGCAGCGGTGATCGCCTCGATGCCCCATTGTTGGTGCGCGATGCGGCGATGCTCAAGACTGCCAAAGGGGAGCCGTACCTTCGGCTCACCTTAATGAATGCGACCGGTCAGGTGACGGCTTTTCTGTGGAACAACCAACAGAACCGGGCGGTCATGGCCGAGTCCGTGGCGGTGCCGGGGCGGGTGGTTGCGATCAAGGGCAAGGTCAACATGTATCAAGGGCAGCTCCAGTTGGTGCTCGACGCCGTCGATGAGATCGATCCGGCCACGGTCGATGCCACGGCGTTTTTTCGACCGCCCGTCCATGCGGCGGCCGAGGTGCGGCGGCGCCTCGAAGCGCTGATCGACGGTGGTTTGCGGAATCCGCCGTTGCGGGCGCTCTTGCGCGAGCTGTTTTTCGCCGATCCGGCATTTTTTCCGGCTTTTGTGCGGGCTCCGGCGGGGAAGGTCCTGCATCACGCGTACCCCGGCGGGCTCGCTGACCGTCACCGCTACCTCGAGCAACACCACGCTCGTG
>CAZADH010000105.1:2030-18181 GCA_964483805.1 uncultured bacterium
GAAGCCGTCGCGCCGCTGTATCCCGATGCCGATCGCGACCTGCTCGTGGTCGGCGCCTGGGTCCACGACCTGGGCAAGGTCCACGAGATGGCCGGATCGGTGTTGTGCGAGTACACCACGGCCGGCCGACTGCTCGGGCACCTGGTGCTCGGGATCATGGCGATCGGTCAGGCGGCGGCGCGGATCCCTGGGTTTCCACCGGTGTTGTTGCTGAAGGTCCAACACCTCGTCGCCGCCCATCATGGCGAGCTGGCGCACGGCTCGCCGGTGGTGCCGCAAACCCTGGAAGCGCTGTTGCTCCACCGCATCGATGATCTCGATGCGCGGGCGCAGGCGGCGGCCGACACGGTGCGGGAGTTGCGGCAGCGGGGCGAAGAGTGGAGCCCGCGCCATCGCTTGCTGGCAACTTCGTTGTTCGCCGGTGACGATCTGGGTGATGGCCAGAAGAGCGCGCCGGTTGCCGAGCGGTAACCGTGCGTTGGTCTGTAAATACAAAGAGTGCACAAGGTGTCAGTCAGGAAAGGAGCCTACCGTGAGCAAGAAAAAACATGAACATCGCTTCGAAACGGCCTGCGTCCATGCCGGGTCGCATCCGGACGCATTGTTTGGCGGGGTGAGTGTGCCGATCTACCAGTCGTCGACCTTCGCGTTTGCCAATGCCGAGCAGGGTGCCGCCCGTTTCGAGGGGCGCGATCCGGGGTACAAGTACACGCGACTGGGCAATCCCACCACGGCGGCGCTCGAAGCCTGCATTGCCGAGCTCGAAGGCGGTGGTATGGGCCTGGCGACGGCCTCGGGGATGGCGGCGATCAGTACGGTCTACATGGCCTTCCTGGGCAATGGCACGCACGTCGTTTCGACCGACTCGGTCTACGGGCCGTCGCGCACCCTGATGGAACGCGAGTTCGGGCGATTCGGGGTGGAGTCGAGCTACGTCGATACCGCGAACCTGGCGAACCTGAAGAAGGCACTGAAGCCGAACACCAAGATGGTGTACCTCGAGACGCCGGCGAATCCGACCCTGGCGATCACCGACATTGCCGGTGCCGCCGAAATCGCCCACAAGGCGGGGGCAATCGTCGTCGTCGACAATACCTTCTGCAGTCCGATGCTGCAACGCCCACTCGATCTTGGTGCAGACATTGTATTGCACAGCATGACGAAGTTCATCAACGGGCACAGCGATGTGGTGTCGGGCATGCTGGTGGCGCGCGATCAGCAGTTGTTCAACCGTCTCAAAACGGTGTTGGTGCAGATGGGCGGCACCATCGATCCGCATCAGGCGTGGCTGGTCATGCGCGGGGTCAAGACCCTGGGATTGCGCATGCGTGTCGCGCAGGACAACGCGGCCCGACTCGCGCTCGATCTGCAGAAACACCCGGCCGTGGCGTCGGTCTGCTATCCGGGACTGCCGTCCCATCCGCAGCATGAGCTGGCGAGGAAACAAATGAAGGGATTCGGGGCGATGATTTCTTTCGAGCTCAAAGGCGGGGTCGAGGCCGGGCGTATGTTAATGGACACGGTCAAACTTTCGACGCTGGCCGTATCGCTCGGTGGCGTCGAGAGCCTGATCCAGCACCCCGCGAGCATGACGCATGCCAGCATGGGAGCCGAAGCGCGACGTGCTGCGGGAATCACCGACGGCCTCGTGCGTTTCTCGCCGGGTTGCGAAGCGTACGAAGACCTGCGGGATGACATGATCGCGGCGCTCGATGCCATCGATCGGCGGTTTGCCGACAAAGATGCGAAGGTGGCGGGCGTCTGATTTGTGCGGGGGCGGCGTACCCTCCCCCGATGTTGGCGGCAGATTCGATGAGATTGAGCACCGTCCGGGTTTTCCCGGGCGGTGTTTTATTTATTTGGAACTTGTGCGGTGACGTTTTCGTATACTATGGTGGAGTAGGATATGGTGGATGCCGCGCCGTGTTGGTGCGGTACCGCATTGGACCTGGCGGCGCCTTGGCGGGTGGCTGCCAAAAAGGAGGACAGAGGGTATGAAATCACGTTTCGGACTGGTGCTTTTGCTTGGTCTGGTCGTTTGTGGTGGCGCGGGTGTGAACAGCCTGATGGCTGCTGATCCGGCTCCGGCCGCGACCGGTTCGGGTGCGGGTTCAGCCAGTGCGGTATCAGGAACGACCGGCGCCGCGCCCCTGCCGCCTCCTCCCGATATGAATCTGAAGACCGAGGGCGCTCTGCCTTCGAGTTTCCGCGGCGGCAACCCCGACAACAGTCTGGTGCACGTGCTCGAGGATTACCCCTACAAACGCTCCGAACACACGATTCTGTATCAAGACGACGCGAGCGCTCTGCCGGGCGCTGGTTCCGATGCGAAGTTCGAGGGTCCCCCGGTGATCAACTGGACGACGCAACGCGTTAATGCCGATGGCACGACCACGTTGCTGTCGAACCAGAACACCAATCAGGCGACCAACGTCAGTGAGTTCCCGGATCCGGGGCACTACAAAGTCGGCAATGGCGGCGCCCGCATGACGTCGGGTGGTGCGTCCGATTCCGGCAGCGGTGCAGGGGCTGGTGCCACCGGCAGTGGTGCGGGTGCCACGGGGAGTGGCGCGGGCGCGACCGGCAGTGGCGCGGGTGCCACGGGCAGTGATGCCGGCGCCGGTTCCGGTTTCCGTGGCATGGTGACCTCGAACCAGACGATGGGCGTTATCGCGCACGATTGCACGGCGCCGTCGTTGTGGGGTGTCATTCAAGAGGGCGGCGGCAAGACCGAAGTCGCCCGTGACGAGAATGCGCTGAAGGCCGAGATGGCCAAACAAGCCGAAGATCTGGCGAAGAAGGTCATTCTTGCCGGTGGCGTCGAGAAGGCGTGCGAGAAAGACTTGCTGACGCTGACAGGTGATCTGAAAGACGCGAACCTGCTCGTGGTCGCCGAAGACCCGATCAACGCGAAGCCGAAAGACAAGACCTCGCGCGTGGTTCTGCAGGGTGCGGTCTACGACAAAGACGGCAAGAAGATCAAAGACGCTTCGAAGGTTGTGCCGATGCGCCTGATGAGCGAAGAAGACCAGACCCGCGTGTCGGAGTTGACCGGTTCGACGATGCCCGGCGTCTTCATTCGCCGCAACGTTCCGTTCTTGATGGCAGCGCATCAGACCGACAACGGCGAGTATGACAGCGATGGCGCCAACTGCTTTGTGGTGCTGAAGAAAGACAACAAGCCGGTCGAGAAGACCGACAACGCGTATCTCTTCCGCCGTCCGAATTACCCGCGCGCTGAGTTTGCCGATGAGCCCGAATACGAGTTCGTGATGCAGGGCAAAGACAAGGCCGGCAACCGCGCCGAAGTCCGTGTCCCGCTGTATGTTGTCGACACCCAGGCGTCGTTCGAGACGGGTCAAGGTCGCTGAGGAACAACGGTACGCCATGACCCAGCGCAAACTCCTGGTTTCCCTGCTGTGCCTGATCCTCATGGCGTCCACGGGTCACCTGGCCTTCGCCCAGAATGAGGGCGAGGGCCAGGCCCCCGGCAGCGACGTCAGTACTGAATCGACCCCATGGCTCAAGGGCGTCAACATGGCGCCGAAGCCCGATCATGCCTCCCCGATCCTGCCCGTGCAGATTCTTCTGAGTGATGGCAACGCGGTTCCCGCGACCATGACCGAGGATGTGCCGGTGTTGTTCACCATCAACACCGAGTTGTTTGGCGAGAAAGCGCCGACCTCGGTTAACGGTGAGGCGCTCGCCAATGCCGAGTGGACTGAACAACCGGTGGTCAACTGGTTCTTCAACGACGTGCCGCGGGGCAAGAGCACCGTGGCCTCGGTGACCGAAACCCTGCCGCTGAACCAGATGAAGATCGCTCCGGCCGATCCCACGCACGATGGTGCGGTCACGGTGTTCGTGTCGCGCAAAATGAAATACGCTGACGCGGCCGGCAAGGTGATCTACCTGCACGCGAACGGCAGCGTGTCGGCGCCCAGTCGCGTCGTCGACATCACCCCGCCGTTGTGTGGCCTCGTCGTCTCCGCCGGTGGCAAGAAGGGCTCGGTCTGGACGGTCGAGAATCCGCCCAACAAGTTCCCGTTGCCCAAGCTCGGCGATGTGTGTGCAAATGGCGAGCTGTGGAGCGCCGACGGCAGCAGTGCCGAGAAGATCGTTTCGGGGATCGAGTTGAACGGCAAGTCGAAGCTGCCGGCCGATCAACTCGCCGTCCATCTTCCGAAAGCGGGCGAGGTTTCGCTCGAACTGGCGTTGCAAGACAACGACAAGATCAACGACGCCACCGTGAAATACGGGCTGTGCGAACTGAAGGGTGATGCGCCGCGCGTTCTTGGCACGGTGAGTGCGCCCACGTTCGACCCCAGCAAGCTCGACCTGCCGAAGAAAGACGTCTATCTCTTCGTCGAGGCGTGCGATGTGACGGGAAACAAGGGCGCCTTGTACATCCCCGTCGTATTCAAGTAAAAACGAGGTGAGATAACCGCAACCGCCGGCCCCGAAGATCGCCTGGGGCCGGTGGTCGTGCGGTTTTATGGCACACGACCGGAGCCACAGCTTAGAGTCCCAGGGTGTTCCATCGTCGCCTTTCGTGACGGTGGGTTCGATTGCTGTACGCGATAACGCGTCTGGGGGCACTGGTTCCGGCGGCAGTCGGTTGGCGCGGGGCGGTCGGCGGCGGGCCGTCACGTTGATCGAGATCATGATAGCCGCCTTGATCCTGGCGACGATGCTGTTGCCAACCTACATGCATCTCGATCGCACGGTGAAAGACACCGAGCGGCTCTATACCGAGGCGTTCGCCATCGCGCACGCGAAATTCGTCATGGATACCCTGATGTTTCAGATCCCGTGGCGCTGCATCCGGGCCGTGCCGACCAGCAATCCGTGCCATTTTGCCGATCCCAAGACCGACCCCAAGATTTCGGTGGCGCCGTTTCTGCAACGCACCGTGCCGCGCATGTTCGGGGCCGGTTGCCAGCCTGATCCGGCCAAGGCCAGTTTTCTCGGCGATGGACTGATCACCGATCCGAAAGGGTTCAAATACCGGGTCCGCCTCAAAGTCATCGATCTGCCCGATGCCCAGTTCCGCGTGTCGACGCCGCTGTCGGCCGCCGACAGCAACATGACGCCGACGGCCAAGGAACTGGTGACCAAAGATGCCGACGGTAAATACAACGTATTGAAGAAGCTGATTCTCGAGGTCAAGTGGTCGGTTCGCAAGGGCGTCGACCCGCTCGTTGACCCGCAGGCACTGAAGATCTTCCTCGTTGCCGTAAAGAGCGATCTGGAGCGTTGACGATGAACACGATGAATCGGCGGGCGGGGCGTTTGCACTGCCCGAAACTGCGTTTCGGGCCGCCCAGCCGGGGTCTGCGCGCCCTCCTGGCGCACCCCGGCACGCCTCAATCGGGTGCCGCCTCTCCTGGTGCACCCGATACGCCGCCATCCATGGCGGCAGTCCTGAGGCAGTCCGTGGCGGCAAACGCCCACTGCGCCCATCGGGGCAGCGGCACCATTCAGGTGCCGCCCCGAAACGCTGCCATCCCTGGCAGCAGTCCGGGGCGGGCGGGCGTGGCGATGGTGATGGTGCTGTTCGTCGCCTTTCTCATCGCGGTCGGGTTCGTGGTGATGATTCAGAGCGGGTCGAGTGTGGCGTCGCAGAACAAACGGGCGCTGCAGCAACTGCAAGCGTATTACCTAGCCCAGTCCGGCATTCAGCACACGTTGCTCAAAATCAAGATTCTGCCGCGCGAGACCTCGATCATGATTCGTGATCCGGGTGGCAAGTTCGATGTCTTCAACGACGTGACCACGGCAAACCACGCGACCCTGGGGGTGCTGCCTCCGCAGGGCGGTCGCGACGTCTACGATCTGTTCACCAACGATCCCTCGACCAGCCCGTCTGACACCCTGTCGCCGTATTGGGCGACCTACGAGTTGAAGACGCTGGCGCAAGACAGCTCGTTGGGCGGCATGAAGCTGACCCAGGACAACTACAGTTTCACCGTGACCGGCACGGTGAAGCCCCTCTACCCTGAGAACGATCAGTTTGTGGTCAATGAGACATTGGCAGAGAGCGTGATCATCAGTCGCTACAACGTTGGCGACGGAACGCGGTGAGCGACGACATGCAACACAATGTAAGTCGTTCGCGCGGCATGACGCTGGTCGAGGTGCTCGTGTCGCTGGTGATCATCAGCATGTTGCTGCTGGTCATCTACCATCTGCTGCGGCAGGCGCGGTTGGAAATCCGCAAAGGGTTGTGGTTGCAGGCGACGATTGCCGACCTGCGCACCGCCACGGTGGGGCTGTCGCAACGGCTCAAGCGCGCTACCTACCCCTCGACCGTCGACAACAACATGGTCATGGCCTACAAAGAATGGCGAAAGTTCGATGACGTCGGGCGCCTGCGCGACATCAAGGTGCGCGACGACAAGACCGGCATGGACCTGACGTTGTTCGTGGCGGCACCGGGCACCGTCTCGCCCACCGGCGGCACGCAGCGCCTGCTGTTGTTCCCGATGTGTTCGCCCGAAATGGGGGCATCGCCGGGCAAGATCACCTGGGTCGAACTGTGGTTGGAGCCCGAGTCGTATTCGTTGCCCACGCAACCGCGGGGGCATCTGCGTATGATCGAGTACGAAGACTCGTACTCGACGCAGGGCAACCCCGATCGCGTGTTTGCGCTCGTCAAGCAGTTCTCCCCCACCCTGCCGGTGATCTCGAACAAGTTGCTGGCGCACGATATCCAGTCGATCGAGTTTGACAGTTACGCGGTCGCTGAGTTGCGGGGCATCAGTGTTTCAGAGACCGGCAAGCGCAGCGTCAAGGAGCGGAAAAGGTATCTGCTGTCGCTGGTTGTTCGCTGCGCCCATCCGCAGGACAACCGCATCACGATCAGCGACAATTGTGCCGTGGTGAACAACATCGATACCGTGGCCATCACGGGTGTGGCCATGATCGAGGTGACCGGCACGAACGTCGGGGCCTCGCCGCCCACAGCACAGATCATCTACAATGGCACGGCGATGAGCGTGACGTTGGGGCAGGTCGTGGCCGGCGCATTCAAGGTGACACTGGTCGATGCGACGAGCGTCTCGGTCGAAACGATCCCCGATGGGGTCACCCGCACGTATTTCAAGAAATGATGCCGGCCTGGCCATGATCGATTTCGTCGATGTCGTTGTGATGGTAGTGGCCGGAGTTGGCGTGGCCGGCCTCGCGACCTTCCTCTTGATGCGGCGCCTGGGGTTGATCGACGCGGCGGCGCCCGCCCGGGAGATCGTCTGGCCGGTGGCCGACGACCTGGGCGCCGAGTTGCCGGTACCTGCCGGCCGTCGCGGTTTCGGGGTGGGCAACTGCGTTGCCCTCATGCTCGTCGGTCTGATCAGCGTGGTGTGGTTTCGCTACGGCTCGATCGATCGCGCTTTGCGCGAAGTCCTGCATGTTGGGGGAGAGGCCGAGGTGGTGGCGAGCGCTGCGGTGTGGCTCGACCCGCGCGCCGACGTGGCCCACATCGACGGGGTGCACTGGATTCGCCTCATCGGTACGACCAGCACCGGTTTGGGGTATCATGGCTGGGTCTCGGAACTCGCGTTTCGCAGCACCCCACCGGCGCCGACAGGCAAACAAGGTTTTGCCGAGAAACTCGGTCTGCCGTCGGCCGAAGACCGACTGAAAGCGATGAAGCAGATGCATGACCTGGGCAACGAGTTGCAGCGCCAGTTGAAGCGTCAATGAACCTCACGAAGCGCATCCGGTTCGTCAGAGCATGAGCGGCACCGCCAGAATTCAGAAATATCTCGACGCCCTGGTCAGTGGTGACACCAATCAGCAGGTGAATGCGCTGCAGCAGTTGGCGGCAATGAAGCCCGGCGAAGACTGGTTGCCGCCGCTCGAGCAGGCCCTGAAAACCTGCGCCGACGACCTGATCCGGTTTCAGTTGCAGAAAACCCGGGACCTCGTGCTGATCAAGCTGGGCAAGATGGCGGCCCCGCCCGGCGGCCTCGCCGGACTCGAAACGCTTCTGGCCCAGAACCCACCCGATCCGCTGCTGGTGGCGTTGGTGCTCGAGACGTTGCCGGTCGGTGAAGCGGCGATGGCCACCGATCTGTTGCGCGAGCGACGGTGGGCCGAGATGCCGTCGCCGCTGCTGCCGAGTTTGTGCCGCTTCTTCAAACAGCACGGCAGCATCGTTGATTCCGAGGCATTGTGCGAACTGTGCCGCCACCACAATCCGAAGGTTCTGGCCGCGGCGCTCGATGCCCTGGAAGCGCTCGATCCCACGCACCTGCCCGGCTTGGTGACCCCACTCCTGGCGAATGCCGACCCCGGTATCCGCATGCGGGCAATACGATGTCTTTACAAATGGGACAAATCCGAGGCGATGATCCAGATGCAGCGTTTGCTCACCTCGACGGCGATTGCCGATCGCAAATCGGCGCTGCTCAACTCGTTCTTTTTTCCGTACGCCGAAATCGAACCGGCATTGCTGCGCTATCTCTCCGAAGAGACCGACGCCAAAATGCTCGAAATGGTGTCGTTGATCTTCCGCACCAACCCGCATCCGGATCTGCCGTTCCGCCTTTACTGGATCTGCAAGTCGCTCAAGGGCGAGCACCGCGAAACCGTGCGCAAGCTGTTGCTGGCGGTGGTGCAATCCTTGGAGATCGCCGGCCTGATCGACTGCACGCCGCAGGAGTTTCTCGACCGCCTCAAGGCCCGGGTCAAGGCGGAGGAGTTGCAGCGACTGGCCGCGGTGGCCACCGGACCCGTGCCGGCGGTCCCGGCCACGGCTCCCGCGGCAACCCCGCAGGCCCCGGCGACAGCCGTGCCGTCGGCGCCGGCTCCGATGGTCCCGGTGGCGGTGGTGTCCGGTCTCGATGCGACGACGATCGGGCGGATGCGACTCGACCTGCCCCGGCAACTGCGGACCCTGAAGGGGGCCGAGTTGGCCGCGCTGATCCAAGGGTTGGCCACCAACGGTACAGCCGAAGATGCCGAGTTGGTTCGGCCAATGCTCGGTAGCGAGAACAGCAGTGTGGTCGTCGCTGCGATTGCGGTGTTGATGCGGTTCGATCCCGAATACCTGGCGGTCTACCTGCCGCAACTGATCCAGCACGCCGACGAAAGTGTGCGGGCACAGGCGGTGGCAGCCTTCTGCGAGATCGACCGCGAACAGATCCGTTCGTTGATCAGCAGCTTGCTCGCCGCGACGCAGACCCGCCAACGTTTTCTGGGCACGTCGGCGGCAGTGCTTGTCGACTTCTCGCTCGTGCGCGAGGCGGTGCTCGCGGCCATCTCTCGCGAACAGGTGCCCGACCTGGTCGAACGGTTGGGGGTGCCGATTTTAGCGAACCCCGATCGCGAACTGTTTCGCCGGGTGTTCCGCGCCTGGCGCCAAGCGGGCATGTCGTGCAAAG
Source organism: uncultured bacterium (assembly GCA_964483805.1). Taxonomy (GTDB): domain Bacteria; phylum Muiribacteriota; class Ozemobacteria; order Ozemobacterales; family Ozemobacteraceae; genus CAZADH01. Next base: position 11,417 of record CAZADH010000105.1, read on the forward strand.
AGCAATATAATGTATTGACTCAACAGTTGGCCGAGCGCCTGGCCCAGGCATTGGGTGGCATCACCACGGCGGCAGAACTGCTCAAAGACGAGGATGCCGCCCTTGCCGCCGAAGCCGACGCCGCCGTGGCGGCAGCGGCGGTGGCAACCGCCAAACCCCGGGACCGCGACAAATCGGCAGGTGCTTCCGGGGCGGCGACCGCCGGAGCGGCGGGCAAGTCTGGCCGGGTCGCGGCCAAGACCGAGGCGACCGTCGAGGCGGAGGCCCGTGACACGCGCAGCAATGTGACCATGGTGGTGTTTGGCCTTGCGGCGGTGTTGTGGGCTCTGATGCTGGGGTATCTCGTGATCCATTCCGCGTTCTGACAGAACAGCGGTGGTGCGTAAGGAAGCAAACTACGGAGGGAGAAAACATGAAACGTGTATTGAGTGTTCTGGTGCTGATGTTGTTGGTTGTGGGCTCGGCGTGGGCCGGTGAGCATCTCAATCTGGTGCCGGCCGATGCCTCGATGGTGCTGCACATCGATGTGAAGAAGGCCATGGCTGCGCCGGTACTCGCCAAACGACTCACTGCCCCGAAGGGCCAGGGCGATGCATTGATGCAGGCGGCCGGGTTCGACCCCGACAAGAATCTGACCGATGTGGTCATCTTCGTCCTGGGCAAGACCGCGGAAGCATGGGCCAAGCCCGAGATCGGCATGATCTTCACCGGCGAGTTCGACCTGGCGAAAATCACCAAGGCCGTGGGCGAGAACCGTCAGGGTCAGAAGGCGTTCACCGTTGGAAAATACGAGGGATTCACCGCGTTGCAGGCGAAACAGGGCGATCCGAAGATCGACATCGTGCTGCTCGATGGCAAGACCGCCGTCGCCGGCACGAAAACCGCACTGGCCACTCTGTTGAAGACCCGTGCCGGGATGGCTCCGGCGGCGCTTGCTGATGCGGCGTTCTGCGCGATGCTCAAGAGTGTCGACGCCAAGGCCACCAGTTGGGGTCTGGTGGTGATTCCCGACACGATGCGCGCCGAGGCCAAGGCGAATCCGCCGTCGGCGGGGGTCATCGCCGGAGTCCGTGGCATCTACTTCAATGCGGACGTGACCGATCAGGTGAAACTGGTCGGTGGCCTCGAGTTGGAAAACCCGGCGCAAGCCGCAGGGGCCGACACCGCTGTGGCCGGGGTGCTGGCGGCAACCCGCACGGCACTGGGCGAGAAAGCGCCGATGAGTCAGTTGATTGGCCAGGTCAAGCTCGAGACCAGCGGCAGCACCATCAAAGGCAACCTGAACATGGACGCCGAGAAGATGGTCGACCTGTTGAAGCAGATGGTGAAAAGCCAGACCCCGGCACCAAAGTAGACCTGCGCGGTCTGCGGCTCCGGCCCCCCTGCGCGGTGTAGCGCGTCGGGCAACGGGGCTGCCCGTGCAAGAAGAGTGATGTGGCCCCCGTCCCTGCCATTCACGGCAGGCGCGGGGGCCGCTTGCGTTCCTGGGCGGGTTGTGATACAAACCAGTCTCGCTCTAGAATAGTTTACGTATAAAACATTTATGGACGAACAATCTCGCGAATCACGATTGGTTTTGCTGTTTCATGGGTTCCTCGGCTGTCTCGGTGCAATCTTCCGCCGGTTGCGGCCGATTATCGAACGCCATGGCATCACGCCGGCTCAATTTGGCCTGCTCAAGACGTTGCGGGCTCGCGGGCCGTTGACGCCGTCCGAGATCAGCAATGCGATGGCGGTCTCACCGGCGAACATCACCGGCATCATTTCACGGCTGAAGAAGCTGGGGTTCGTCGATCGGCGGCGGAACGTGAGCGATCGTCGTTGTCTGCGCGTCGCTCTGACGACCGAGGGTTCGACCCGTCTCGACGCGGTGATTCCCGAGTGGAAACAGGCTGTGGTTGAGTGTTTCGCTGGTCTGTCGGACGCCGAGCAGACCGGATTGGAAGCGGCACTCGTGCGGCTCAAAATCGACCTCGACGTGGTGAACCCGACGTCATATCTGCAGGAGCACCATTCATGAAACACCGTTCCCCTCTTTCGCTGTCGCTCCTCTGTCGCGGCGTTCTGCTGGCGTTGGCCTGGGGTGTCGTGCCGGGCGCCGTTCCGAATGCCACGGCCCAATCCGTAACCGGTGCGATCGAGGCCACGCCCTCCGAGGGCGCGGAAGTGATCGCGATTGCGCCGGTGATCGGTTCGTTGACGCCGGCGTTGCCCGACACCGTCGATTTCGCCCCGGCGCCGCCCACGTTGACGTTGCCGGAGTGTCTGCGCTTGTCGCGGACCAACAACCGGGCGGTGCGGGCGGCGACCGCGCGCACGGCGGCGGCGGTTGCCCGCCGCGATCAGGTCTATGCTTCGCAGTGGCCGACCGTGTCGGGAACCATGCAGCGAACGCACAACTCGGTGCCGACCTCGCAGACCTCCAATGACCTGCAGGACGTCGGGCGTCTGGCCATTACCGAGACCGTGTCGCCGTTCGGTCGTCACCGGGCGCAGCGGCGGGCGGTGCGGGCCACGATCAAGGCCTCAGAGCGCGACGAAGAGAAGAGCCGCATCGATGTGGCGTTCAGCGTCACCCAGAAGTTCTTCGATCTGTTGCTGGCCCAGCAACTGGTGCGCGTGGCGAGCGACTCGCTCGATCAGTTGCAGCAGCATCGCAACAACACGGCCGAGCTGGTCAAGAGTGGTGCCGCGCCCCGGTTCGACCTGTTGCGGGCCGAGGTGCAGTTGTCGTCGGCGCGGCCGACGTTCATTCGTGCCACGCACGCGTTGACCACCGGCATGGCCGAGTTGCTCAATCTGTTGGGCCTCGACCCGGCGGCCCGGCCGCAGTTGATCGGTTCGTTTCCCGAAACCCTGCCCAGCGACCTGCCAGGAGACGAGGAAGCGTCGGTGCGGTTTGCCCTCGAACACCGGCCCGATCTGGCCGGTGCGCGCGCGGGCTTATTGGCGGCCCAGGCGCAGATGTCGGTGGCGCGGCAGGCGCTGCAGCCGAATCTCACCATCACCGGCACTCGCGAACAGAGTCGTGGTGTGCGTGGCGATCTGAATCGGTATCAAGGCAACACGATCACCCAGATGGCGCTGGTGTTCCCGATGTTCGACTCCGGGTTGTCGCGGGCGCAGACGCGCGAGGCGGCGGCCAATGTCGAGCAGGGGCACATTGCGGTGCTCAACACGATTGCTGCGATCCGCCTCGAGATCCGCAAGGCACTGACGGCCCGGATCGAGGCCGAAGAGGTGCTCAAATCGCAAGAGAAGAACGTCGAGCAGGCCGAGGAAGCGCTCAACATTGCGCAGATGGCGTACAAGACGGGGGCAAAGACCGCGATCGATGTGCTCGATGCCCAGGTCGCTCTCACCCAGGCCCGTGTGCAGCGTTACCAGGCACTGCACGATCGTGCCGTGGCTTTCGTTCAGTTTCAGCGCGCCCTCGGTCTGACGACGGCGGGGCAATTGTGATCCCGGCAAGGAAGCTCCAGATGAATACGCAGGTGCAGAAAATGATGGTTCGCCGCGGTGGATGGAATGTCATATCGAGTATGGTCATTGTATTGCTGTTCTCGTTGCCGGTGGCCTGGGCGCAGGAAAGCGACGATACCGCGGCCGGCAGTGGTTCGCATCGCGGTAAGGGACGACGCCAGGGTAGTGTTGCCGGCGGTGGCTCCATGGCCGTGGGCGATCTGGCCCGCACCGACGTGACCGCCCCCGAGGCGGCGCGTCCTGCCGCCGAGGCCACGCCGACCTCCCCGCTCGCCGCCATCGGCGAGCTGGTCGGCGAACTCGTGGCGAATCGCAAAGTGGCGCTGGCTTTCAAGGTCGGTGGCCGTGTCGAAAACGTCGCGTTGTTTGCAGGGGATACGGCCACGGCCGGGGCCCCGGTGGCCCGCCTCGACCCGCAGGATTTCGACCTGGCGGTCAGCCAGGCCGAGGCCGCGTTGGCCAACATCCAGGCGCGTTTGCGGGGCCAGGAGAGCGGTGGCCGTCCGGAAGAACGCAAAGCTGCCGACGAAGCGGTGCGGCAGGCGCGCGCCAATCTCGACAACGCCCGCCTCGATGTGCAGCGGTTGCGCGACCTGTTCAAAGTCGGCGGCGCCTCGAAGCAGAACCTCGATGCTGCCGAGGCTCGTGCCACGGTGACCGAGGCCCAGTACATGACGGCGATCCAGCAGAAAGCGCTGGTCGAACAGGGCATCCGCGTCGAAGAGAAAGATGCCACCCGGGCCCAGGTGCGCCAACAGGAGGCGGCCGTCGGGCTGTCGCGGCTGCAACGTCAATACTCGGTATTGACTGCCCCGTTTGCCGGTGCGGTGGCGCAGCGACTGGTCGACGAAGGCACGATGGTCAGCCCCGGCACGCCGATCTACAACTTCGTCGAGTTCAATCCGATCCTGGCGGCTGTCGACTGCCCCGAACGGTATTCGCCCTTGCTGACAAAGGGCATTGCGGCGACGGTTCGCGTCGATGCGTTTCCGAACCGGGTGTTCAGCGGAACCATCGTCCATATCGCACCGGTTCTCGACACGCGCACCCGCACGGCGCGCGTGGAGGTCGCCATCGACAACCCCGACATGGTGCTCAAGCCCGGAATGTTTGCCCGCGTGACGTTTGCTGCGCCGACGAAACCCTGAACCGGTTCCTGCCCAGGACACGGAGTTCGAATCATGAACTTTGCCGAAATCTGCATCAAACGCCCGGTCTTCACGTTGATGATGAACGTGGCCCTCGTGGTCCTGGGCCTGTTTTCCTACCAGTCGCTGGGTCTTGATCTCTTCCCGAAAATGGATTTTCCGGCGGTGCGCATCTACGCAACGCTGCCGGGTGCCGGTCCCGAAGAGATGGAGACGCAGATTGCCAAGCCGATCGAAGAGGCTGTAAATACATTGGGTGGCGTCGACACCATTTCGACAAAATGCGTGTTCAGCGCGGCCCAGATCATTGTCCGCTTCGATCTCGAAAAGAACATCGATGTCGTCGCCCAGGAAGTGCGCGACCGCATCGCCCGGGTGACCAAGAACTTCCCCGATGGCGCGGAACCGCCGATCGTCGAGAAGATCGACCCGGATGCGGCGCCGGTGTTGACGCTGGTGATCAGTTCGCAGATGTCGATACGCGATCTGACGACTTTTGCGAAGAAGCGGTTGAAAGAACCGCTCGAGGCGGTCGAGGGTGTCGGTGCCATCCAGATGGTCGGCGGTCGCGAACGGGAGATTCACGTCGTGCTCGATGCGGCCAAAATGGCGGCGTACAACATTGGCGTTGACCAGGTGAAAGCGGCCATGATCGGGCAGAACATCGAGATCCCCGGGGGCAATGTCACCCGCGGCAAGAAGGAGTGGGTGCTGCGCACCCTCGGCCGTCTGGACGAACCGGCGAAGTTCAACGACGTCATCGTGGCGACGCAGAACAACGTGCCGATTCGCATCAAGGATCTCGGCACGGCGATCGATACCGAGGCGGAGCCCCGCACGATTGCCCGCCTCGATGGGCGCAATGCGTTCTCTCTCGTTATCCAGCGACAGTCGGGGACCAACACGCTCGACGTCGTTGATCGCTTGCGCAGGCGGCTCACCGAGCTGAAACCCAGCCTGCCGAAAGACATGTCCATCGCCGAGATTCGTGACCAGTCGGCGTTCATCCGGACCTCGCTGAAAGTGCTCAACGAACACCTGGTGATGGGGGCCATTTTTGCCTCGATCGTGGTGCTCCTGTTCATGTGGAACATCGCCTCGACCTTGATCACCTCGCTGGCGATTCCGGTCTCGTTGATTTCCACGTTCTTTCTCATGAAACTGATGGGCTTCACCCTCAACAACATGTCGATGTTGGGTCTGACGCTCGCCGTCGGCATCGTGATTGACGACGCCATCGTCGTGCTCGAGAACATCTTCCGCCACATGGAGGAACTGAAGTCCGACGCCATGACCGCGGCTCGCGAGGCCACGGCCGAAATCTATCTGGCGATCATGGCCACGTCATTGTCTTTGGCGGTCATTTTTGTGCCGGTGGCTTTCATGCAAGGCATCATCGGGCGACTCCTGAACAACTTCGGTTTGACTGTCGCCTTTGCGATTCTTGTGTCGATCTTCGTGGCGTTCACCTTGACGCCGATGCTCTGTTCGCGAATTTTTCTGTACAAGGCGACGCGCGGCAGCGGTCACAGCAAAAGTTCCGTGTTCTACAGCGTGCTCGAACGTATTTACGGCGTATTTCTTCGCCTGGCGATGCGGGCGCGTTGGTCGATCGTCCTGGTGGCGGTCGGGTCCTTGCTCCTGATCCCCATCATCGGTAAGCGCATCAGCGGCGACTTTATTCCCGTCGACGACACCAACGAATTCAACGTCTATTTTCGTGCCCCCGAGGGGACGTCGCTTGACGGCACCCTGGAGATCCTGCAGGAGATCGAGGGGAAGATCGGCAAGGTTCGTGGGGTCGAGCACATCTTTTCGACGCTTGGGGAGGGCGCGGGCGTCAACGTCAACGAAGCGGCGATCTACGTGCAGATCATCGACCTGGCCAAGCGTGACTACACGCAGTTTCAGGTGATGAACGAGGTCCGCAAGATCATGAACGACTATTCGACGCTGCGGCCAGCGGTGCAGGCGGCGGGTGGCAGTTTCGGCTCGGGGCGCATGTCCGATACCAACTTCTTCATCAAGGGGCCTGACCTCGACAAGATCAACACCTACGTCAAGAATATCCGGGCCAAGATGCTCGAGACGGATCTGTTCGGCAACGTCGATTCGTCGTTCATCGACCCCAAGC
>CAZADH010000106.1:0-18092 GCA_964483805.1 uncultured bacterium
AGCGCTCGACGCCTGGTTGGTCGCGCGTGGCAGCACCTGGGCGCAGGCGTCGTCGGCCCGCCGTCGCGAAGCCATGGTGGCACTGTGCGGCCCGGAGCGAAGCGATGCCGCCAGTCCCCCCGATCCGTTGCGTGGCCAGTTGCAGAAGACGGTGGGCTGTTGTCCAGCGAGTTTTGTGGCGGCCGATCGCTTTCGCCGCATCGAGAAGATGCTGCGCCGGTCCCAGGGTCGCGACTGGGACGAAGAGAGCGTGCAGGCTTACGGTCTCGACCGTTGGTTGATTCATCGTTGGTTCGGTTTGCCGATTTTCGGTTTGTTGCTCTGGATGGTGTTTTGGAGCACGTTTCAACTCGGCGCCCACCCTGCCGCCTGGATCGGCTCGGTCATGCGTTGGTTGCATGGCGTGGCTGATGGCTATCTGGGTTCCGGGCTGGGAGCCGAGTTCGTCACCAACTGTCTGATCGAGGGCGCCGGGTCGGTCCTCGTGTTTCTGCCGAACGTCATCATCCTGTTTGCCTGGATCGCGCTACTGGAAGACTCGGGTTACATGGCGCGGGCGGCATTCATGATGGACCGCCTGATGCAGGGTATCGGTTTGCAGGGCCGGGCGTTCATCCCGTTGATCATGGGCATTGGCTGCAATGTGCCGGCAGTGCTGGCGACCCGCATCATCGAACACCCGCGCCAACGGTTGCGCACCATTCTGTTGATCCCGCTGATGAGCTGTTCGGCGCGGCTGCCGGTGTTTGTCTTGCTGACCGGCATCTTCTTTGCCGAGCAGGCGGGCCACGTATTGACATTGTTATACGCGATCGGCGTGTTGGCGGTTGTCGTCCTGGGCCGCATTTCAGGCGGTCTGATGGGCGATGACACGTCGGGTTGTTTCATGCTCGAAATGCCGCCGTACCGGTGGCCGACCCCGCGTTCAGTGTATGCGCTGTTGCGGCAGCAAGTGGGGCACTTCCTCGAAAAGGCGGGCACCGTGATCGTGGCTGGTGCGGCACTGATGTGGGTTTTGTCGAGTTTTCCGCGCGAGGTGCCGCTGTCGCAGAACTGGCCCGAGCAGTTGACCCAACTCGAGCAGTCGCGACCGGCCGATTTTGAGGCACGCAAGGCCGAGATCGAGACCCGAATGCACAGCGAACAAGCGGCTGGGAGGTATCTCGGCCGCATTGGGCGTGTGCTCGAGCCTGTGGTTGCGCCGATGGGATTGACCTGGCGCGAGGCCGTGAGTCTGTTGCCGGGCATCGTTGCGAAAGAGGGCATCGTGGCCAGTCTCGGGGTCGTCTACGGCGTGACCGGAGATGAACTGGGCAAGGCGATGCGGCGGGCGGGAATCACGGCGCGCGGCGCCTTTGCCCTCATGGTGGTGACCCTGTTGTTCGTGCCGTGTCTGCCGACCGTCGGCGCGATCTTTCGCGAGACGGGGTCGTGGTGCTGGACCGGCGTGGCGATCGTCTACCCTGCGGTCCTGGCGTGGGTGGCCGGGATGTTCGTCGCGGTGGTCGGTGGAATTCTGGGAGGTTGATGACCGATGAGCAACGTCTGGGTCATTGTCGTGGTCATTGTCGCCGTCATCGTGTTGGTCCGGCACATTCGCCGGGATCTGGCCGGCGAGGGTTGCGGGTCATGCGTAAGCCGGTCGTGCTGCAAGCGGGCGTGCGCCGGCATCGAACCGTGTGGTCCCGCGGCCGGGGGCGTCGTGCCGCCGGACCAGCCACCCGTGGCGATGAAGCCGACGGCCGCCGCCGCGAAACCCGACCGCCCCGAGGCACCATGAGCAAAGTATTGACAACGTATTCTACCACCGTGCAGCATCAGCTCGAGACCATCGGCCGGCTCGAGGTCGAGAACGGCATGGTGCGAGCCAAAGACTTGGCCGATGCGTTGGGGTGCCGCCGGCCGACCGTGACCGGGACCCTGCGCCGGCTGGCGCGGCTCGGGCTGGTGCATTACGCACCGTACCAGCCGGTGCGCCTCACCGAGGCCGGTCAGGCCGTCATCCACGGGCTCGATCATTCCGAAAAGATTCTCGACGAGTTCTTTTCGGTGGTCTTGCAGTTGCCGGCCGACGTCGCCGCCGCCGAAGCATGCCGCCTCGAGCACCTGATCTCGCCCCTTGCATTGCAGCGCCTGCGCGAGTTTTGCGCGTTCGCCGCCCGGTCGCCTGCCGGTCGGCCGACCTTGATCGCCCAGTTCGCCCGCTTTCTCGCGCGCGGTGGTGAGAGCGCCAAAGCGGCCACGAAAAAGCGCCGCAAGAGCTGAGAGCTGCGCGAGCGGTGGGTGGCCCCGGGCACCACGCGCATCGTGTGCGGCCGGCTCCCACGTTCGGCTTGCCACGCGCGGGGCGGGGCTTTATGATGAGGCACCCGCGGGTGCGGGCGGGGGCGAGGGCATGGACGACGGCCTTTTTCAAGAACTGACAACGCGGCTCGATTCGCCGGACGAGAACGTTCGGCGCCAGTCGGTGTTGGGCTTGTTGCAGAGTCGGGAGCCGTTGGCCATTCCTGTGCTGGCGCGCGTTGCCGCCAGCGACGCGAGCGTCGAGATTCGGTATTACGCGCGCCGGGCCATGCATTTGCTGCGCGATCACGCGGGTATTGCGCTGCCGGCCACCGATCGGGCGATGCCCGAGGCCCCGCGGTGGACCGCGAGTGACCCGGGTGAACGCCTGGCCGCATTGCGTGAGGCGCTGACGAAACCGGCGGCCGAATCGGTCGAGCACCTGCGCGCGGCGCTCGACCGCGAGGTCGTGCCCGAGCTGATCGCCAGCTTTATCGTTGGCCTGGGTCGATTGGGCGGCAGCAGCGACATCGAGCGGTTGCGCCGGTATCTGATCGAATCCGATCCGCGCATTCGCGCCAATGCGGTCGAGGCGCTGGCGACGATCGGCGGGGATGCAGCACTCACTGCGGTTTTGCCGGCAATTCAGGATCCCGACAATCGAGTGCGGCAGAACGCGATTCTGGCACTTGCAGGCGTGGGTGGGCCGGAACTGCTGCGGTTGCTGCGCGACCTGGCCCATGCTCCCGAGGTGGCCCATCGCGACTCGGCGATCTTTTCGTTGTCACGGTGCGATACGCCGCTGGCGGTCAGCATTCTCGTCGATGTCGCCCTCAACGATGCGGTGCCGTCGCTGCGGCTGAAGGCGGCGGAGGCATTGACCGGCCTGGCGCGGCAGGGTAACGCGGAAGCCGCACGGGAACTGGTGCGCGTGCAATCGTCGTTGCCCGGGCTTCCCCCACCCCGCGCCGTGCCGTGGCACGGCACGGTGACCACCGCCACGGCGCATGTGACCCCGACCGAGTTGGCCGCGATCTTTGCCGATCCGACGGCCGACAGTCGGCAATCGGCGTTGGCCCGGTTGCCGGCGGTGCTGTCGCCCGAGTATGTGGCCCCGCTGGTCACCGGACTCGAGCGTGAGCGTGACCCGATTCTCGCGGCCTGGTTGGTGGCGTTGCTCGGACGCATGAAGGCAGTGCCGGCGTTCGCGGCGATCAGTGCGCGGTTGTACGATGCCGACGACCGGGTGCGGGCGAATGCCGTCGATGCGTTGGTGGCGATCGATGCCACCCGAGCGCGCGGCCTGCTGGGGCCACTGCTGCACGATGTAAATAATCGGGTGCGGGCGAACGCCATTTTGGCATTTGCCGCCGATCCGGCCTACGATCCGACCCCCGATCTTTCGCTGCTGGTGCGGCATCCACAGACAGTGTTTCGCAAGAGTGCTTTGTATTGCATGGCCCTGCTCGAACGCGGGGCGCTGGTGCATCTGCTCGCGCAGTTGCTCGACGACGAAGACGCGGGGATCCGGCGACTGGCGTTTACCACTTTGCAGGACTACACCCGACGCGGGATTCCGGGGACGGCCGAACTCGAGGAGCGAATTCGCGTGCGTCGACAGATCGCGCGGCAATCCGACAGTTTCTTCGAGAACGAGTTCGACCGCTGGTTCGGGTTTATCAAGAGCACGTTGACCGGGCGTTCCGCTGCGGCGCCCCGCCTGATCGACCCCCCGGTGTTGCAGCCATCGCCACCCCCGATCGACGAAGACGAGTTGCTGGTCACACTCGGGGCCAAGGCCGAAAGTTGCGGGTTGCTGCCGGCCGAGACGGCCGACGAACTGCGGCGTGTCGCCGAAGCGTTGGCGGTGGCGCATGGCACACCGCTGGCCGGAACAGGTCAGCAACCTGGTGTATTTATGCGCGATGCGGCGGCGCGGGTCGAACGGTTGGCGCAGGCCGAGCGACGGGAGGCCGAGGTGGCGCAGCTTCTCGGGCGGCGCCGGTGGTTGCGGCGGCGGGCGGCGCAGCGTCTCCTGCGGCAGGTGGCTCGCCTGACCCAGGGCGAACGGGACCGTCTCGGGCCGATCCTCGAGTCGGCGCTCGCCATGCAGCAGCGGTTGGTGCCGCCACGCGAGGTGTCGCTGTTGCCCGAACCCGACGCGAGCGTGTTGGCAGTTTTCGATTTGTCGATGCGCATCTTTCAAAAACACGTGGTGGCGTTTTCGGTGGTCACCATGCTGTTTTGCGTGATCGCCGGCGTGCCGATATTGGTCACGGGGCATGCGTTGGGCAACCTGCGCCTGGTGTCGAGCGACATCCTGCCGACCGGGGCGATGCGTGGCATCCTCATCTTCGGCACGGTGGGTTGGTTTTTTCTGGTGGCGTTGGCACTGGCGTGCAGCAACGTGATCATCGCGTTGATGGTGCGCGCGTATCTGGCCGGTGAGCATCCCGCGCCGGGAGCGATCTGGGAACGGGTGAAGACACTGGCGTTCCCGGTTACCCGGGCCAAGGTCGCCAAGTATGGCATGGTGATGTTGCACGGTGCGGCCGGTTTCGTGGTGGCCGTGGCGGTCGATCTGCTGCTGTTCAACTGGATCGGCCGGCGGCCGGCGGTACGGGTCGTGGCCGAACTCTTCGTGATCGGTGCGGTGTTGTGGGCCGGTGGCCGGGTGCTGATTCGTCACCTGCTCGTCGAATCGATCATGGTCTTCGAGCGGTCCGGCGTCAGGTCGGCGTTTGCCCGCAGTGGCAGACTCGTGGCCCCGCGCATTGGCCGGACGCTGGAGCTGCTCGCCAGTTCGTGGATACTGCTTGTGTTCATCGGCATTTCGACCGGCGAGGTGCTCGACGTGGTTCGCTGGATTCTGCCGTTCCCGGCGGTCTGGCAAGGGGTGGCGATCAGCACGCAGATCTGTCTGATGCCGATCGTCCTCATCAACATCGTGGTCTACGCGTTGATGTTGATGCGGCCCGAGTTCGATGAGAAGGGCGCAGCCACGCCGATCGGGCTATGACCGCTCCGATGGGCCAGGCGCGGCCGGCACGGGCAGCGTGCGGTGGTGGCGCCGGAACGGCAGGCCGATCAAGAGGCCGGTGAGAAAGCCGCCGAGGTGGCAGACGAACGCCGTGCGTTCGTTGGTGACATACGAGGGTGACAGGGCGATGACCTGCGCCAACAGAAAGAAACCGAGCACGATCCAGGCATGGACGTCGATGCGACGAATGAAGAACCAGGCCGGGCAGAAATAACAGGTAATACGGTTGCGCGGATAGAGGATGACGTAGGCGCCGAGCACGCCCGCCACCGCGCCCGACGAGCCGAGCAACGGGCGCATCGAGGTGGGATCGAAAGCCACGTGCAGCAAGCCGCCGCCGATGCCCGCGAGCAGATAGAACGACAGGAAGGCGGCGCGACCCATGCGCTCCTCGAGGTTGTCGGCAAAGACCCAGAGGAACCACATATTGCCCAATACATGCAATATATTGACATGCATGAACATGTAGGTGACCGGCATCAGCCAGAGACCGACGAACGAATTGTGCACGAACAGTTCGGGGGGCACCCGGGTGTGCTGCGTGAGCACCGGTGCGTAGGTGAGCAGATGGTCGGTCCAGGCCAGGGGGACCAGGCCGTGACCGAACACGTAACGAAGATAGCCGCTCACCGACGCCATCTTGTAGAGGCGATCGCCGCAGAAGACCAGCACATTGATCGCCAGCAATGAATAAACGAGCCAGGGCGTCTGGCGGACCGGTTCGTTGTTGTCGTCGTGCAACGGGAAGAACATACCCGCTCATAATAGAGCGACAGCGGTGACGGAGCAACCCAGGGGTCGGATCGTCGCCCGGAAAAAGACGACCCGGGCGATGAACCGTGTCATCGCCCGGGTCGGAGATTATCGTTCGGTCGGGCCCGCGTGTCGGCGAACCCGTGCAGAGGCTCAGTGCAGGTCGTCCTGCTTTTCCATGTAGGCCGCGTAGATCTCGTACACCGACATCGTCGCGATCGCGCTCTCGTCCATGGTTTCCATGAAAGCGAGGAAGCTGTCGTCCGTCATCAATTCGGTAATTCCCACCATCCCTGGATGCACCATACTCTGTTCTCCTCCTTGCTACTCGTGCGCTGTTGTATTACTCATCGGGCGAATTCACAGAAACCCGAAGACCCCCGCGCAGATTTTTTCGCGGCGGTGAACGGAGTCCGCCGAGACCGGCTCCAGGAAAGGAATACAGTGCGTTACGGGATCGTGTTAGACTGATGGTATGGATCAAGTTCTCGATGTCGACGCCTACTCGGGCTACAAGGGAAAAGAGAGTCCGCGTCGTTACCGGCTCGGCGGAAAGCAATACGAAGTATTGACAGTATTGCGGTCGTGGTTCGACGAGGAGATCAGCGGGCATCGGCGGATCTTCTTTCGCGTCGTCGTGCGTGGTGGCGAAGAGCACGTGCTCTACTGGTCGTGCGACGAAGACGCGTGGTATCTCAAATCGGTCTTTCCGCCCCCGGCCACGCGGCGCGACGGCAGGAGTTGACGCCCCGTTTACACGTTCCGGGGGAGGCTCTATAATGTTGCGGGCCTTTTCACCTGATCCCAACGGAGGACGACCATGGCAGTGATCACGATATCCCGCGAGGTGGGTGCCGGCGGCACCTGGTTGGCGCTCAAATTGGCCGAGGCCATCGGCGGCACCTGCATCGACAAAGAAGTCATTCACGAGATTGCGCGTCGCATGGGCAAGAGCCAGGACGACATGCAGGATTTCGATCAGGACACCTACAGCCGGATCTCCGTGTTCTTCCAGGAAGCGCTGGCCAACATCGCCAAGGGCGGGCGGGTGTTTCATACCTTTGGTCTTGGCCCACTCGACTGGGACGGTCTCGACATGTTCCGCCCGTATCCGTCGACCGAGTATTCACACGAGGAATACGTCGATGTGTTGCGACAGACATTGGTCGACATCGCCAATCGTGAGGCCAACATCGTCGTGTTGGGCCGTGGCGCCCAGATGGTGTTTGCCGATCACCCGCGGGCGTTGCATCTGCGCATCGTGGCCGATCGGCCGACCCGTGTCGCTCGCATCGTCGAAGAGCAGAAGATCTCGACGGAACAGGCCGAAAAGCTGATCGACGGTCGCGACGAGTCGGGCCGCCGGTTCCTGGCCGACGTTTTCGACGCTGATTGGGCCGATCCACACCTCTACCACATGGTCATCAACACCACGCGGATTCCGGTCGAGCAGGCCCTGCAGGTCGTGACCGAGTTCATGCATCGCCTCGACGCCGAGGCAGCGGCGAAGAAATCCTGAGCCGGGTGTCGCTCCGGATGCCGGCACGGGGTGCCGGGGAGATGCACCCATGATCACCTTGCATCGTCTGCTTGCCGCGGTGGCGGTCGGCGCATTTCTGGTCATGCTCTGGGCGCTGAATCCACCGGCCATCGACCTCGCGCGTTGGCGCGTCGATCTGGGGCAGTCGCTGGCCGTTGCGCCATTGGTCGTCGACCAGCGCGTTCTTGTTGCAGGGGTGACCGGTGACGTCGTGGCGCTCGCCACGACCGACGGACGTGAAGTGGGGCGAGTGCGGCTCACCTCGCCGCTCGCGCGCGATCCGGTCTGGTTCGGAGAACAAGCGGTTTCGGTCGATGCCGCGGCGGGGTTGATTGCCCTCGATGGACGCGAACTGGCGGTGCGACGACGGGTCCAACTGCCGGGGTGTTCGTGGTTGCCGTTGACGCCGACATCCGGTGGTGACGCGCTGCTCGTCCAGGTGGCGAGCAACGCGGTCGGCGCGTTTGCACCGCAACTGGGGCCGGCAACCTGGATCTACGCCGGCGGCGGCGATCTGGTCGGGTGGTGTCAACTGGGCGAGACCGTGGCGGTGACGAGCAAAACCGCGACCGGCGCAGTGATTGTCGGCGTCGAGGTCCGCTCCGGGCGACAACTTTGGCGGTATCCAGCGGCGGTTGCCGCGCGTGAACCGCGGTCGGTGGCCGGGGTGTTTGCAGTCGATTCGCTCCGTGACGAACTGGTGCTGCTCGAGCCGGCGACGGGTCGCGTGGTCTATCGCAGCCCCACGCAGGGCGGCAGCACGGAAGGCGTTCTGGCCGGCCAGGTCTTGCGGCGCATGGGCCCAGACCGCCTCGAGACCTTCCCGGTGGCGTCCGGAGGCCTGTGGGCCACCGTGGTCGAAGGCCCGCTCGTTGCCCTGGCGCCGGTGGCCTCCGACGCGGTTCTCGCTTTGGGCAATGAGGTGAGACGCGTGGCCGGTGACTTCGGGGTCGCCCGCTGGTCGCGCGATGTTCCACCGTCGGCAGGGTGTTTCGTCGTCGGCCAGACCGTGTGCGTGGCGACGCTGATCGGTGCAGACAAAAGCAATACACGCGTGCAGGCGCTCGATGGGCGCGATGGCCATACGGCCTGGAGCTTCACGACCCGGGGTACCCTGCTGCGGCCGCATGCTTGTGGCGATGCAGTGGTAGTGGCGATGACCTCCGGCGAAGTCAGCCTGCGACCGGCCATCCGTTGATCTGAGGTTGCCGGTCCGCACGGCAGGTGGTACAATCCGACATTCCGACCCGGTTCGGGTCGATCGTTGCGTTGCGCGGAGGCACCCATGACGAAGCTTCATCACCTCACCGTCGGTTGTGATATCGGCTCGACCAGCATGAATATCGTGATCTGCGATGCGAAAGGCACGCTGATTGCGGAAGCCCCCTATGTCCGGCACTTCGGCCGCACGGTCGAGCTGCTCGCCCGTGAACTGGGTCGTCTCGAATTGCAGTACGGGGCGGGGGCAATCGAGCGCGTGGTTTTCACCGGTACCCACGGCGACACGTTTGCCCGCGAGCTGCAGACCTTTTTCGAAATCGAGACGACGGCGCAGGCCATCGGCCTGCACCGGGTCATGCCCGCGGCCCGCACGGTCGTGGCCATCGGGGGCCACGATTCGGCGTTGTTCATGGTCGAACCGTCGGGCGACGGTTTTGCCTTGCGCGATTTCAAGCTCAATGAGGCGTGCGCTGCCGGTACCGGCAGTTTCATCGACCAGCAGGCCGAGCGCATCTACAGCGATCTGCCGCAGTTTGCCGACATCAAAGATCCGCAAGCCCGCATCGACGCAATTCTCGAGCGGTTCGTCGCCGAAGGGGCGAAGTCCGATTGCCCGGCCAATGTGGCGTGTCGCTGTACTGTATTTACAAAGTCTGACATGATCCACCTGCAGAACAAGGGCATCCCGATCCGCCACATCATTGCCGGGTTGCACGATGGCGTGGCGAAGAACTTCAAATCGACGCTGATCAACAATCGCGAGATCCAGGGTCCCGTCGTGCTGATCGGCGGCTATGCCAGCAACCGGCTGGCGGCCCCGTCGTTCGCCAAAATCCTGGGGATGCCGGTGACGGTGCCTCCGCATCACACCAACCTCGGTGCCCTCGGTGTGGCGCTCGCGGCCATCCGGGCCGGCAAGGGCCGTGCCGTGCGCGCGAACGAGATCACGGCGCTCAAGAGTTCGGCGGCGTTTGCGGCCGCAACCACCGAACCGTTGGCGTTCAAGCTGTCGCAGTTCAACGATGCCGGTCAGGTTCCGGGGTTGCCCGGCGGAACGCACAAGTTGCCGGCATTTCTGGGTTTCGACATTGGCTCGACGACCACCAAGCTCGTGGTGGTGACGCCCGCGGGCGATGTGCTTTACAAACGGTATATTCCGACCGAAGGGCAACCGGTCGTTGCCATCAAGAAGGCGCTGCGCAACCTGCGCGAAACCGTCGATGACAAGCGGATCGAGGTGCAGGGCGTCGGCACCACCGGTTCCGGGCGCGAGGTTGCGAACCTGTTTGTCGGTGCCGACGACGTGGTCAACGAGGTGACGGCGCACGCCCTGGGCACGACGTTCTTCAAACCCGAGGTCGATACCATTTTCGAACTGGGCGGGCAGGACGCCAAATACACCTTGCTCAAAGATGGATTCGTCGTCGATTTCCGTATGAACAAAGTCTGTGCGGCCGGCACCGGCAGCTTTCTCGAAGAGACGGCCCACAAGCTGGGCATCGCCATCGACAAGGAGTATGAAGGTCTGGCGATGAGCAGCAAAGCGCCGCTCAAACTGGCGGAGCGGTGCACCGTGTTCATGGAAGCCGATCTCATGTCGCACCTGCAGATGGGCGCGGCCACCCCCGAGTTGCTCGCCGGCCTCGCGCAGGCGGTCGTGCACAACTACCTCAACCGCGTGGTGCAAGACGGAAAAATCGGCAACTGCATCTCCTTCCAGGGTGGACCGTCGCTGAATCGCGCGGTGGTGGCGGCCTTCGAACGGATCACCGGTCGGCCGATCGCCACCCTGCCCCATCGCGAAGTGATGGGCGCCATCGGTGCGGCCTTGCACGCCCGCGACGAGATGGAAAAACGCCGGGCTGCCGGCGAAAAGGTGACGACGCGGTTCCGCGGCTTCGATATCGTCGATGCCCCGTTCATTCACAAAGAAGAGGTCTGTCACCGCAATCCCGGTTGTCACAATCTTTGTAAGTTGCAGATCTACCAGGTTGCGGGCGACGAAGCGATCTACGGTGGCGAGTGCGGCATGTACGAGTCGCGCCAGGGCGTGGCCAAGCGCACGCCGAATTTTCATCGCATCCGCCAGAACATCTTTGCGAAAGCGCTGGGCACCAAGGCCCGGTTGCTCGAAGACGACGGCCAGAACCCCCAGATGCGGCGCGGGGCGTATGTGCCGCCGGCGGGAGAGCGGCCGACCATCGGCTTCCCCCGCTCTTTGTCGAACTTCCAGTTGGGGGTGTTTTGGACGCACCTGCTCGATGGCCTCGGGTTCGACGTGGTGATGTCGCCCGAAACCAACAACCCGATTGCCGATGCGGGCATCGCCGCGATGACCTGCGAAACCTGTTTCCCGATCAAGATCTCGCACGGTCACGCCGCGTGGTTGGCGCGCCGGTGCGATTACCTGTTCCTGCCGATGATGATCGAGATGGCCGCCGATCCGGGCAAGCGCGGGTATTACTGCCCGTATCTCGAGGCCAACTACCACATGCTGAAAGCCGCACTCGAACTCGATGAGCGGCGGGTCCTGCATCCGGCTGTCTACCTGAAGCTCGGTCGCGACGGCCTGCGTGACGCGTTTGCCGAAGAGATGACGCGGCTCGGCCTGCCATTTGCGCGCGATCGGTTTGCTTCGGCTTGGGATGCCGCACAGAAAGCGCAAGACGAGTTCAACGCCGAGATCAAGAAGGTGGGCCGGGCCACGCTGGCGTCGCTGGGCGACCGGCGCGCCGTGGTGGTGGTCGGGCGGCCGTACGCCTGTTACGACGGGCGCACGAATCTGAACCTGTTCGCGACCTTTTCACGGTTGGGCGCAATGGCGATTCCGATGGAGTTTCTCGATCTCGACGACGTCGAGATCGGCACCGACTACCCCAACATGTACTGGGGATTTGGCGAGCAGATTCTGCGGGCGGGTCGCGCGATCAACCGTGATCCGCGCTTGTTCGGCCTGTATCTGACGAGCTTCTCGTGCGGCCCCGATTCCTTCATCCTGCATTTCTTCAACCACGAGATGAACCGCACGGGGCGCCCCTACCTCGAACTGGAACTCGATGAGCACAGCGCCGGCGCCGGTGTCGAGACCCGCCTGTTGGCGTTTCTCGATGTCATCGCCAACCAGCGCGATGTGCGCACTCTGACGCCCGACAAGACGGTGCACATCGTGCCGCACAAGGCCACCGCCCCGCTCAAAGAGCGGCGCCTGTTCCTGCCGTTCATGGCCGAGGGCGCGCGTCTGCTGGCGGCAGCGTTCGAAGGCGTGGGGCACCGTGCCGAGGTCATGCCGACGTATACCGCGGCCGGTCTCGAGTTCGGCAAACGGCACACCTCGGGAAAGGAGTGCTTCCCGTGCACGGTCACGACCGGCGACATGTTCGAGACGCTCACGGCGCTGAAGGGCGAGAAGGTCGACATCGAAAACGAGGTCGCGTTCTTCATGCCCGAAACCGAAGGGCCGTGCCGATTCGGTCAATACAATAGATTACACCGCATTCTGCTCGACCGGCTTGGTTTCGACAGTGTGCCGATTTTGTCGCCGAGTTCGGAAGACAGTTACCGGTGCAACGGATTCTTCACCACCGACGAGGCGAGCGAGTTCCGCAAGCTCGCCTGGCAGGCGGTTGTCTATGGCGACATCCTCGAGAAGTTGTTGTGGCGGGTGCGGCCGTACGAAACGACCCCCGGCGAGACCGACCAGGTCTTTGCGCGGGCGATGAACGACGCGGTGGCGGCCATCAAGGGCGGCGGCGGTTTCAAACTGCTCAAGGCGGCGCGCCGCGCGGCCCGGGCGTTTGCCGGCATCGTGCGCAACGACGCGAAGCGGCGGCCCCGTATCGGCATCGTCGGCGAGATCTATGTGCGCACGCACAAGGGCAGCAATCAGGATCTGGTGCGCAATCTCGAGCAACTGGGTCTGGAAACCTTCACCTCGAGCGTCTCTGAATGGATCGAATACACGACCCACACCGGCATCGAAGACTCGATGAGCCTGGCGCGGCGCGGCGATTGGAAGGGGTATCTCGAGGCCGGCAAGTTCTTCCTGACCGGCAAATATCAGCGCGCCGTGGCCTGGGGCCTGGCGCGCCCGTTCGGCAGTCTCCTCGAGGACTCGCTCGATCACGCGACCGAGCACATTCTGGCCGAGACGGCCGGCATCTTCTCGAACCACATCAATGGCGAAGCGATCCTGTCGATCGGTGGCGCGATCGTGTTTGCCAAGTCGGGGTTCAACGGTGTGATCAACGCGATGCCGTTCACCTGCATGCCGAGCACGATTGCGACGGCCGTGTTGAAGGGGCAGATGCGGCGGTTGAAGGTTCCGTATATCGATATGGTCTACGACGGCACGATCCTGCCGAACCGTGCCACCAATCTGGCCACGTTTGCCTGGCAGGCGCAACAGCACCACGCGGGCTGAGCGGGCGCAACGCCCGGCCAATGCGAACGGGGCGCGAATCTCACGATTCGCGCCCCGTTCGCACTCGTGGGGCCAAGGCCCCACCCGGTCTCGATCAGGTAATATTACCTATTTGTTGGCGTCGCTCATCGGCGGGCCGTCAGAAACCCGGTATTCGCTGAGCACCTTGGGCATGCGGCGGATGTCGATGGGGAACTGCAGCGGGAACTGGGCGGCAGCGCCACCGAGGTTCGTGCCCGAGATGACCATGCGCCCGCCGGCGGGATACCCGTCGTTGCGGATGAAGACGCCATCGAGGTCGAGCACCGCGCGCAGGTAGTAGCCGTCGCGGCGGATGCCGAGAACTTCGATGCGTCCGCGGAGCGCGCCCTTCAGGCTGACCGCGCCGAGCACGCGGATGGTTGGGTTGTCGCGGGCTTTGAATTCGAGATCGAAGTTGAGGAACTGGCCGGTGGGTTTGATCCAGCCGTTGAGACGGGTCTGGAACGAGCCATAGTGGCGGTATTCCCAGGCACCGAAGGACCGGTCGCGCACCGTGTTCTCATCGGCGCGGGGCATGAACCGCGGGATCCCCGGCCAACCGGGGAAGTTCAGCACGTGCGATGACCGCCGGCCGAGGTCCATGACTTTGTACAGGGCCGTGGGATTCGCGCCTTTTTCCGGGAGCACGCGCAGCGCGAGCACGCCCTGGATGATATTGCGGATCTCTTCGGCCTGCCACTGTTCAGTGACCGGACCCGTCTGGATATCGGGTTCGGCGGGCTTCTCGGGGGTGCGGCGGCGCTGGTGCCGGGTCGCCGGTGCGGCGGCCTGGGGTTGCGCCGGATCACCGGGGAACATCGGTGGCGGCAGCATCGACGGCGGGACGGCCTGGGCCGGTTGCGGCATCACGGCCGGGGCCATCGGCGCGGGCGTCGGCGGCGGTGCATTGAGAGCCGCTTGCGGAGCGGCCCGCTGGGCCGGAGCGTAGGTCGGGAAGCTCGGCGCGGGCAACGCCGACACACCGTACGGCGTCACACTCGACGGAGCCGGCGCGGGCGAGGTCATGGTCGGGGGCGTCACCGGCGGCATTGGGGCTGGGGCGACCGGCGGGGCCGGCGGCGTCGCACCGACCGGCTGCAGTTCCGGATAGACGGGGTATGCGGGCGGAGGCACCATGGTGACTGGAACCGGCGCGACCGACGGGGCCAGCGGGGTGACAATACCAGGGGGCGTACCGCCATCGGCAGGAGCCGGTTGCGGTTGTGGCGCGTAATACGGTGTAGGGTAAGTGTATTGACCCGGGGGATACGGCGGTCCGCCCTGTTGGCGGGCATGCCGCTGCCGAATGCGCCGCGCGTGGTCGGTCGATTCGGGCATGGTGGGTGGTGCCAGTTGCAGCGGCGCGTTCGGATACGCGGTCATGCCGGGTTCGGGGGTGCCGGCGGGAACCTGCGCCTCGGGCCTGACCTGGGCCGTCGACGGCATGCCGTACGGCGCGTACGGATTGTAGGCCGGCGGGGGCACGTTGGGGGGCGTCGCGGCCACGAGCATGGTGGCCGTCGCCACAATCGGAAGCAAAAGACCAAGGCGGGGAACCGACAGAAATCGGTGTGGGCGCATGAGTACCTCCGCACGGTGCGTGGGGATGACGGCAGGTGCATGAGGTGCCCTGCCGTTGGCAGCATACCCCGGCGGGGCACCGCAACTCAAGGGGGCGTATGCGATTTCTGTTGCCGGATTACTCGTAGCGCAACGCGATGACCGGATCGAGACGGGCCGCCTTGACGGCCGGAAAGATGCCGAAGATCAATCCCGTCGAGAGCGAAACGACGAAGGCCACGACGACGGCCTCGAGCGGTATGACCGTGGTCCAACCCGTGACCCAGGCGATGCCGTGCGACAACGCGATGCCGACGCCGATGCCGATCAACCCACCCAGCAGGCTGATCAGCGCCGCTTCGGTGAGGAACTGACCGACGATATCGCGGCGGGTTGCGCCCAGCGCACGGCGCACCCCGATCTCGCGGGTCCGCTCGTTGACCGTGGCGAGCATGATGTTCATGATACCGATGCCGCCCACGAGCAGAGACAGGCCGGCGATGAACGCCATGACCTGGTTGAACAGTTCCTGGGTTTTCTGGCTCTGGCGGAGCATTTCGAGGGGGACGAGCGCCTCGAGATCATTGACGCCGCGGTGACGTCGCTTGAGGATGCGCATGACGGTGTCGCGGGCCGCGAGCAGATCGGTCGAATCGTGGACGGTCAGCCACAGTGCCGACAGATCGTGATAGATGTCTTTGTCTTCGGTGGCGGGCGGAATTCGGTAAATGCGTTCCCGCGTGGTGGCCAGCGGGAGGTAGAGATCGCGGTCGTGGTCACGACTCTTGATCGCGAGTTTTCCCTTGCCCAGACCCTGTTCGCGCATCACCCCGACGATGCGCACGCGCGTGCGCCCGATCTGGACGATCTGGCCACATGGGTTCGCCGTGCCGAACAGTTCTGTGGCGACAGCGTGCCCCAGCACGCACACGGGCGCGGCACGGGACTCATCGTCGGTGTCGAACCAACGTCCACGTGCGACCTCGAAGTTCGAGGCGGCGAGGAACCCTTCGCCCACCCCGACGACGGTCGCGGTTGGCTTGGCGCCGAGGCAATAGACGCGCAGGTCGGTCACTTTTTCGCCGACCGCGCGTTCGAGAAAGGGGCAGGCCGCGCGCAACAGGGCCAGGTCGTCGAGCGAGAGGCCGCGCGCCATCTTCTTCAGGGCTTCTTTGAGGGGCTCGCCTTCGAGCGGTCGCGACACGATGCGCATGCTGCGGGTGCCGAACCGTTTCAGTTCTTCGAGCGCCTCACGGCGTGCCCCGGCACCGATCGAAACCATGGCGATGACGGCGGCCACGCCGATGATGATGCCCAGGGTCGTGAGCAGGGTCCGTAATGGATGGTCTGTCAGACCATAGACGCCTTCGCGCAGGAATTCGGTGATTTTCATCGGGCCACGGCCCCCATGAACTCAACGCCGATACCCGGCGGCAACGGCGCTTGCAGCGGGTTGGCATGACGCTCGTCGGCGAACAGTTTGCCGTCGCGCATGCGGATCACCCGCGAGGCATGGGCGGCCATGTTTTCGTCGTGCGTGACCATGACGACAGTCATGCCCTGTCGGTGCAACGACTGGAAGACGGCCATGACTTCGAGACCGGTGCGCGAATCGAGATTGCCGGTCGGCTCATCGGCGAGCAGCAACCGGGGACGATTGACCAGGGCGCGGGCAATCGCGGCGCGCTGGCACTGGCCACCGGAGATCTCGGTCGGGGGGCGGTCTTCGCGCCCCATGAGCCCACCCGCGGCAAGAAGGTTGAGCGCGCGCGACCGTCGTTCGCGCGCCGGCACCCCGGCGTAAACGAGCGGCAGTTCGACGTTGCGGCACAGGCTCAGGCGCGGCAGCAGTTGGAACGACTGAAACACGAACCCGATGGTGGCGTTGCGAAACTCGGAGCGGGCATGGTCTGACAGTTGGTCGAGGCGGGCGCCGGCGACCGACAGCTCACCACCGGTCGCGCGATCCATGGCTCCGAGCATGTAGAGCAGCGTCGATTTTCCCGAGCCGGACGCTCCCATGACCGCCACGAACTCGCCGGCGTCGATGGCGATGTCGACCCCATCGACGGCGCGAACGACGCCGTCAACGAGGCGAAAGTGGCGTTCGAGGCCGCGGGCGGCGATCATCGGACTCACCATGCCTCGTGCTCCGGAATGAGAATCTCATCGCCGGCCTTGCCGGTTCGTGGCCCGACCAGGCCGGTGAGGCCATCGGAGAACTCGGCGTCGAGCCGACGCTGCTGGCCGTCGGGAGCAACCACCACGGCCCCGCTTGCTGTGGGCAGGTAAGCGTGATAAGGTACTATTACGGTGTTATCACGCTGGTACAGCCGCCAGGTCACTTCACCCGTCGTGCCCGGTCGGAATGGCCACGGCGGGGGTTCGGTGCCACTGGCGACCTTGGGTTTCTGCGGGGCGACGTAAACCTCGACGTAGCCGTCAGGTCGGGTCCGGCTCTGGCTTTCGATCGCGAGACCGATCTGAGTGGTCGTTCCCGGGAAAACGCGCCCCGGTGCAGCCTTGACCGTGATACTTGCCGGTTGGCCGACGCGCAGGAACTTGGCGTCGATCTCGGACACCTCGACGCGCAACTCGAGGCTCTCGGGGTCGGCGACCTGCATGAACGGAATCTGCGCGTGGACCTGGTCGCCGGATTTGACGCGGCTGACCTGGCCCATCTTGAACACCTCGGGAAGGATGACGATGCCGTCTTGCGGGCTGGCGATGGCGGCCTCGGTCTGTTGTCGCCGGGTTTGATCGCGATCGTGTTCGACCCCGGCCAGCTCGACGGTGAGGGTGCGGACATCGAGGTCGGCGGTGGCACTGCCCAGTTCGGCCTCGAGCCGTGCGAGTGCGAGGCGGTTTTGGGCGATATCGACGGCAAGCTGCGCCAGGCGCCGTTCGCGTTTCGTCGGTCCGGACGTCTCGTAGTCGAGTTTCTCAGCATTGATGGATTGTTCCCGGCGTTGGCGCTCCACTTCGAGCTGCGCCTGCTCGACCTCGAGGGCCGATTTGAGACCGCGCCGGGCGAGATCGGCGGTCAACGACGCTTCTTCGACCGCGAGCTGGACGCGGCCGGCAATGAGGTCACGTTGTTGTTGCAGGTTGATGATCTCGTCGACATTGCGTCGTTTTTCGAGCAGGCCTTGTTCGAGGCGGGCCACCGCGAGTGACTCGGCGGCAATGGTGATCTGTCGCGTCTGGCGGAGGCTTTCGACCCGGTTTTTTTCGGCGGCGACCTCGAGTTGCTC
>CAZADH010000107.1:0-16985 GCA_964483805.1 uncultured bacterium
CATGGCGGCAAACGCCCACTGCGCGCATCCGGCGCGGGCGGCCGCGGCTCAACCTGGGCTGCGGCCTTTCCTTTCGCCCGGGGTTCATCAACATCGATGGGGAGGCGAGCCCCGTCGCCGATTGCCGGGGGTCGATCGTGCCCCTGCCGTACGCGACGGGCGCCGTGGCGGCCATCGTTGCCGAGCACTTTATCGAACACCTGCCGTTTGCCGATGAGCGGGTGTTTCTTGGGGAATGCCGCCGGGTGTTGCGGCCGGGAGGCACGCTCGAGATTGAAACCCCCGACGCCGCCGCTTCGTGTGCGGCCGCCGCTGCTGCGCGCCATCCGGCAGACCGGGCCCGGGCGCTGGTTTGGTTGCTCGGCACCGACGACGCCGGTATGGCGCATCGCATGCTGTACTACGCCGATCACCTGCGGGCATTGTTGCGCGAAGCCGGTTTTGCCCGCATTCGTGCCGTTCAGCCCGAGCGGTGCAGCGGGCTGCCGTCACTGCGGATGCAGGCCCGTGCGGGCGCCTATGTCGAGGCGGTGGCCTGGCGGCACGACCTGCGGCGGCAACTGTGGGCCGTCGGTCCGGTGCGGGCCGATCGCCGGGAAGCCTGGGACGAAGACCTCGCGGCTCTGACGGTGCCGCTCGACGACGTGAAGGCAATACGTCGTATTGACCGCGGTGACGTGGCCGTTGCCGGGGCCTTGCTGCGGGCCGCCCGCCGGTTCTCGCCCGCGGTTGCGGCCATCGTGGGGCGGGCGCTGGCCCGTCGCGGGCGGGCGGGGGGCGGAACGCCGAATGGCGACACGCCGATCGCGGCCTGGCGCCACCTCTTCGCTCAACCGGTCTTCGGCATTGGGCAAAGCCGACGATTGGCGGCTGTGGCCGGCGACGATTACCGTGTGGCGTCGCCGACGGCGTCCGTGCCGGCGGCAACCGTGGTCGATGCCGTGGCCTGGCAAGACATTGCCGCGGCGCTGCGGGGTGTGCCCTTTGGTGCTGCGCACGCCCGCCGCCTTGCTCGCGAGTTTCTCGCCCGTGGCATCCGTGCCTTTGCACTTGCCCGGCCGCGGCATGAAATACAACGTATGCTTGTGGCCGCCGTTCGCCTCGACGTCGACCGCGTGCTTGCCTGGTGGAACCTGGCACGCTTGACCGCAGGTGACCGCGACCGCAACATTTCGGCATCGTTCTACGCCGAGGCGTTGGCCCGGTCGACGCCGGCGACCGTCGCCGCCTTGCACCACGATGTACTGGCGACCCGCCCGCCACGCGGGCCGGTGCTTTATGCCGATGACCGGTGAAACCGACCGCCCCGTGGGTACCGACCGGCCACCGCCGCGGCGAATCCTGTGGGAGATCACGCGTCGTTGCACGCTCGCCTGTTCGCATTGCCTTCATCCCGGTGACTCCCCAGGTCGGGGGCCAACCGCTCGACGAGCGGCCGGCGAGCTTCGCAGCAACGAGCTGTCGCTCACGCAGATGCGGGCACTGGCGCGCGACGTGGTGGCCCTGCGCCCCGCAGCCGTGGGTTTGATCGGCGGCGAGCCGTTCTGTTTTCGTGGCTGGGACGAGATCGTGGCCACGTTGCGCCAGGGCGGCGTGCGGGTCGGTATGGTCTCGCACGGTGTCGGCTGGACGGAAGCGCGCATCGCGCGGTTGCAGACCCTTGGGGTCGACCAGATCGCGCTGAGTCTCGATGGTGCTTCGCCGGCGGTCCATGATGGTCGGCGCGGACACCCCGGTGCGTTCGCCGAGGTGCGGGAACTGGTGGACCGGTTGACGGAGCCGCCCGTGGTTTTCCCGACACGAATGCTCATCACCACCGTGTTTGCCGACAACCTCGCCGATCTCGGCCCACTGTTCGCCTTGCTCGAAGAGGTGGCGCCGGGGTGGTTGTGGCAGATCCACGCTGGCTCGCCGGTCGACGGCGGACCACCGGCTCTGACCCGCAGCCAATGGGAGCAGTTGCGTACGCAGATCCACACGTTCGCCCGGCATGGTCGCAGGTTGGCCGGGATCGTGCACGGTCACGAAATGGGTTTCCTCGATCCGCACACCCTCGACGACTGGCAGGGGTGCCCGGCCGGCCGCACCAACTGGGCAATTACCAGTGATGGCAAGGTCATACCCTGCCTGGCCCTCGACCGCCGTCTCGCCCGTGACCGCGCCGGTCGCTCGCTTGCCCAGTTGTGGCGCGATGACAGTATGTTCGGGTGGTGGCGCGTCGCTCCGGACCAACGGACCACCGGGGCATGCCGGTCGTGTCGCTGGGCATTGCTGTGCCAAGGTGGGTGTCCCGAAGTTTCGCTGGCGTTCGGGCGCACCATCGGCAATGCCGTGTATTGCTGTCATCGCCCCGACGACGCCGATGGGGTGGTGACCGGGGCCGGAGATGATTCTCGAAATTTGCCGAGCGACGCGGTATCATCAAACTCGGCTCGCCAAACCACGTATCGGGAGGTTTCCATGAAAGCCCAACGAGATCCATTGCCGGCTATCCTCGAGGCCTTTGCACGCATCAGTGCTATTCCGCGGCGGTCGAAGAACGAGACCGCCATCGGGCAGTTCTTGCAGGAGTGGGCCGGTTGGCACGGGTTCCCCGTGCGCCGTGACGATGTGGGCAACCTGGTCATCAACGTGCCGGCCACACCCGGTTGCGAGAAGGCACCCACGGTCATTTTGCAGGGCCACATGGACATGGTCTGCGAGAAGACCCCGGATTCGCCGCACGACTTCACGCGCGACCCGATCAAGCTGATCACCGAGGGCGAGTGGTTGCATGCCGATCGCACCACACTGGGCGCCGATAACGGTATTGCCCTGGCGATGGCCATGGTGGTTGCCGAAAGCGCCAAGGTCAAGCGACCGCCGCTCGAGTTGCTGTTTACCGTCGACGAGGAAAACGGCCTGACCGGGGCCCTCAATCTGAAACCGGGTTTTTTCACCGGCAGATTGCTGTTGAACCTCGATTCTGAAGATGAAGGTGTATTTACAATCGGTTGCGCCGGTGGGCGCGATACGCACATCGATCTGCCGGTGCAGTATGAGTCGGTTCCTGCCGGATATCGGGCGTTCCGCTTGCATGCGTCGGGGATGAGCGGCGGCCATTCCGGCGTCAATATCCATGAGGAACGCGCCAACGCCATTCGCGTGTTGGTGCGGGCGTTGGCGGCCCTGGCCGCCGTCACCGATCTTCGCGTCGTGGGGTTGGCGGGTGGCACTGCCCACAATGCGATTCCGCGCGATGCCGAGGCAGTCTGCTTCCTGCCCGGGCGCGATGCCGCTCTGGCCCAGGATGTGGCGACCCACTTTGCCGCCGCCGTGCGCGCCGAATTCCAGCGCACCGATCCGCATCTGGCCCTCGCATTGTCTGCGTTCGACCAAGTTGCCGATGACCGGGCGATGACCGAAGCCTGTACCCGCCAAGCGCTCGACCTGGTTTTTGCCTTGCCCCATGGGGTGACCGCTCGCTCGACCGACGAGCCCACACTCGTCGAGACGTCGAACAACCTGGCGACCGTCGGTATCGATGCCGGGTTCCTGCGCATCTGCACCAGTCAGCGCTCATTGGTCATGTCGCGTCTCGATGCGATCACCGCCAAGATCGAGGCGGTGGCCCGCCTGGCCGGTGCTGCCTACCGCAGCAGCGGCGGCTACCCGTCGTGGAAACCGAATTTCGACTCGGCGCTGTTGGCGACCAGCAAAGAGGTCTATCAGAAACTGTTCAAGAAGGCCGCCAAGGTCGAGGTCATTCATGCAGGGCTCGAGTGCGGCATCATCGGTGATATCGTCGAAGGCATGCAAATGGTGTCGTTCGGGGCGACCTTGAAAGACCCGCATTCGCCGCGGGAACGTCTGCATCTGCCGTCGGTGACCCAGGTCTGGAAGTTCCTCGTCGCTCTGCTCGATCGGCTGGCCACCAATCCCGTGGTCTGAACGCGCGCCCATTCAATATCAGGAGGGCGGGGGTGACCCCGCAATACAAAGTATGCCGAACTTTCTCATGTTGTCACCGCATTATCCTCCACGCATCTACCATTTCGCGCGCGCCATGGCGCACGAAGGGTTTTCGGTGGTGGCCATGGGCGACGCGCCCTGGCACGATCTGAACTTCGATCTGCAGCGCCATTTGTCGGGTTACGCGACGCTGTCGCTCGATTGTTACGCGGGCAAGGCCCGCTTCGACGAGAGTCGGTATGACGCCATCCATCGCACCGTGGCTCGTTTTGTTGCGGAGCACGGCCGTCTCGCCGGTCTCGAATCGTTCAACGAATACTGGTTGCCGCTCGAGGCCCGGTTGCGTGAGGATTTCAACGTGCCGGGACCGCGTCCGGCCGAGCTGGCCTGCCTGATTCACAAGTCGAAAATGAAGGAAGTGTTTCGCAAGGCTGGAGCGACGGTGGTCCGCGGTGAAATTCTGCGCGACCGCGAGCACCTGCTGAAGTTCCGCCGCGACGAAGGCGTCATCGTGGTGAAGCCCGATATCGGCGTCGGTGCCTCCGATACCCACAAAATCAGCAACGACGCGGAAGCCGAAACGTTCTGGTCGCGCCGTGATGTCAATACCGAGTATTTCATCGAGCGGTTCATCGCCGGTCCCGATCGCGAGTTGCTGTCGTTCGACGGCATCGCCGACGACAACGGCGACGTGGCGTATGCCACCGTCCATCCGTGCAACGAAGGGCTGCTCGAGATCGTGCAGGGCGGTACCCTGGCCTATCACTGTCTGCGCCAGATCGACATCCCCAGGCCACTGCGCGAGATCGGTCCCAAGGTGGTCAAGGCGTTCGGCCTGCGCCGCCGCTTCTTTCACATCGAGTTCTTCAGAGTCGGTACCACCTACTATGCCCTCGAAATGAATGCCCGGCCGCCGGGGGTTTTGACGCTCGACATGAACAATCATGCCTATGGCGTCGATCTGTGGGCCGCGTATGCGCGGCTGGCCAAGGGCGTGACCGGACCGGTGCCGCTCGCGCGTGATCTCATCTGTGCTTACGTCGCCCGCGTGAACCGGGTGCGGTACCGCCACACCCACGACGAGGTCGTTTCGCGGCTTGGCGACCGACTCGTCTTCGCCACCCCAATGGACAGCCCGATCATGGGTGACTTCGCTTATCTCGTTCTCGCCCCCGATCACGAGACGCGGCGCGAACTGACCGAGATGATCACCGCGACGGCGTAGAGCGCCGGGCAACAACCGCCCGCGTTGGTGCAGAGGACCGGTATCCCGCAAATGGGATCCGGTCCTCTTTATCTATTCCGAGATGTTCTGCGAATGGCAAAAACGAGATATCGATTGCCGAAGTAGTTTTCGTGAATTTCGGTTGATTCGATCCCGGGCGACCGGTATCATGGAACCTTCTCATTGTCTTGCCCTGGAATCTGACTTTTCCGAGTCGGGACGTCATGAATGGCCGAATTCACTGGTGGCAACGGCGGGCCCGTGACCCTCACGCTTCCGGTCGACAAGGCCGCTTGCTATCAACTGCTGAAGTAACAACCATCGTTCATGCTGCGCGTGGTTCGCACGTTTCTCGTGTGGCCACGCGCAGCTTCATGGACGTAGAGCAAGACAGTTGCCGTTTGTGGTGACGACTGATAAAATCAACAGCCTGTATTGCGCATTGTCCGGCCCCAGGTGGCGTTCTTTCGTGTTGAGGCACCGATGACGGTGCCAGTGCAAGCGTCCCTCGCGTATTTTTGGCCCAGAGGATCACCGCGGATTCGACCATGGAACTGACCAACGTAGAACTGTTCTCGTCACTGACCAACCAAGAGGTGCACGAGATCGAGCAGATCGCGCGCCGCATGCACCTGGGGCGCGGCGAGATCGTGTTTCGCGAAGGCGACTTCGAAAACTCGCTCTATGTCGTCGAATCGGGCCAGGTCGAGATCTTCAAGCGCGATCCCCTGCAAGGCGAGCAGGTGGTGGCCGTCTTCAAGAACGGCGATTTCTTCGGCGAAATGGCGCTGTTCGACAAAAACGCTCCCCGCTCGGCCACTGCGCGAACCCTGCAGACCACGGTTCTGGTGGTCATCGAGGGCAAAGACTTCGAGCGGCTTCTCTTCACCCGACCGTCAATCAGTCTCAAGCTGTTGGCGACCCTGTCGAAGCGTCTGCGGAACACGACCACCTCGCATTTTCTCAAGGGTGGTACGAGTGCGAAGCAGACGCCATCCGGGTGTCGCCTGCTTGCCGTTGCGTCGGCAAAAGACGGCTTTGGCAAGACCACGTTCGCCTCGACGTTGGCGCATCTGCTGGCCGCCGAGGTCGCCAAGAAGATTCTCTTCATCGATCTCGATCTGTATTTTGCCGATGGCACATTTGCGATGGGGGTCCACTCGCCCAAGTCCATCGTCGAATTGGCGAATCGTCTGCGGTCGACCGACCAGGAGTTCGACATCCTCGGGGCGTGCGTAAAGACCGGCGAGAACCTGTGGGTGTTGCCGGCGCCGACCAATTTCCTCGATGCCGAAAAGCTCTCGGCGGCTGATGCATTGGCGGTATTGAAAGCCGTGCGCTCGCGCTTCGATTATGTCGTGGTCGACACGGCCTCGATGTTTGACGATGTATTGCTCAACATCCTGGATACCGCCGACCTTATCTTCTTTCTGGCCGACGCTCCGAATGTCCTGGCCTTGAAAGACAACGTGCGTTTCTTTCAGGGTATCGCGAAGCTCAACTATCCGCGCGACCGCATTGTCTTGCTTGGTTCCAAGGTCGACCGCGATTTCACCATCGAAAAGACCGCCAAAATGTATCCCTTCCCCGTTCGGGGAGGCATCCCCAGTGTGGCCGATCTGCAACCGGACTACGGCAAGAGTGTCTATCACAGCCATCCGTCCGGCGCGTATTGCGAAGTCATCCGTCTGCTTGTGCGCAACATCCTCAAAGAGACACAGATCAACAAACCGGTGGAACGCGGCATCTGGCAGCGGTTGTTTGCGTCCGAGCCCGCGCCCGTGGTTGCGCCCGAGTTGCAGATCGATGCCGTGGGTGCCGTGGGTGGTCCCGATGTGTCGCCGATCATCCCGAATCAAGACGTTAAGGCGTTGATCAAGTTCGTTCGCTACAATCTCTTGTACGGGCACGTGAAGGTCGCGAAAACGCAGATCCTCAACTATCTCGATTTCGCCCAGGCGAGTGGTCCGCTCTACGAGTTGTTGGGCGAGATACTTGCTCTCGAGCAGTCGTTTTCTGAGGCGATCGAGGCGTTTCATCGGTCTCTCGCCGCTGATCCGCAGAACCATCTGGCGATGGGCTTCCTCGCCTGTATGACCGGTGACGAGACCGCATTCAAGCAGGCGGTCAAGATTGTCAGCGACAAACTGGCGCAGCACCCGGGTTTCGCCGATCTGCACAACGACAAGGCGAAGCTGCACCTGCAACATGGCGACCACGACCTGGCCGAAGAGTGCTGCCGTGAGGCGTTGAAGATCAACCCGCGGTTCCTCGATGCCCAGATCAACCTGGCGACGAGTCTTGCCGCCCGCACCCGCACCGACGAGGCGATCTCGTTGTTGTTGGCGGTCAAAGAAAAGAACGCCCGCATCTTCATGTTGCTGGGGCAGATGTTCCACGATACCGGCCGCCTGTTCCTGGCGCATCAATCGTATTTACGCGCCGAAGAGCAATATCCCGAGTATCCCGGGCTGCGCCAGCGTCTGTCCGAGTTGACCACCTACTTCAAACGGCTCAGCGGCGTCATTGTCATGCACCAGGGCTTTGTCGAAACGCATCCGCAGTTTCCCGACATGCACGTCAAACTCGGCAACTTCCTGCAGATCGCCGGCCGCACCGAGTTGGCGGTTCGTGAGTACCAGGAAGCGTTGCGCATCAAACCGCAATACCACGAAGCCCTCGACAAGCTGGCCGCGCTCGAGAGCGACACCATCGGGCGGCTTGCCGCCGAGACCTTTGCCACGATCCTGCCGGTTGGCGACGAACGCAAACTCCTGGGGGCCACCTTCAAACTGCAGGTGTTGTTGCAGGCCCCGGCCGAGAAATCGTGCATGCGCATCGACGTTGCTTGGGTCCTGCGCATGAAGAACGTCCGCACCGGCAAGGTGCTGCAGAAGCCGGTTGTCCCTGATGAACTCAAGAGTGGGTCGGTGACCGTCGACTGCGAACCGCTCGGGGTCATTGCGCCGCAAGACATCATCGTCGCCGAGCTAATCGAGGCGACCACCGGGCAGATCTATCGGGCCGAACCGTACTACGTCGAAGTCCCCGATCTCGAGAAAGGGACCGGAACCATGGCCCTGACGGCGGACCCCTCGACAGGCCGCTCAGCCACGGGGCAGGGTATTCGCTACTTCCTCGTGCATCTCGATTCGAAGCAGATTGCCGAGATCATCGGCGGTACCGATTCGGAGTATCGCGCGGTGGTGGCCAATGCCGCCAACGGTCTCGAGGCGGTCGGTCAGGTCAATCCCGAGAACGATGCCCAGGTCAACTTCGTCCTGATCGGCACCAATGGCACCAGTGCCAATGCCGGCGATCCCAAGAGCGCAGCGGTCCGCCGCGGCGATCACCTTGTCGTGCGGGTTACCGACCGGGCCAAGAACGAAGTGTTCTCGATGGATTTCACCGTCGAGCAGCGCGACATCGAGTCATTTTCGAAGTTGATTGTCCACCAGGACATTGCCTGACCATCGGTGGTTTGACCATTCCCTCGCGAATCGCGCGGTGCCGGCGACGATGCCGGCGATCAGTGCTACCGCCCGCAGCAGGCAGAACACGGGGATCACCGGGATCGTCGCGCGGTCAGTCACCCACGCCTCCCGCCACAGCGGCACGCACGACCCCGCCCACACAGCCGCCAGCATGCCGGCAAGACCGCTCCAACGGGCGCGCCACTTCGAGTCAAGCAACGGGAGGAGCACCGCTCCGAGGAACAACAGCGGTGTCAGTGCCAACTGCAGTTTGAGGCTGAACGGGGTGTAGACGCCACCCCCGGCGCGCTGCGGATGCCGTCCGATGACCTTCATGCGCCAGAATCCCCGGCCAAACTTGAGTCGAAAATACGGCAGGAATCCCTCGCGATGTCGGTGAAAAACGATCGCATCGGAAGCGAAAGCAAACCGGCCGCCGTGTTCGAGCACCCGCCAGGCCAGATCGACATCTTCGTTGTCGGGCACCGGAAAACTCGTGTCGAAACCACCGACGGCCTGCAACGCCGCGCGCCGATAGGCGCCACTGTAGGTGTCGACAAAGTCGATATTGGGCGCCGCCTGCAAGTTACGGTAACGTTCCATGAACTCGACCTGGGCGCATCGCGCTGCCATATCGGTCTGGCGGGTGCGATAGCACCCTTTGACCCCGACGACCTCGGGTTGGTGAAATGGTGCCAGCATGGCGGCCAACCACGTGCGGTCGGGGACGCAATCGGCGTCGGTGAACACGACGATCTCGCCGCGCGCCCGCTCGATCCCGGTGTTGCGTGCGGTAGCCGGGCCGCGGTTGACTGCGTGCCGTTGCCAGGTCAGGGCGGCCAGTTGAGACTTGAATTCGGCGTGGACCGGCTCCAGGTCCTCGGTCGACCCGTCATCAACCACCACAACTTCGAAGGGGTCCGGCAGCGTCTGCCTGCACAGGGCGGCCAGGCACTCGCGCAGGCGCCCGGCGCTGTTGCGCACCGGAATCACCACCGACGCGACCACCGATGGGCGGGCGTCGAGATTGCCGGCACTCACGTGCGGTCGCCCCACAGGTGGCCCAGAAAAGTGCGCGCCGCCCGCGCCACCCGGCGTCGTTCGTCGCCGTCGGTAACGAATCGCCACGCCAGTTCACCCAGGTAACGGCGCCGCAGATAGAACCGCCGGCGCGCCAGATTGCAGAACCGGACGAGTGCCGCATCGCTGCAGTCATCCGTGCGCACCACGCAGGTGTGGGTGCCGTCGGCGGCGAGCCAGTCACGCCAGCGCGACTTGACCAGGTGACCACGTTCGCGGGCCGCGGCGAAAGCGCGGGTTCCCGGATAGACCATGAGCGGATAGAACTGGGCCGAATCGATGTGCAGCGACAGCGCCAATTGCAGCGTTTAGCGCATGGTTGCGCGCGTCTCGCCGGGCAGCCCGACCATGAAACAACCGTGGACACGCACGCCGGCAGCCCGGGCCGCGGCGGCAAACGGAGCGAAGTCGGCCACCCGCGTGCCTTTGCCCACCGCGTCGAGCAACCCCTGGTTGCCCGACTCGAAGCCGACGCAGAGGGCGCGCAGACCAGCCGATTTCAAGAGCGGCAGCAGGCCGTGGGCCGTGTCCGGGCGTGCGTTCGCCGTGAACGTGAGCGGGAGACGAAGCGAGGCCAGACCGATGCAGAACTCCCGCACCCAATCCGGGTCGGCGGTGAAGGTGTCGTCTTCGAGAAATACGCTGCGGAGTTCCGGCATCGTGCGGGCGATCTCGCTGAACTCGGCCAGCACGTTGGCAACCGACCGTCGGCGAAAGCGGTGGCCGGTCAATGTTTGTGGAAATACACAGTATTGACATGCGTTCGGGCACCCTCGCCCGGTGACGATGGCCACCATCGGGTGGTGGGCGTTGGGGTTGAAATAGCGCGATACCGGCAGAAACTTGCGATAGACGGCGCTGACGAACGGCACCTGGTCGAGGTCTTCGATAAAGCGGGTCCGCGGCAGGACGCGAAGGCCCCGGTAGACGATGCCCTCGATGCCTTCGGGTGACCGCCGGCCCTCGAGGGCTTCGAGATAATCACCCACCGGAATCTCGTACTCGCCGACCACTGCGGCATCGATTTCGGGATATCGGCGCAGCGAGTCGTCCGGCAGGGCCGACACATGAGTGCCGGCGACAATCGTGCGGCAACCCAGCGTTCGGCGCAGGTGTGCGGCGAATCCCAGATCGGTGTCGCAACTCGGCGTCGCCGCCTCGACGACGATCAGCCCGGGAGTGAACTCGCTCACCCGCTGTTCGACGGCCTTGTCGTCAAGATCGGTGGCCGGTGCATCGATGAGGCAGACGGGGTGTCCGCGCTTCTCGAGATAGCCGGCCAGATAGGCCAGCCACATGGGATAGTAAAGGGTGCCCGACCGCGTGACCGCCGGAGAGCGCTGTCCGCGCGAGTATCCAGGCAGAAACGGAGGATTGATGAGCGCTACGCGCGTGGGGCCGAAACCCGGTATTTTCGGCGCAACCATGAACCGAGGTTCTCCTTGATCTGCCAGTATTCGCAGGGGCCACAGACCGGCGTGTCGTGATAGCGGCCTTCGACATGAAGTCGTCGCAGGCGCTCGAGGGCGTGTCCCCGCCAGATCGGGCCAAAACCATCAGGCCCCACCCGCGCGAAGGTACCCCGTTCGGCATAGTCGATGCAACAGGGCGACACGCGGCCGTCGGCATTGATGACGCCGGTGTACCACAACAGTGCGCACGGATACCGCTCGCCGCCGCTGTAGCACCGCTCGTCACGCACCGCGCCCATCCAGGTGTGATAGGGCGTGATGTCGACGGCATCGGCCTGGCCTTGCCACCGTTGGCGAAACAGTTCGACCTGGTGTTCGTGACCTTGCCGGGCGACCATGCGGACCTTGATCGACGGTGTGTTCAGTCCGCGTTGGCGCTTGAGAGCAACCGCGGTGCGCACGTTCTGTTCAACGAGGTCAAAGCGGTCAGCTCCTTTGAGTGCGCGATACTCGCTGCGCTCGACGGCATCCAGCGAAACGATGACGTCGGTAAGGCCGGCCTCGGCCAGACGCAGGAAGAGCGCTTCGTCGAGGAGTGTTCCGTTGGTGATGATCGAAATGGTGCGTGCGGCCCGCACTGTTCGCAGGCGCGCCACCATGTCGACGATGCGTGGGTGGAGCAGCGGTTCGCCGTCTTTCTGCAGGAACACGCGCAGTATGGGGCCGACCCGGCCAAGTTCGGCGGCGATGGTCTCGAACAAAGGCCACGGCAGATCGGCGTGCGGTCGACCACTGATCGCACGCGGGCAGAACGTGCACGCCAGGTTGCACCGGTTCGTCGGTTCGATGTTCAGAATGAGGGGATAGGTCAGCGGCAAGACTGCCTTCAGATACCAGGAACGCAGACCCATCCAGCGTTTCAGACGTTCGAGGTCGAAACCGAAGAAGCTCATTTGCGGGCGCGCTCGATGTGCCCTTTGCCGAAGCCGCCCCGCACCGCATCGCCGAGCGCTTTCAACAGCGAGACCACGGCCCACAGACTCCGTTGGCGCGAGAAGATCCGCAACGCCTTCACCAGATGGAACGCAGAGAACTTGCCCAAGTCGGCCACGCGGCCATGTTTCCACCAGAAGAGCAGCTTGTTGCGTGCCGTGTAATAGATCATCATCGGACTGTGCAGGCCGACGGCCTGGGTGACCTTGTGCCACATTTTCGCTTCGGGAATCAGCCACACTTCGAAACCCGCCCGCTTCATGCGCAGGCACCAGTCGACCTCATCGTGGTAGATGAAGAACCGTTCGTCGAAGAGACCCACCCGCTCGATGACTTCCTTGCGAACCATGAGGGCACACCCATGCACCCAGTCGACCTGGCGGGGACGGTGCAACCCCGGGTCTGGCCGATCGCGCATGATCGGTGGAAACCAGCACAGATCGGCATAGATGCGGCCGCCGGCCCCCCAGACGGTCTGTGGTGCTTCATGATAGTAGGTGAGGGGGCCGGTGGCGCCGCACTGCGGGTGGTCCTGCATGAACGCGACCAGGTGTGACAACATGGCGGGCGCGACTTCGATGTCGTTGTTGACGAATACCAGGTAATCGGGATCGACGTGCTCGCGCAGCCATTCGGCTCCGCGGTTGTTGGCGGCACAGAACCCGAGGTTGGTCGGCATGGGCAGGCAGGTGACCGTGGGATAGCGGGCCCTGACCGCATCGATCGTACCGTCGCTCGACCCGTTGTCGACCAGCACCACGCGCAGGTTCGGATACTCGAGCGCGAGTACGGAGGCGAGGCCGACGAGCGTCATCTCGCGCTGATTCCAGGTCAGCATCACCATGCCCACGAGCGGATGGGATGCGCCGGGCAGGCATGTCTGTGGTCGATGCGGGGTTGCGCGCGCTGCCGGATTCATGCGATGATTCTAACATCGGGCCGGAGCCGATGCCATCGAGAAATCGCTATGGCCGGGTCGACTGGTTGGGGTACCCCGTTGGGTATCGCCTGTGCCGTCCGTGTGCGGGGGTCTTGCCTGAAAACGCCGTTGACAAACCGGCGGTCAAGTGGTAGCATGAGAATCCAAGTCATTTAGGAGGGGCAAACCATGATGTACGCCATCGTAGAACTCGCCGGCAAGCAGTTTTCCGTCGAGAAGGGTAGCCGCATTCGCTGTGAAAAGCTTGATCGGAAGCCCAATGACACCTTCGCCATCGATCGCGTTTTGATGGTCAAAAGCGGCGACCAGACCAAGATCGGCACCCCGTATCTGCAGGGCGTCGAGGTTCGGGCCCGCGTGACCGGTCACGGTCGTGGCAAGAAGATTATTGGCCTGAAGTACAAGAACAAGATCAACTATCGCAAGCATTACGGGCATCGCCAAGACTTTACCGCCGTCGTGATCGAGGAGATCAAGGGCTGAGCGTGCGGCGGGCGCCTCGATGATCGACGTCCGTCTGAACCGCAGCGAACCCGGGTGCTGGCACCTGCGGGTCGTGGGTCACGGGGATGCCGGTCCTAAGGGTGCCGATGTCGTGTGTGCCGGTGTTTCGGCGCTGGTGCAGACGGCGGCTCGTATTGACGAAGTATTGCGCGTTTCGGTCACGGGGTCCCTCGCAGCGGGGCAGACAGAGGTCCAGTTTGTCGCCCAACCCGAGGTCCGCGACCAACTCGATGTGGTGATGTCGGTGTTGGCCAATGGTATGGCGGCAATGGCCCGCGACCATGGTCGCCACCTCAAGTTCAATGAACTGAACGAAGCAAAATTGGAGTGAACAGCAATGGCCCATAAAAAAGGTGCAGGTTCTTCAGTAAACAATCGTGACAGCAATCCCAAGATGCTGGGCGTCAAGAAGTTCGACGGCGAGATCGTCAAAGCCGGCAACATCCTCGTCCGCCAACGCGGGACCCCGATCTGCGCCGGTCGCAACGTCGGCCGCGGTCGCGATGATACCCTGTTCGCCCTCGCCGAAGGCAAAGTGAAGTTCGGCACCCGCAAAGATCGGCACTGCGTCGACGTGCTGCCGATCGAGAAGGCCAACTGATCGCCCTCGTCTGAACCAGAGCCGCCGGCGTCTTTTTGACCCCGGCGGTTTGCCTGTGTCTGTCGTAGCAAAACCCCGCCCGCGCTTTGGGCGGGGTTTTGTTCTGACTCCTTGCTGCTGCGGCGAACGGCGCTGCCATCGTGACGGCTGACGAAGCCGCTTGTGCAACCGAGCCCTCATGTTTTTGCTGCAAAATGCCGATGGTATTGACAGAGGAATTCTGCGGCAACACGGAGGCGACTATGTCGGTGAACGAGATTCTTGCACTGTATCGGATCGCCAATCCCCGCTGCGATGTCTGCAAGCGCATCGTCGCACGCTACGAACGCACGCTGGCCATGTGCGATCGCGATCGCGGTCACCTCGAAGGCTGCGTGCTCGCGTTGGGCAACCGTTCCCGCCAATCCCAGTCCTCGCCGCGAACCTGACCGAAGAATAGCGTTGCCTCGGGGCCGGCCAGTCGCTAGAATGTGGGCGATGGTCCAAGTCTCATGAACAGTACACTGCGGCGCGCGTCGCCCTGTCAACCTGCGCCGGGCGAACGAATCCCGGAAGCGACCGGCAGGGCGGCCCTCGGTGATGTCGAACTCGTCCGCCAGTTCCAGAGCGGCGATCAGGCTGCCCTGGGTGAATTGACCTTGCGATATGACCGCTACTTGCGGCGTATGGCACGCAAATACCACCACAAAGGCTTCCCGTTCGACGATCTCATGAGTGAGGCGACGCTCGGTTTCATCAAGGGCCTCAAACACTTCGACCCGGGGCGCAACGTGCCGATTCTCGCCTACACGCGTTGGTGGGTGAAGACGCAGGTGCTGCAGTATCTGGCGCGCAATACGTCGGTCCTCTACGTGCCGGTGAAGAAGGCGTCTTACCTTTACAAGATCAATGCGGCGATGAACCTGCTGAAGAACGAGTTGGGGCGTGAGCCGTCGCCCGAAGAGATCGCCGCCTATCTCAATGCACCGCCGCAGTTTGTTACCGATCTGTTCTTCTCGGCCATGGAGCAGGCCCCGTTGATCGGTGACGACCGTCGGTCCGACACGAGTCTGGCCCTGATGGACACGCGTATCGCCGACTTCGACGAGATGATCGAACGCAAAGACCTCGAACGGGAGTTGCTCGAGGTCATCGGGCAGTTGCCGCCCAAGCGCCGCGAAATCATCACCATGCGCTTCGGCCTGGCCGGCAAGCACAAGCACACGTTGAAAGCGATCGGCGAGCGGTTCAAGATGACCAAAGAAGGCGTTCGGCAGAACCTGCTGGTCACGATTCGTCAGTTGCGCGAGTTGATGATCGCCCGCATGCGGGGACCCGACGATCTGGTCTGAACGTCGTTTCGCGACGGGATACCGCGTGTGTGCGTGGGTTGCCTTCAGCAGTGCCCTCGGATCGACCCCGGGCTGCGCCGCCAGGCTACCGCAGGACGGCGAACTTCCCTTTCACCGCGCTCTTCTCGACGATGAAGTCGGTTTCGGGCTGCAACTCCAGCTTGAAGATATACGCGCCGTTGGCCAGGGAACCGGGCAATGGCCAAGGGATGCGGTTTTCGCCTTCCCTGCCCGCGATGTCGAGCGTGGCGATCTCATCGCCGGCAACGTCATATATTGTCAATACAACTTCGCCCGGGAACGTCAGATAGAAATTGAACCAGATCTGGTTGCCCCGGCACGGACTCGGCCAGGCCAGGGCACGGTCCAGCCGGTTGCGCGGGGTCCAGCGGGTCCGTGCCGAAACCCGGGGATCGGGGACCGCTGTGACCGTGATGGTGTCGCCGGGCCGGGCGGCCAGGCGTCGGGCCGGGGCAACCGACGGATGGGCGGCGTCGAGCGTGCAGTCGGCGCGGAAAGCGCCGCTGTGCAGGCCGGTTTCGCGCGCATCCAGCGTGATGCCGGTCGGATCGGTGTCTGAGGTGACTTTTACCGGGCACACGTCGATCGAGCGATGGTTCCGATCATCGGCAATAACCTGTGCATACACTGTACCACCGGCCAGATCCCCTTCGAGGGGTTGCGCGTAATGCCGCTCGGCGTACAACTGCAGGGCGGTGATATTCGTTGGCGTGGCTGCGCCGCTCGCGAGGAAATACAGCAGTCGTGACAGCGCCGGGTTTTCGCGGCTGCGCAACTCGAGCCACTCGCCGGGTTGGGGCACAAAAGGCACGGTTGTCCCCATGTCGATGCGGGTGCGGTAACGGCCGGAGTCGGGGCCGGTTTCCTGCAACAGCACGGTCGACCACGATCCGCTGGCCAGTTCGTGCCGGATCAGGAGCCCTGCCGCGTTGATCGTCGACGTGGCCGGATCATCCCCGACCACTTCGACGAACAGGGTCGTGCTCGCGATGACGTTGCCCGTCAGTCGCGTGGAATACGACGCGTCGAGAAACACGGCCAGCGTGGCCACATCGACCGGAGCGTTGCCGTCTGGCCGGGTCGTGAAGGTCCAACGGCGCGGATTGGCCAGAGGTGCGCCAATCGTGTCGAGCAATCCCGCGGTCATCGATGCGGTGATTGGGGTGTTTTCGGGCAAAGGCGCCGTCAGTGACCAGCGCAGTTCCCGACTCGCG
Source organism: uncultured bacterium (assembly GCA_964483805.1). GTDB lineage: Bacteria > Muiribacteriota > Ozemobacteria > Ozemobacterales > Ozemobacteraceae > CAZADH01. The sequence continues at coordinate 16,746 of CAZADH010000107.1, forward strand.
GTGCCGACCCCCACGAGGCTCGGTATCGTCGACCCGCTGGCCCAGTCGAGGCGCAGAACGCCCGACGCGGAATCGAGCGCGATGAGCCGCGAAAACGAGGCGGCGAAGCCGGGTTGCACGGCGACGCCAGATCGGAAGAGCGTCGTGTAGGGAAAGAGTGGTGGTCGCGGGGGGGGGCGGGGGGGGGAAAGGGGGGGGGGGGGGGGGGGGGGGGGGGGGGGGGGGGGGGGGGGGGGGGGG
>CAZADH010000107.1:16995-18040 GCA_964483805.1 uncultured bacterium
GTTGCACGGCGACGCCAGCGGCCAGCGGAGCCGGGGTGACCGTGGTCACCAGTGGCGCCGAAGCAACCACGAACACGACGGTGGGCCGATTGGCGAACTCGAGGGAGGCCTGAACCCGCATGCCGACAGGGTAGAGAAGGGTCGTCGCCGTGGCGAACAGCCCAGGAGAGGTCTCCGGTAACTGTATTGACGTTGTAGTGCCAGTTGCCGCAACGAACGTCAGGGTTCGCAGTTCGGGGCGCGCGGTCATGATATCGGTGGTGGTGGCCACGAAAACACTCGCACCGGTCGGCAACTCCCCGTGGATCTCGGCCGACCAGCGTGGCACCAGGACCGTGCCGCCGTTGAGCGCCAGGGCGGCGCTGCCGACCGCCCGGGTGGCGAAGTTGGCGGTGACGGCCGGGACCGCATTGCCGTATTGATCACGCAATCCCGGGCCGATGCTGACGACATGGAGTGTAGCCGTTGCCCACTGGGTCGTCGGCCGGACCGTCAGTTCGCGCGGCCCGGTCGCTGTGCCGAGCGCGAATCCGGTGGCCTGTCCCCCTGCGGTCCGCACCGACACCAGCGACGGGTTGGCCAGCAGGGCCGAAATGTCGAGAGGATTGTTGAATCGGAAGCCGAACACCTGGTCGAGATGAAGGTTTGTCGAGCCCGAAGCCGGGACGATCTCGATCAGTCGTGGAGGGCCGACGACCTCGAGGCGCAGTGCCCGCGTGCGATCCGCCATTGGCCGCACGAGCAACTCGACGCCGGCCGAGGCGATGACCCGGGTGGCGCCACGATACCGGGCTGACGCCGAGGCCGTCTCGACCAGGGCCAGGTCGAGATCGACGACGAGTCCATCGGAGCTGTTGATACGGACGCGAGAGGTCTGCCGGGTCACCGGTGACGGATCGTTGGCGAGCAGTTCGAGATACAGCATGCCACCTTCCGGGGGGAACGACGTGGCGCTCGCGTAGTCCGGGCCGGCGAAGTTCAACAGCGACAGGATGGTCGACGGCGGTGGGGGCGGGGGTTGCACCGAAAACCGCGACCGGAAGGG
>CAZADH010000108.1:0-18031 GCA_964483805.1 uncultured bacterium
CGATCGTATCGATGGGGCCGATCGGTTGCATCTGCTCCGTGTCGGCCGGGCGGGCACCCCAGGCCTCGCGGCCAAACACCATCGGTGACCATTCCTGTTGCGTTGCCAGCATGCCGGCGGCACTGCATGTGGCCACCCAGGTGCACAACAGCAGAATCATCGCGGCAACACGCGCCAACGAAGCATACGATGTATTGCTCATCCAGGAGCGGTTCATTACGTTGCGACCTCCTCAGTGTTACCGGCAGACAGCGGGAGCCGACGAAGCCGCCGACCGCTCGCGGGACAGAAACAAACAACCCGGGGAACTCGGCTCTCGCCAAACTCCCCGGGTCGCCTCACGAAAACGGAGTCGTCAGTGCTGCGAATCGGCCTGCTTGATCTCGCCGATGTTCTTCAACACCTGCTCGCGGTATTTGTCCATGTTGTTGTACACGGTGTCACCGGGGCAGCTCTTGCTCGAGAAGTTGCGGTGACCGTAATACGCGGTGCGCGGGTCGATCTTGTAGGTCGCCGAGAGCCAGGACATGAGATTCACGATCGAGGCCTCGATCTTCGGGTTGAGTTTGTCGCGACCGGGGTCGTAATCGCCAATGACGCAGATGCCAACCATGTTGGTGTTCGGTGGGCAATGGGCGCCAACTGCGTTCACCGGGCGACCTTCGTAGATCACGCCATCGGTGCCAATCAGGAAGTGATAGCCGATGTCGGCCCAGCCGGTCTTCGGGTCATCCATGTGGTAGTTCTGGATGCCGCGAATCGTGGTGGCGCCATTGTAGTGGGCGGCATCGGGCTGCCAACTGTGGTGCATGATCAGCTTTTGCGGGGTCTGGGCCGCATAGTTGCCCTTCGGGGGCCGGGCGTTCCAACCGGCGCGAGTAATGGTGGCCGGCTTCGACCAGGCCGCCGCCGGCGTGTATTTCTGGATGGGCGCCATGCACGCTTTCATCAGTTCTTCACCGAGTTTGCGACCCTGCACATTGTATTGACGTACCGTGCTGCGGCCCTGATTGAGATCGAACATGACGAACAACACCTGATACGCATCGATGGTGCGCACGTCGGCAAAATGGAACTCGCTCTCGAACTCCTGATAGCGGCTCCAGGTCGCCTCTTTGGCATAGTGAAAACGGGCATACGCACGCACCGAGGCGCCGGGGGCCCGCACGATGTCGGCCGAGATCAACATGTTATCGACCGGACTGTTGAGGTAGTGGATCGGTGACTCGAAACGGGCGTAATTCTTGCCCTCGAGCTCGAAGCCCGGTTTGATCGACAACCGGTAACTGGCCGGATCTTCGTCGGCATACGCCGCCGGGATCGCCAACACCAACGCCACGACAAGGTACAGAAACCAACAACGGGACATTCTACTCATTACTCAACACCTCTCCCGAATATTGATGAAAAAAGTATACCGCATACCAACATGAAAATTCAAACAACACCCTGAAAAAAACTCTATTCTGCTTCGTTGCACCTGCCCCGGCGACGGTATGCCGTCACCCCACGCTTCGCTCGCCCGCACACGACTGCCACCAGGGAAGGCGGCGTCTTGGGGACGGCGCCGAGTCCGACCTTCGCCGGGGTACCCCGACAACACACGCAACATTTACGCGTCGGCGGGCTTCCACGTTACAACTGTTTTGCGTTATATTTTAACATTGTCGTTCTGCTCCGATTTCATGTCAGTCGGTCACGCTGCGTGGGGTCATCCGCCCCAAAGCCGCAACGATACATCCGGAGGCTCGCATGGTCGCATCGTCATACTCCTCGATACGTTCGTTTTTTTGCGTCCTGTTGGCGGCAGTTCTGGTGTGCCCGGTTTGGGCCGACAACGAAAAAACCGTGCGCATCAAAGTGGCACAGTACGCAGCGAATATCGATTTCGTCTGCAAAGGCGGGGGCGCCTGGGATCTCGGCGGCAAAAAGGGCAGACTCACCGGAACCGAGACCTGCAAGGTGACCAGCGTCCTCGACAAGAAGGCAGTGAAACGATACCACGTTATGACCGTCAGCGTGCGCCCCGACGAGACGGCCGAACTCGACAAGGCCGTGGCCCAGTGGCGCGCCGCCGGCTGGCGGGTTCGCGTGGTCATGAGCGGACGCCCGTTGTACACCGAAGACGGCAAAACCCTGATCAACGACAACCGCCGTGCCAACATCGAGGTCGGCGTGTTCGATGACGAGGCGTCGGCGCAGGCACTCGTCGACCGTCTCGCCTCGCAAGGCAAATCAGCCTGGATCAGTGTCGAGATCGTCAGTCGCGCCCAGGGCCGCATTACGCTCGAGGTCAATGGTGCGGCGGTTGCCGAAGGCGACGATCTGTTGATCATTGCCGATCAATCGACCCTGCTCAAAAACGTCGAGTATGCGGTGGGCTACTCGTGGCACGGGTTTGCCGATCGCAGTTATCGGGGGCCGATCTCGATCCGGTTTGGCGCGCACGACGCACTCGACTGCGTGCTGTCGACGGGCCTCGAGGCCATACTCGCCGGCGTTGTTCCGTCAGAGATTTCGGCGAATGCCCAGATCGGAGCTCTGCAAGCACAGGCCGTCGCCGCACGGGGCGAGATCCTTGCCAAAATCGGCGGTCGCCATGCCGGCGAAGGCTTTGACACCTGCTCCGAACAACACTGCCAGGTGTTTGCGGGCGAGAGTGCCGCCGCAACGGCCGTGGCCCAGAAGATCGCACCGACCCGCGGCGTTGTCTTGGGCAAGCCAGCCGGTGGTCTCGTCGATGCCGTGTACGCGGCCAACTGTGGCGGTCACAGCGAGGCCTGCCATTATGTCTGGAGCACGCCCGCCGACCCGATTCTCGTCGGCGTCTGGGATTGCGAAAATCCGCCGAGCCTTGATCTGAGCGAAGAAGAGCAGGTTGGCCGCTTCATCAAGAATCCGCCGGCCGGCTGCTTCTGCGCCGATCCGGCCGCCGAGGGCAGCCCGAGCTTCCGTTGGCAGAAATCGATCACCGGTGCCGACTGGACGAAGATCGAGAGTGCCATCGGCGTCGGCAAACTCCGCGAGGTCACCGATCTGGCGCGCGGTTTCTCGGGGCGCATCTACCGCATGACTTTCGTCGGCAGCACTGGCAAGAAAACGGTCATGAAAGAGCTCAACATCCGCAAGCTGTTCGGCGGCCTCAAGAGTGCCTGCTTCGTCGCGACCTGGCAGAAAGATGCCGCGGGCAACATCAACGGCGTTTCGTTCACCGGGGCCGGCTTCGGTCACGGCGTCGGCATGTGCCAGACCGGTGCTCAGTCCCAGGCACGGCGAGGTTGGAGCTTCGACAAGATCCTGTTGCACTATTTCAAGGGTGCACAACTGAAGAACATCTACTGATCGCGGTGCTTTTCAGCGGGCCAACTCCGGCACCATTGCGCCTTTTCCCGCCGCCTGTAAATATCTGAGCAATATGTGCCACGAGGCCGCTGGTTCCGCCGCGAGCGGCAACAAGCCGATGATCTCCTGATCGGCCGAATCGCCCAGGCGCGCACCCAAGACGTGCACGGGACCGGCACCGTGGCGGGCAACCGTGTCCGGTCTTGGCTCGAGCGCGATGACGATGCGCGTGGGCACGGGCATTTCGTTCACCGTCAGCGACCGGACGCGTTGCCACGACACGAAACCACGCGCCGGGAAGACCGAGTTGTTCCAGAAACCGGCCCGCGACAACACCAACCCGGGGCGCCGTTCACGAAACCGGCGACTGCCGGTGCGGATCCAGACCATGCCGATCAGGCCAAACGTCAACGTGCACACGACGAACATCGCGATCGACCCACGATCGCGCACCTGCCAGGCGAGACCGGCCGTCATCGCCACCGGAATCAAAAACATGACCCCGATGATGATGAGGCCGATCGTCGCCCCAGGCCGCAGAGGGAAGCGGGTTACACGCGGCAGTTCCGCCGCCGGGTTGTCAGTGGAGGGGTCCGGGGACACTCTTCTCGGTTTCCGCGGGTTTGTCGAGCGGCAGGAACGGCAACACCGCCATGCCCGGAATCGAGAGGATCAGGGTCGAGATGAAGAAGTTGGTGTACCCCAGCCAGGTCTGCAGATACCCGCTGAGAATACCGGGAATCATGGCGCCCAGCGCCATCAGACCCGTGCTGATCGCATAGTGGGCTGTCGGATACTTGGACTTCTCGGTGATGAACATGAGAAATACCATGTATGCTGCGAAGCCGAACCCGTAGCCGAGATTGTCGATGCCGACTGCGGCCGCCGCCAACACTTTTTCAGGGTGGATGACCGTCTCGCCAAAATACGGCAGCGTTGCCGCCCAGGGCGCGAAGGTCTTGCCGGGCAGATACCAGGCGGCCAACGCGTATGCGGTGATCGGGATGTTCATCGACAGCACCATCGGCCACAACGCCGCCTTCAGACCAATACGTGCAATGTAAATACCACCGAGGATGCCCCCGATGATGAGCGCGGCGACACCCACACCGCCGCCGATGAAGCCAACGTCGGCGGTGCTCAACCCCAGGCCGCCCTTGGCTACGGAATCGAGCAGGAACGGATTCGACATCTTCACCACCATCGACTCACCGAAGCGGTAGAACAGAATGAACAGGATGACGATGACCAGGTGCGGATTCGAAAAATACTCGGCAAACGCTTCTTTGAAGGGCATCGACGCGGCACCCTTCTGACCATCGGACGCCGGTCGTGGCATGGCGAACAGATTAACCAGCGCCGTGACGGTGTAGACGGCAGCCGCGACCAACAACACCTTCTGCCAGGCCGGGGCCAGGTGAATACCCGGCACCCCGCCCGGGAGTTTCTCGCCGACCGCCACCGCCACGCCTTGCGCGGCCGTGCCCGCGGCGACAATACTCTCTTCATATTTGCCGGCGAGGTAGATCAACCCACCGTTGCAGGCGATGTTCGCCAGTCGATACGCCGTACTGCGGAAACCGACGAAATAGGCCTGATCCTTCTCGCCAAGCGCCAACAGATAGAAACCATCGGCAGCAATATCGTGCGTGGCCGAGAGAAACGCCATGAGTGTCAATACAACCAATGTCACATGCAGGAACGACGGTTGCACGATGGCGAACGATTCGGCGAAGATCGCGAGGATGAGGAAGAACTGGCAACCGACAATCCAGCGCCGCTTGGTCGAGTTCCCTTCGACCAGGGGGCCCCACAGCATCTTGAGGATCCACGGCCAGGTGATCAGGCTGGTCCATAAGCCGATTTCGCTGTTCTCGACACCAAGTCGCTTGAACATGGTCACCGAAATGGTGCTGACGAGAAAATAGGGGATGCCCTCGAGAAAATAGAGGGCGGGGACAAAGAGCCAGGGGTTGCCGGAAGTGCTCTGTGGTTGCTGTTGTTGCGGTTGTTGCTCGCTCACGGCCAAACGGTTTCCTTTCGAGGGGGCTCTTGGAAATTGCGTCCATGATAGCAGCATGTGGGATGACTGTGGGCAAATCCGCAAAAAATCTTCACCTGCGGCATGAACGGGGCGGGAACCAGTTTGCCTCACAGTTTGCCGCAAGAGTGTCGGCCCGCTATAATCAGGCTGTGTTCGCCAGCACCACATCACCGAGGAGGAGGATTTTCATGAAGGGCAATGCGAAACTCATCGACACCTTGAATCACCTGTTGGCCGACGAACTGACGGCCATCAACCAGTACATGGTTCACTCCGAAATGAATGCAAACTGGGGTTATGAGAAACTCCACAAGCATTTCGAAAAGCGGGCGATCGAAGAGATGAAGCACGCCGAGAAGCTGATCGGCCGCATTCTCTTCCTCGAAGGGACCCCGATCGTGTCCGAGTTGGGCAAGATCCACATCGGTGCCGAGGTTCCCAAGCAGTTTGCCAACGACCACGCTGCCGAAGAGGGCGCGATCAAGGCCTACAACAAGGCGATCGTGCTGGCCGGTGATGTGGGCGACTTTGCCACCCGCGAGGTGCTCGAGTCGATCCTGCAAGACGAAGACCGGCACATCGACGACATCGAGGGTTACCAAGACCGCATCAAACACATGGGCCTGCCGACCTTCCTCACCACGCAGGTCGACTGAACGCGACCTCAACGGCCTCTTGCGGGCTTGCGCTCGACGACGCGCCCACCGTGATCATCGGGTGGGCGCGTCGTTTCGTCGCGTTGATTGCGTCGTCGCCGACCGCGCGAAGAGCAATACAATGCGTTGCTGCCGCGGTTCGAGCGACCCCAACGCGCGCCGCTATTTCCCTTTCGGCGCGGTGGGGGCGGGGGGTGGTGGGGTCATCTTCGCAGAGCCTGAACCGGCTGCCGCCGGCTTGCCGCTGCCCGTGGCGGTCGCGCTTTTTGCGGGTACGGCCGGCACATCGGGGGCAGCATCACTCGGGTTCGACGCTTTGGACAGGCCGAGTTTCATGCGCCAGTAATGGTTGAAGCGGTTCCAGTCAACGTGATGGGTCGAGCGCCGCACTTCGACGCCGTTCTCCATCTCGACCTTGGTGTCGGTCGTCCAGGCCCCGCTTTTGATGAAGAAGAAGCCGAATACCCCGCAGAACGCGGCGAAAAGAAACACCAGTATGGTAACCACTGTACCGCCGTGCCGATTGTCGTTCCCACGAACCAACATGAGAGGCCTCCGTTCCTTCCGATGACCACAGACCCGGCGATCGTCGCTGGCCCGGCCATCTCGGGGCAGGTGTTGCGACACCTGCTCGCCGTCAGGATACCACGGACCGTGTTTCCTGGGTCGTCTGCGGTTTTGTGGGTGCGGTTTCGTGGGGCGCGCGTAGGGGCGCACGCCATGCGCGCGTAGGGGCGCACGCCATGCGCGCGTAGGGGCGCACGCCATCCGCGCGTAGGGGCGCACGCCATGCGCCCCTACGCGCCCACGTTCAATTGTGGGGTCATACCGTGACTTCGTGCACCTCGAACAACGCCTTCTTGCCCTTGACCGTAATCTGCTTCACTTCGACCTTGTCGGTCGGTTCCAGTTCGCCGCCGATGCCGGCAAACGCATCCTTCGACAACAGAATGCGCCCCGGCGTGCAGTTCGACTCGAGCCGTTGCGCGAAGTTGACCGCGTCGCCAATCAACGTGTTGTCGCGCCGGAACGACCCACCAACGTTGCACCTGATCACCCGCCCCTGGTTGATGCCGATGCGCACAGAGAACGGCGCACCCTCGGCGGCCAACGCCCGCATCTCTTCTTGAATCGCGCGGGCACTGCGAAATGCCGCGGCCGCATCGTCGAAGACCGCGAAGATGCAATCCCCGATGAACTTGTCGATATCGCCGTGGTTCTCATGGATGATGTTCACCGCGTGTTCAAAAATGCGGTTGAGTTCTCGCACCACCTCGATCGGGGTATGGTTCTCGGCGAAGCTGGTGAACCCCTTCACGTCCATGAACATGATCGCATAGTGGGCCTCTTCATCAGGAATCCTGAAGAAGCCTTGCTCGACCGATTTCTTGGCGCGTTCCCACACTTTGTGTGGCGTGTACTGTTTGAGCAGTTTCTGCAGGCGTTGGTTTTTCGAGATCGCCTCACTCAACTGGCGGTTCTTGTCTTCGAGTTCCTCGGCCAGGCGAAAATGCTGCGTGTTCAGCAACTTCAGCGTGTTTTCGGTGGTGACCACGTCGCGTTCGGCGATCGCCAGGCGGTCTTGCAGTTTCTGCACCGTCTGGACCTGAGAGATCGGGGTCGCCTGGTCGCGGCGGTCTTCGGCGAGTTGTTCCTCGAGCAATACACGGTAGTTACACGCTTCCGCCGCTCCGGTGGCCGCAGGCGTGCCGATGGCAAACAACGAGATCGACGTGCTGAGGTTGGTGCACGCTCCGAACGCGACCTCCGTGCGCGCCGCCGTGTCATAATCGCTGAACAAGGGCGAGTATTCGCCGCCAGCGTAGTACCCGACCACTGGCACCGCGTCGCCCAGTTCGCGGCGGATCGCGGCGATTTCCTGCTCGACCATGGTCTGCAGGTAATGCTTGCGCATGTGGCACGAGAACATGAAAACCACAGCGGGTTTGAAGTCGCGCAGGGCGCCGACCAACCGGCGGGCTGCCGAGCCAACACCGTGGAGCAACTCCGAGCGGCTGATCTGCACCAGTTGCAGGGTCAACCCCTGCATCGCGACCTGCGGATAGAAGAGGCTCGACCCATCGTGGGGATCGATCGGCCCGGGGGTGCGGATGACCTGCCGCGGCCCTTGCGGGGTCTCGATTGTCGCGATGAACGTGTATTTGGCAAGGTTATCTGGATCGGTGAAGATATCGGGGCCGAAGATCTTCTTGTAGTAATCGTCGAGGCGCATGCCGTCGAGTTCGAACACATACGGACCGTCGGCCCTGGTGCAGGTCACCGGCCGTGCGACCGGCGACCACGAACTCTCGAAGGCGTAGGCGAATCGCACGGCCTCAGGTTGTTTTGCCCGCAGTGCCAGCAGGTTCATGCTGGCCTGGGCCGCCTCGCCGTTGCAGTATTGCCACCCGTACTAGAACTGTTCCTGCGGAACAAGGTCGGCCCGGTTGAGCGACCCCCCGCCGCTGAGGGGGAGGTTGCAGCCGAGTCCCTTTCGCAAACCCTCGACATACTTGATTCCTGCAAAGTGCAGTTCGCAGGCCATGACCAACGCCGTGATCGGGGACGCAGCGGGATCGAGCCCGGGAAAACGCGCGCGCAATTGCTGGGCCACGTCGGCTCCGGCCCGCTCGGGGTCTGCCCCGTGAGGCGAGAACATTGCGGCAAATTCGAGCTCGGGTGCAGACAACAGCAATACAGTGACCGACCCTTCGACATGTCCGGCATTGGTGATCTCGGCCGAAGTGCTGCCCCCGAACAGGGGCAACCCCGGCGGCAATGCCTTCTTTGCGGCCGCGACGAGGGCCACCTGGTCGAACGTGGCCGACCCGAACATCAACGCGACATCGGGAGAGGGGCACTGTTGCAGGGCTCTGCGGCAGGCACGTTCCGCCGCCATATCCGACCGTTCCGCCGTCGAAATGCCAAGACCGATGATCATCGTCGTTCTCCTTGGTCTGCCCGCATTGTCTGTGCGTCTGTTCATGAGTGCCCCGAAACGGGGACCCTTGTCAATCCACCCGCCCGCGCACGACTGCCGCCACGGACGTGGGCAGGAGCCCCGGATCGGGCCTGCGCCAGGGATGGCGCGTCTAGGCCCGAGCAGGCGGCGTTTCGGCGTGGCACCCGGACGGTGCGCGCATGCACACAGCGGAAATTGACATACTGGGTATTGCAACGGCCCCCAGTGTCTGTCGACACCGGGGGCCGCTCCGTTCGTGTTGGCGAACGGGGTCTGATTGCGGTTTCGGTTACGAACCCGACGCCGAACCCGAGCCGGAACCCTTGCCTTTCTCGGCATCCGGGTCATCGGGCATCAACAACGGGATGATCTCGCTCTCGATTTCCTGTTTGACCTCGAGGGGTTTCTTGCCCTTGCGATTGAACATGATCTTCGCCGTCAACTTCGTGCCTTCGGGCGGTGCCGCCATGGTGAATTCGAGCTCGGGCTTGTCTTTGTCTGCCTTCGTCAACTGCCCGGTTTGCGACATCTTGCCGTCGGTCAACGTGATGATCACGCTCGTCAAATCGCCACTCTCGAGAAGATAAGCGATGCTGTCGCCCGAGAACTTGGTATTCGCCACGATCGGATGCGGCGAAGCGATGGCGCCGACATCACTGAACACCGGCACCTTCTGCACTTGCGCGATCTCTTTGATATTGCCGTTCGGTGCCTTGATGTGAATCTTGGTCTCGACCTTGTAGGCCAGCTTGTTGACTTCTTTCGTCTCGCGGGCACGCTTCATGATTGCGGCAAACGGGAACTCCATGACCGACAACTCGTTGCCCGCCGTCGAGACCCACTTGCCCTTGTCGCCGCCGTCGTTCTTGAACGTTACCGTGCGAGCCTGGCCTTCCATGCCGGCCACAGCGCCGCTGCCATCGAGGATCGACACGGTGATGTTCATTTGTTGAATCATCGTGCTCTTGGGTGTCGGTGCCGGGGGCAGATGGAACTCCGCCACTTCCCAGTTGCCCTGGTTCAGCGTGCGAATCAGCTTGTCTTTGAGAGCCGGGTTCTTCTTGATGAAGTTGCCGATGCCGATGAACGTGCCGCAACCGCTCGTCTTCTTCACGATCGTGCGCTTGTTCATGATGATCTCGACATCACCCGACCGCACCTTCTTGATGTCTTTCATGGCCACCGAGACGCCAGCCTTGAAGTTCACACCCTGCATGAAACAGGTGGCTCCGCCCGAAAGAACGGCCATGACGCCCTTGCCCGCGGTATTGACCAAGCCGTCGCCAACCTTGCTGACGGTGTCGCCGATGTCGACGGTCTCGCTGCCCTTCGGGTTCTGCTGCTTCGGGGTCGCAAGATGGCCGGTGGGCATCTCGGGGTCTTTGGCCGCGGCCGGGTCAATTTTGTCGATGAACGTTTTGTCGGCTTCGAATACTTCTTTGAACAACTGATCGAGGATCTGCCCCTCGACCTTTTCGATCTTGTCGGCCGGCCAGGCTTCGCCGCTGATGGTCTCGACGAAGATGCCCTTCTTGCTGGTGAGGAACTCGCGCACGCGGGCGTGGTTGACTTGCGGAGCCAGCCCGTATTGCTCGTAAGCGATATCAGCCTTGAGTTTGACGTCGCTGCTGACGTGCTCGTGAACGGTCTTCCAGTTGGCCCTGACCTTGATCGACGCCGGAATCGAGATCATGTTGTAGCTGAACTCGAACCACACCGGAATGCCGGTGTTGCCTGACACGAGGTCTTCATAGACATCGGCGCCCAGGCTGGTCACATAGAGCTGCATCGGGATCTCGGCATTGACGTTGGCCGTGGTCAACTCAGGAGCTTCGCCACCAGCGGCAATGAGCGCGCCGGTTTTCGGGTGCATGATGCTGATCTTGGCCGACTCGATCGGCAAAGGCGCCAACATGACCGGACGTGGCAACGCAGGATCCATGACCTTCTCGAGCTTCTGGCGCATCTCCTCGACCGAAGCGGGCGGCAAGCCCAGCGTTACGGCGAACTGGATAAACGCACTGTTGATCGGCTTTTCAGTGATCGGATCTTTCGCCTGGATCTTCAACAGCGCGAACACCGGTTCACCGTTGTCGGTCATGCAGACGTGTGGTTTCGACGGCACGTAGTACCATTGAGCCGGCCGATACAGATCGCGCGTCACCGTGACCACCTCTTTGCGGCCGTTGACGTCGATCGCCATGTCGAACGTGTCGACACCGCCCGCGACCGGTTGGGCCTGCGCCGGAATGGCACAGGCCAGGAACGCCAGCATCGCCACCACGCCGATGCCCCAAAGCTTGAAACAATTGCCCATTTGAAACCCTCCTCATGTTGTTTTCGGACACCCCGTGATCTGGGAGTGCTCTCTGGACACAACAATGTGGCCAAAAGAGCGACGCCCCAGGGGTACCCCACCGCCCGAGTCTCGTTTTATATACAAGGAAGTCTCATGTCGGCACAAGAAAAAACTGGCCGGCGGGTTCGTCGGCTTTCACCCTTCATCGAACCCCCAGGGTACGCCAATACGTACCAGGTTCGATGGAGACCGCGTGGACAGCCACACCGATATCCAACCTTGTAGCGATCCTGGCGCATATCCAATTGATCGTGACCCCGGTCTCCATTTTGTGCTATCAACACGCTGGGGGAGTCTGCTGTACCCCGAATCATTCGAGACCGATGGAGGTTCGCACGATGAATCGCAAATGGGTGTGTACGGTTGCCGTGTTGAGTTTTCTTGGCATCGCCGGGTCGGTGTTTGCTGCCGGCCCCGTCATCAAGAAGGACGAGTGGTTGGCAAAGCGCACCAGTTCGGAGCAGTTCCAGTTCGACATCAACTGTTGGCACTCATTGCTGTTTCCGTCGGCGACACTGTCGGGCGACGAGGCCAAGCGCCAGGAAGCGCAACGCAAGATGCTCGGCCGTCTGTTGCTGGTCATCAAATACGGTGGCCTGAAAATGCGCACGAGCAACGCCCAGGTCGAACCGGCCGATGACGCCGAGCCGACCGGAAACGCCCCGACCTGGAAGGAGTTTCCGCACCCGACGGCGTCGGTCTTTTCTCACGGCGGCCGCACGATGATCGCGGTGAAGAAGGCCGCCGGCCTCGATCCTTATGACGTAACCAACTGGATCGTCACCGGCAAGACCGAGAAACACTCAACGCAAGTCACCGACGACAAGAGCAGTGGCACCGGCTTCAAGGGCCGCGCCTTCTCGACCCACTGGACCGACTTCAAGAAGGGTGACCCGATCGAGAAGAAGTGCAAGGCTCCCAACACGCAGAACTGGGCGATGAACATCGCGATGGGTGGCGTGGGCAGCACCGGTGCCGATGGCAAGCCGGTCAAACCGAACGGCGCATTCGGCCACCTGTTGTTCGTCACCGATAAGGCACCGAGCAGCAACAAAGACTGGACCGTCGCGACGCTCGTCGGCGTCGAGAACAGCCAGGCGCCGATGTTCACCCTGTCGGGTTCGTCCAAGAGCCACCTGGGGACCTCGCACAGCGTTACCGGTGCCGCGGAAGAGATCGGGCCCACGGGCGGAAAAAAGTGGCCGGCGATGACCGACATCCCCGCCGAATGGCTGCCCGGAAAGTACGACTGCATGCGGGTGGTGATCGAATCAAAGGAACAATTCGAAGCCATCAAGCAAAAGGCCGCGATGGTGGATGATGAGAAGGCAATGCTCGAACTGTTGTCGGGTGCACCGGTGCCTTCGAAGTAAAGCAATCTCTTGTATTGACGCCCCCGCGGTGCCGCCTTGTATGGGGCACCGCGGGGGCGTTTTCGATCAGTCTTTTTTGCGCTTGCCGACCGCGCCGATGTAGACGGTAAACGCCTGCTCGGAATCGAGGTGCAACAGGGCGTCGACGGCGTCATCATCGAACGCCGCCACCCCGCAGGCACCCGCACCGATGGTCTCGGCCGCGAGGTAAAGATTTTGACATACGTGGCCGGCGTCGAGGAAGAAATAGCGATACGAACGTTCCCCGTAGCGCCAGCATGTCCGCGCCGTCACGGCCACCCACACAAACACAGCCGGCGCACTCTTGATGAACTCCTGGCCCAGGCAGGCGGCGGTCAGCCGGTCAGCGACGTCGGTCCCCATGTCGAACGAGGCCAATCGGTGGGCGATGGCATCGAACCAGTAAAGGCCGGGGACGATGCCGTCGACCCGGTTGATCAGCACGAAGGTTTCGAACGGGTGGCGGGCCCCTGCCGACGGCACCGGCCGAAACGTGGCCTTGTCCGGCACAACCTTCTTGATGCCCTGGGTGCAATACAAAAGATACGACAGCTCGGCGGCGCTGAGCGGAGCGGGGGCATACTCGCGGAGGCTGCGACGCCGGGTGACCAGTCCATGAAAATCGTCGGCCACGCCCAGCGCCGACGGCAAACCGACCGGTTCGCCCAGGCCGCCGGGTTGCCAGGTGAGGGGCGGTTGCGGTTTGCCTTGTTGTTGCGCGGATGCGCCCAGCAGTTGGTGGCGGGTTGCCGCGACGAAGTTCCGGCCGATGCCCGTCGGGGTTTCGTTCTTGCTCATGCGACCTCCTGGGTGTGAGATCGACCGGGGAACCGCCGCAGGAACGACGCTGCGGTTCCTGCCGCGAAGGGTGCGCACGCCGGTCGTGTCTTCTTTCCGATGTTACCTCATCGTGACGCCGACTGTGGTATATTTTGCGCGGTCACCCAAAACTGGCGCATCACCGTCGTCGGGCGCCGCGCTCCGCCATATCCCGTTGCGCTCGAAACTCTCGTGCTTATGAATCCTCCAACCACCGATTTGCATCAACGTCGTCGCGAGGGGTGGCTTGCCCGTTGGGAGCGCCCCTTGCTAGCGCTCGCCCTGGTGGGCATCGTCTTGCACCTGCTCGACCTTTTTCAGGTGTTTCCGGCGACCGTCAAACCGCACCTCCTGTGGGCCAATCTCGTCATCGATCTGGCCTTTGTCGTCGACTTCGCCCTCAAACTGACGTGGCTCGGCCGGCGCTATGTCAACAGCGCCTGGTTCGTTGTCGATCTCGTCAGCACGTTGCCGGTCCTCACCTCGTTGCTCGACCTGCTCCAGGTGTTTTCCGAAAGTCTTGCCGTTGCGCGTCTCGCCAGGTTGGTGCGCATCATGCGCATCGTCCGCTCGGTGCGTGTGGTCGCCTACTTCCATGCCGCGAACGTGGCAAAATCCATCCGCCAGGCCCGGGGACTCGGTTTTGTGCGCCCCCCGCAGTTCGATCTCGCCCAGACTCCGGCCTTCGATCGGGCCGTGCGCTGGTCGGTGCCACTCTTTGTGGTGGCGCTCCTCCTGGTTTCGCAGGCCTTGTATCTGCTCGAAGTGCGCACGTTGGCGCGTACGGTCCGGCAGCACGTGCACACGGCGACCACGATCGACGACATCGCGCGGCTGAACGAATACCGCGGTGAGTGGAAAAAGGAATACGAAGTATTGCCATACATTGCCGTCACCGTCACCCGCGGCGATCGCGAACGCACCCTGGCCTTCGACCTCTCGCAAGGGGTTATCAATGCGGAGCGGGCCCAAGGTCTGTTGCTCTTGCTGACCCTGGTTGCCATCGGCTCGGTCGCCTGGATCATGGGTGCCATGCAGGCAGATCAGGGCCGCAGTCGCGATCAACAACTCCTCGACCAGTGCTTTTCGCCGGTCATCGTCAATACGTTCAGCAATACGCCGCAACTGATCGAAGCCTACTCACGGCGCTGGATGACCGTTTTCTTCATCGACATCAAAGGGTTTACCGCCACCTGCGAAAAACATCGCAAAGACATCGAGGGCCTGGCCTTGCGCCTGCGCCGGATCATGGACATCGCCCGCGGCCAGATCGTCGAACGCGGCGGGGTCATCGACAAGTTCATCGGCGACGGGGTCATGGGCTGGCTGGGAGGTCCATTTTCGCCGCAGTGGCAGATCCTCGCCGGGTTGCGCAAGCAATTGTTGAAAGACGAGATCGAGGAACTCGAGAACGACATCTTCAGCCTCGAACGCGAACTCGACCTCCGTCGGAAGGCGACGTCTGCCGGGGCTGCTGCGGCGACGGAACCGTTCGCATCCGCCACCGATCTGGATCTGCCCCAGATCGAACGGGCGCTGTCCGAGGTCCGCACCCGTCTTGCAGCCCTCAGCGAGCGGCAGCGGCAGGTGCTGGCCGCCAATCCCGATCTCGAACATGCGTTCGCCGCCGCGTTTCTCGAGTATCGTCGGCAGATCGCCCGCGAGGCCCTGTTGTGCCTGCTCGCCGTGGCCCACCAGGTCGACGCCATCGACGATCCCGACGGGTTTCACGAGGTCAAGATCGGTGTTGCCAGTGGCTCGATGGGGTTGGGCAATTTCGGGGCCACCCAGCAGGTCGGTTACTCGGTGCTCGGGTCGGTGGTCAATCTTGCCTCCCGCCTCGAGCCGGCCGCTGGCCAGTCAGGTTGTCGCGTGCTCACCGACGAGGCGACTTACGAAGTATTGACAGATTGTCCTGATCTCGTCTTTCGCCGTTGGGGGCGCATGCGTCCGAAGGGGATCGCGTCCGACATCAACGTGTATGAGCCGTTGCGGCGCCATGCCGCCAACGAACAGATCGTCAGCCATTACCACGACGGGCTGACGGCCCTCGAAAACCACGATTTTGCCGCGGCGGTTACCCACTTCAAACGGGCCGATGCCGTCATCCCGTCCGGCGATCTGCCCTCCCGCCTGCGCATCGAGCAGATCGAAGCGGCGATGGCGGCGGGGACCCCGGTCGCCCTCGTCTACCATCCCGGGAAGTAGTTGATCCCCATGCCGTCTGCACGTTCGCACCGTTCCCTGCGTGGCGGGGGATGCCTCCCGCGCCTCGTTGTGACCGCCGTGTGCCTCGCAGTCGCCCTCGGTGCGGCGATGGTCGGCGCGATCGTGTATCGCGAGCGCCTCGCCGCCGAACTGCGCGACCGGCTGCGAATCACCGTCTCCCGGGCCAACCTCGACATCAAGCGAATGAGCGCGAAGCGTCTGCCGTTGCGGGTCACCGTCGAAGTCGACAACCGGTTGCCACTCGGCGGTGTCGTCGAAACCGCGAGTTTTTCGGTGTGTATCAGCGGGCGTGACGTCGGCGCCGGCCGTCATGTCGGGCAGGCCACCCCAGTACCGGGCTATGCCAAAACCGGCGTCCGCTTCGACCTCGAGATCGACGCCGACCGCACCCGACGCGCGCTGCAGAACGCTGTTTTGCGCACCACCGTGAACCTTGCCCACAAGCTGATCGACACGATGGCGGCCGGCCGCGGTCACGCGAAACCGAACGTCGTCCCGTTGCGGGTCGCTGGCGCCGTGCGGGTTACGGTACTCTCGGTGCCGCTGATCCTGCCAATCGACTCGACCGTTGATCTGCTGTTGACCGATTGACGGATTCACCCGCACAAACAGAAGCCCCGCCGGGGCGGGGCATATCAATACATCGTATTACCAGCGACTGGTCGGCGCGGTTACTCCCAGCGCTGCCACGCCGGTTTTCCGTGGTACACGTCGGTGTAATACTGCTTGCGTGAAAGCAGCGAGGCCGCACCCTCGTCGATGATGACGATGGCGTGTTCGTGAAACTGCAGCAGGCTTGCCGGGCAGGAGGCCGAGACCGGACCCTCGATCATGTCGCGCACCGCTGGCGCCTTGGCGCGCCCGAACCCCAGCAGCAGGCAGCAACGGGCTTCCATGATCGTCCCCAGGCCCATGGTGATCACATGGTGCGGGACGTTATCGGGACCACCGAACGCTGCGGCGTTCGCCTTGCGCGTGACTCCCGACAGGGTTTTGAGGCGCGTGCGCGAGCGAAACGATGAGCTGGGCTCGTTGAAAGCGAGGTGGCCGTCCATGCCGATGCCCAAGACCTGCAGGTCGATGCCGCCCGCGTTGCGGATGCGTCGCTCGTAATCG
Source organism: uncultured bacterium (assembly GCA_964483805.1). Lineage (GTDB taxonomy): Bacteria > Muiribacteriota > Ozemobacteria > Ozemobacterales > Ozemobacteraceae > CAZADH01. The sequence goes on from CAZADH010000108.1 coordinate 16,922, forward strand.
GCGCATGCCGCCGGCACGTCGGTCGCGTTGCCGTCGGGCAGATGGGTCGAGCCCGGGCCGAGATCGACGTGCTTGAACAGGCTTTCTTCCATGCACGACCGGTACGAGGCCGGATGCACTGCCGGAATGCCGACATATTCGTCGAGATTGAATGTGGTCACGCCACAGAACGACAGGTCTTCGTCCCGATGCATGCGCACGAGTTCGCGATACAGGCCGAGCGGTGACGACCCGGTCGCCAGACCGAGCACCAGTTGCGGTTTGTTGCGAATGAAGCGGGCAACAATGCGGGCCGCGAGCTGTCCACCCTCGTCGTGATCGTTTTTGATGATGACTTCCATGGTCGTCTCCTTCCGTTGGCCCGAGAACGATTCGGGAGTGGAACGGGCCGGTTCCGGGACCTGCATCGTCGCACGCCTGCCGTTCGTTGCGCCTGGAACGCGCCGGCGCATGCCGCACCGGTCGTCGTCCCGTTACTCGAATGTTGCGGTGTACTTGTAGATCCGGCTGTCCGCCTGGGTGATGAAGAGCCGCCCGGTGGGGTCGACGACGACGCCGTAGACATCCTGGTCCGCATCGATGGTTGCGACATGACCGCCGAGGTCACCTTGCGACTGCTCGGGGCCAAACTTCTGCAACCGCTTGGCCCCCAGGTCAACCGTCCAGACACACCCCTGCCCATCGATTTGCACGTCGACGAGCGCGTCGAATTGCCCCGGGCCCACGCCCGCCGCGCCGACCGCGGCCGAATCGGTGGCGTGCCACCCCACGAAGTCACTTGTGTCACGTCCCCACCAACCGACGAAGGCCCCGTTGGCGTCGAACTTCTGGATGCGCCGGTTGCCCGAATCGGCGACGTACAGCCAGCCGCCGGCGTTGTCGATGGCCACACCGACCGGGCCGTTGAACTCACCATTGCCTGTGCCGCTGCTGCCGATGGCCATCTGGAAGGTCCCGTCGGCCGAAAACCGCTGGACCCGATGGTTGTCGAAGTCGGCCACGTAGATGTCGCCCGAGGCGGCGACCGCGACCCGCTCGGGCGCCTGGAACTGACCATCACCCGTGCCGTTCGCACCAAACTTTGCCAACCACTTGCCGTCGGCCGCGAAC
>CAZADH010000109.1:0-17933 GCA_964483805.1 uncultured bacterium
ACGTCCGTGCACCGTCGAGATCTGGGCCACACCCAGTTTGCGTACGGCGAAGTGCGCTGCCCACGAGGCCGCCCGCGAATGGCCGTGCACCACGTCGGCGGCGAGGTTGCGCGCGAGGCGACGCAAAAAAGCCACGTTGCGGATACGGTCGAGCGGGTGGCGGTCGCCAATCGGCCGGCGGCAGAAGCGGGCCGGCGACGGCGCCGCGAGGTGATCGCCGACGAGCATGACCCGGTGACCGGCCGCAATCTGCGCGGCGGCCAGATCGAGCACGTATTTATCGGCGCCGGTGAAGACCGGGCTGCGCGCCGCAATCGAGTGAGACAGAACGTGGATGATGTTCATGGTGCGTGCCTGACGAGAAACCGTCGGCGTCAGGATAGCACGGAAACGGTTTTCGGCGGCACCTTGCCATGCGCAAGCCGTTGCGGTTATGCTGTCGGTCCGGCCGCCCCGCGTGGCGGCCGGCCTCGCCCATGCCCACAGAACAAATCAACGAAGTACTACACAATCTGCTCGTGGTGTTGCGCGGGCAGATTCCGTCGTTGCAGTTCAAGAAGACGGCCGGTGAGCTGACTACTGCGGTGCAGGCGCTGATCACCAATCTGCGACAGACGATCACGCAGGTCGAGGCCCTTGCCGATGCCGACCCCAGCGAAGACCCCCGGTTCGCCGAGATCCTGCGCGAACGCGATGCGCTCAAGCGCACCTGCCAGAAGCTCGAAGAGGCCTTGTTCAGCGAGATGGACAAGGCCCAACGGGCCGGCGACGAACTGACGCGACTGCGCCAGAAACTCGACGAGGCCACGCGCACGCAGGAACAGGCCCAACGGGCGTTGAGCGAAAGCGAGACCCGGGCAGCGAAAACCCAAGATGAACTGGCGATGCTGGTCGCCCGCAGCCGGCGCATCGAAGAAGACTGGAAGCAGGCCCGCGAGCAGCTCGAGAAGACGCGGTCGCAGGTGGCGGGCGAGCCGGTCGCGGCCCTCAAAAACGAGATCCAACTGCTCAAGGCCAATGTTGCCACCCGCGAACAGGAACGGGATGCCGCCGCCAAAGCGCTGCGCGAAGAGATCGACCGCCGCGAGCGGGCCGACCGCGAACTGGCGCTGTTCAAGGGACGCCAGGAGCAACGCGCCCAACAGGCCACCGATGCGGTGGCCGAACTGGCAGTGGCCAAGACCAAACACGAAGCCGCCGAAAAACACGCGGTTGAGTTGCGCGCCACGGTAGCGGCGACGCAGGAGCGCATAAATACACTCAATGCACAGCTTGCCGCTGCCCAGGCCGAGGTCTATGATCTCAAAGACCGGGCCACACGCGAACGCGCCCGCGCCGACGCCTTGGCGGCAAACGCCGCCAACAGCAAACCCATCGTCGAGTTGCGCGACACCGAAAAAACGCTGACCCGTGTGCGGGAACTCGAGACCGAACTGGCCACCGTGCGCCAGCAAATGAAGAGCGTCACCATCGGTGACGCCGTGGTCAACCTCGAGCAGAGCTACCGGTCACGCGTCGCCTATCTCGAACACGCGCTGGCTCAGGCGCAACAGACGATCCGGCTGCAGGAGAGCAGGTTGTCGGCCCCGTCGCCGGCCCGCGAATTGCTCGAGGCCGAAAAGAAGCAACTGCTGGTGCGTTGCTACGACCTCGAAGCGACGGTCACCCGCCAACAGATGCGCATCAAATCGCTCGAAGAGCAGCAAGCGGGGCACTCGCGCACCAGCACCCCCGATGAGGGGCTGAAGCTGATGGAGATCCTGTGCACTACCAACGCCCGACTCAGCGATCGGCCCGAGTTCAAAGATCTCGCCCGCCAATTGACCGAGGGCATCGAGCTGCTGGGTGCAATACATACGATTACACCGATTCCGACATTGGGGCACCCCCTCGTCGACGATCTGCACCGCGTTGCCCGCGTGTTTTTCTCGACCCTGCTCGACGACAACACCATTGTCTACGAGGCGGCGAAAGGTTATCGCATCGGCGATCGCGTCTACCAGAAATCGGTGGTGTGGTCGGTCAAACAGAAGTTCTCGTGCCCGGCGTGCAAAATGCTGGCACGGCCGCAAGACAACTTCTGTCTCAAGTGTGGCCAGGAGATCACTGCCTCTGACGGCACGCCGCGCCGCAAACTCGCGCCCCTGCCGGCTGAGGTCGAGGTGTTTCTGCCCCTGGTCGATACCCTGACCATGCAAGGCCAGTTTGACAAGGCCGCCCGTTTGCTCGATTATCTAACCCAGGAACGCCCCGATCACCCGGCGGCCGAACAGCGCCGCCGCCAACTCGAGAAGCTGCAACCGCGGACCGAGCCGCAACCCGAATGAGCCTGCGGCGGCCGACACCCGCCCCTCCCGGAGGAACCCATGAGCCACGATGAATCCTGGATCTGCCGAAACTGCGAACAGGCCAACGATGCGGCCGTCCACAACTGCCAGAGCTGCGGCACGCGACGGCCCGGCACCGAGCACCTCGATGCCGCCGCGGTCGATGAACCCGCCGACGTTGCCCAGCCAGCCAGCGCAAGTGATGCCCCGGCCGAAGCACAATCCCCGCTACCGTCAATGAATCAGGATCTGCGGGTCGGCCCACCACAGGGTGCGGCCGGCATGCTCGACGAACTGCGGCAGATGGCCGACGGAGTGCCCTGGGGCTTCACCTGGATCGTCATCACCCTGCTCTACTTGATACTGACCTTCAAGTTCTGACCGCCCGCGGCGCGAGGGCGCCGTGGGTTCAGCATCTTCGGCGCACGCGCAACGGCCAACCGCAAAGCAACACATTGTATTGCTTTGCGGTTGCCTTTTCTGCAAGCTGTGCCCTGGGCGCAGGCGGCACCGGTCAGGACAGCGGCGCTGTCTTCTCGCTGTCTTCGAAGCGTCGGCGCACGTCGAGGAACTGGGCTTCACGAGCGAGAAAGGCTGAGACGATCTCGGGATCGAAGTGCGCCCCCGACTCGGCGACGATGATGTCGCGGCTGCGCTCGTGTGAGAACGCTTCTTTGTAGCACCGCTTCGAGGTCAGGGCATCGTAGACGTCGCCGATCGCGACGATGCGGGCCGCCAGCGGAATCCACTCGCCCATCAGACCTTGCGGATAGCCGCTGCCATTCCACTTTTCGTGATGGCCCCAGGCAATCTGCAAGCCCATCTGGATGAAGGCGTTGCCCGGGTGCTGCCGATCGACGGCCTGCAGCGTCTCGGCACCAATCTGGGCATGAAGCTTCATGACCGTGAATTCATCGGGAGTCAGGCGGCCCGGTTTCTGCAGGATCCGATCGGGGATGCCGACTTTGCCGATGTCGTGCAGCGGACTGGCAGCAAAGACGTTGTCGATGAAGACGGCGTCGATCTGGCGGCCGTAACGGTCGTGATCGGCCAGCGCCATCGCGAGGATCCGGCAGTATTCGCGCATGCGCTCGAGGTGTTCGCCGGTTTCGGGATCGCGCGATTCGGCGAGCTTTGACAGCGCGAAGATGGTCGCCAATTGCGATGCGGTCACCTGCGCCACCTGGGCCTGGACCTGCGCCTCGAGATGGCGTTGGTGCGCGGCGGCGTCGTGCTGCCACCGTTCGGCGCGCGCACGCAGAGAAGCGCGTTCGACCGCGGCGCGAATGCGGGCCATCAAAAGGGTCGGATCGAACGGTTTGACCAGGTAATCTTCGGCCCCCGCCTGCAACGCCGCGCTCAATGCGGGCACAGAGGCGGCGTCACCAATCATGATCACCGGCAACGCCGCCCACGAGGGAACCGCCTTGAGTGAACGCAGCAGGCCGATGCCATCGAGGATGGCCATGTCGACGGCGACCAGAGCGACATCGACGGTTGTGGTCTCGTCGGTCAGCCTGGCGAGGGCCGCACGCCCATCGGCGACGGGAACAGCGACGTGCCCCATGGTTTCGACGAGATCGCCAAGCACCCCACGGTGATCGGCGGAATCATCGACAATGAGTATTCGCGCGGGCGAAAGCGAGGTCCCGTCGCTGGCCATGACCTGGGTGGTCGTTGGGGTCAGCGAACGACGGGGGCGCGAGCCGGCGTCTTGGTCATCAGGGTGAAACCAAGGTCGACTTTGATCGTCACGCGCAACCAATTGTAAATATCGATGGTCAGCGCCCGCACCATCTCACCTGCCGTCCAGAACAGGGCAAAAATGACGCGATCGGCTTCTTTGTTCAGGGCGGTCGGGTCGGTGAACCCCGCGTTGATGTTGATATTCTCGATGGCCGCCCCGATCTTGTCGAGTTCGCGGCTGATCGGCTCAGGGCCTTCCGGGCTGTCGGCGAACCCGAGCGGAAACCCCGGATAGCTCTCACAATCGCGCAAAATCGCGGCCAGATGCCGCATCTGGTCGGGCTTGCCTTCGAGACCAAACTTCACGAACTGCAACGCCAGCGCGATCTGCCGCGGATCACCGTTGTCACGGGCGATCTGGAGCGGTTGCACCAGTTCGTTGAGGCCGAGGTAGAAGGCGTCCATGGCCCCAATGGCAAAAATCGCCTTGGGTACCATTTTGTCTTTGCTGATCGGGGCAACGGTGTCGCGATGCAAGCGCGCAAACGCCGTTTCGGAACTGTCGGTGAGATGCGCCGGCGCGGCCGACAGGGGGGCGAGCCCACAGAACACGACCAGACACGCGGCCACGACGGGCCAACACGGGTTTCGCCGACGAACCACGGAGGGTACGTTTCGCATGTATCGGATTATATCAGGTCATCGCCGCGACTGCCAAGGGGTACCGATGCAACATAAGCAGATTTGGAGACAGACCCCAGGGTCTGTCCCCAATCCTTCCCGGCCTTGACTTTGGCGGCGGTGCGCCCGTAGATTGGCGGGGTCTGGTGTTGGCGGAGACCCTGAAAAATACATATCAGAGAATGGGCCGTGGGCCCACACAAGGGAAAGGAGCCCCGATCGATGAAGGCCGTGATCATGGCTGGCGGCTTTGGCACGCGGTTGCGTCCGATCACCTGTAGTCTTCCGAAACCGATGGTCCCGGTGGCCAATGTGCCAATGATGGAACACATCGTCACGCTGCTGAAGAAATACGATCTGACGCGAATCACCTCGGTGCTCTATTTCCAGCCCGATATCATTACGCGATATTTCAGCGATGGGTCCGATTTCGGTGTCGACATGAAATACGTCATGGCCACTGCTGATTTTGGCACGGCCGGCAGCATCAAGAACGCCGAATCGGTGCTGGCCGATGAGCCGTTCATCATCATTTCGGGCGACGTGCTCACCGACTTCGACCTGTCGGCCGCGATTGCCTGGCACAAAGAGAAGAAGGCGATGACCACCATCGTGCTGACCCGCGTCGAGAATCCGCTCGAGTACGGCGTGGTCATCACCGGCGACGACGGTCGCATCGTGCGTTTTCTCGAGAAGCCGTCGTGGGGCGAGGTCTTCTCCGATACGATCAACACCGGTATCTACATTCTGGAGCCGGAGATCTTCAAGTACATTCCGGCCCAGACCGAATTCGATTTCAGCAAGAACCTGTATCCGCTGATGCTCAAAGAAGGTCTGCCGCTGTTCGGATACATCGCGGACGGCTACTGGCGCGATATCGGCAACCTCGATGAATACGTGATTGCGCACCGTGACATTCTCGAAGGCCGCGTGCAGATTTCGATTCCGGGCGCCCGGTTGAACACGATCGGCAAAGACGTCTGGGTCGGCGCCAACACGACGGTATCGAAGAAAGCGCGCATGGCCGGCGGCGTCATCATCGGCGCCAACTGCGTGATCGAAGATGGCGCCGAGCTGACCAACGTCATCATCGGCGACGGTTCGGTGGTGAAGGCCCGGGCGCACGTGCGCGATTCAGTGGTGTGGCAACAGGTGTACGTCGGCGAACAGGCGAGCGTGCAGGGAGCGATCGTCGCGAACAACTCGCAGATCCGTAACGCCGCCCGCGTCGAGAAGGGCGCCGTCATCAGCGACGCGTGCCGCATCGGCGAGATGTCAACGATTCGCCAGAACGTGAAGATCTGGCCGCAGAAGGTCGTCGAGGACGGTTCGACTGTATTTACAAGTCTTGTATGGGGTGACAAGTGGACCCGGGCGCTGTTCGGCAACAACTGCGTCAGCGGCATCGTCAACCTCGAGATCAACCCGGAATTCGCTTCCAAGGCGGGCGCCGCCTTCGGCGCGCTGCTCGGCAAAGGCACCACCGTCAACACCTCGCGTGACCCCCACAAGGCGAGCCGCATGATCAACCGCGCGCTCATCTGCGGTCTGTTGTCGGCCGGCGTCAATGTCGCCGATCTGCGCGTGACGCCGACGCCGGTGGCCCGGTTCAAACTGTCGGCCTTCGGCAAGGCCGGCGGGATCCACGTGCAACTGTCGCCCACCGATCCGAACCAGGTCGAGATCCACATGTTCGACGCGGAAGGCCGCGATCTGTCAACGAACATGCAAAAGTCGATCGAGCGGTTGTTCAACCGCGAAGACTTCGTCCGCGCCACCTCGACCGAGGTCGGCGAACTGCAGTTCCCGTATCGCGTGGCCGAGCATTACCGCGACAGCCTGCTGCACCACATCGACGTCGACGCGATTCGCCAGCGCAAACTGAAGGTGGTCATCGATTACGCCAATGGCGGGGCAAGCACCATCTTCCCATCCGTGCTGTCGAAGCTGGGTTGTGAGGTGATCTCGCTCAACTCGTATCAAGATTCCGAGAAACCGGGCCGCACCAGCAAAGAGGTCCGGGATTCACTGGGCGCATTGGGCACGATCGTGAAGTCCCTGCATGCCGACCTCGGGGTCATGCTCGACACCGACGCCGAGAAGTGCTTCTTCGTCGACGACGCCGGCCGGCCCCTGTCGGGGGCCACCGCCCTGCTGGTCTGGACCTCACTGATCGCCGAATCGACGAAGGGTGAGAAGAGCATCGCCGTGCCGATCTCGGCAACGACGGCGCACGAGCGCGTCGCCGCGGCCCATGGCGCCAAGGTGGTCCGCACCAAGACGAACTTCCACGCGCTGATGTCGGCGGCACTGGCGCCCAACATGGGGTTCTGCGGCGAGGAACACGGCGGTTACATCTTCCCCGAGTTCCAACCCGCCTTCGATGGGATGATGGCCATCGCGCGGATGCTCGAGTTCGTGGCCCGCAGCGAGCGCAAGCTGTCGCACGTGGTCGATGCGTTGCCGCCGAGCAACTGCCGGCACAAGCGGATCCCCTGCGCCTGGGAAGACAAGGGCAAGGTCATGCGCCTGGCGATGGCTTATGCCAAAGACAAAGAGACACAACTGGTCGACGGCGTGAAGATTCTGCTCGAACCCGAGAGCGACAAGCCGGGCACCGTGCGGCCATGGGTGCTGGTGTTGCCCGACCCCGACCGCCCGTTCGTGCACGTCACCGTGGAGGGCGCATCGGATGCGGCGGCTACCGAAATGATGGCCGACCTCGAGAAACGTGTCGACGAGTGGAAGAACGCGAACGCGCAAGACTGATTTATATTGTATTGCTCCTTCCCGGAGCAACGCCGATCTGGCAGTTGTTGGAGGGAGGCAGCGAGCGACCGACCCGATTCCGGGTCGGTCGTTTTTTTTGGCAACTTTCCGTTCAAGAATCGTCGCACCCTGTCGATAGGTGGGCATGCCGGTCGAATCGTGGACCCACGCTGAAAACCGGATGTTCGGTGGCGAAAGGAATCGCGTATGCCCTCATTCAAAGCAACGGCCAGGGAGTGGGTGCGGGACTTCGTCAAGGCCCTCATCTTCTTCCTGATCCTGCAGACATACTTCATTCAGGGCTTCGTCATCGAGGGAGCATGCATGGAACCGCAGCTCTACTCGCGCGAGAAGATCATGGTTAACAAGCTCGTTTATTCGCTGCATCCGCCACGCCGCGGCGATGTCGTGGTTTTTTCGTTCCCACTCGATCCACAAAAAGACTTCATCAAGCGGGTGGTCGGCGTTCCCGGCGATGTGATCGAGGTGGCAAACGGCTACCTGTACCGCAACGGGCAACGCCTCGCAGAACCGTATGTGAAAGAGTACATCTTCGGCGCGTTCGGGCCGGTTCGGATCCCACCCGGGCAAGTGTGCGTGATGGGGGACAATCGCAACAACAGTCACGACAGCCGGGCCTGGGGAATGCTGGATCTGGCGCAGATCAAGGGACGCGCGGAGTTCAAGTTCTGGCCGCCGTGGACCACGGGTTGGATCGTGGCCTACGATGACCGTTCGTCGTGATTCCAGACCGCGGATGGAGTTGCGACGGGCGTCTCCGGGTTCGCCTGAGGCGCATGGCGAAAGGAAGTTGCCACCGTACCGTTGACCGCGGAACCCGAATCGGGTTATCATCCTTCGTCAAATAGGAACGCGAACCATGAACACGCCAAATCTCGATCAACCGATTAACTCGCTCGAGGTCAAAGTCGAGCCGTTGACGCCCGACCAGTCCTTGATCACGGTGGTGGGCGAGATCAACTGCTTCACGTTGCCTGGCTTCGAAGAGAAGGTCAGCAAGATTCCTGATCCCATGAAGGCGAAGTTGGTCGTCGATCTCGATGGGCTCAACTACATCGATTCGATGGGGTTGAAAGGCGTCATGCTGTTGATTCGCAAATACCAGAAAGCGGGCGGTCTCGAGTTTTGCCGCATCCCCGAGCGGATCATGCACATCTTCCGCATTACGGGGCTGGCCCGCATGATGAAGGTCGTACCGTACCCGCGCACCGAGCCGCAGGCGTCCTGACCAACTCCTCATGTCCCCTACCTCCCTGCAGTCCCAGCCTTTTGCTTGTCCGGTTTGCGCAGCCGAGTTTCAGGCGACAATCGTCGAATCGGTTGCGCACCAGGGCCAGGATTCCGACTTTTTCCCCCACTACGTCGGCACCAATCCGATGCCCCATTTCCTGGTCCAGTGTCCAACGTGCAGATTTTGTGCATACCCTGACGACTTCCGGCCCCCCGATGGCACGGCCGCGCCACCGACGCCCACGCGCAACAACATCGATGAAATCGTGGCACAACCCCTGTCGAAGAAGCTGCCCCCCGATGCCCGACGGTTTTATCTGGCGGCCAAGATCTACGAGAAGCAGTTGCGCAATCCGTATTTGATCGGCAACCTGTATCTTCGCGCTGCCTGGTGTTGCCGACTGGTCGAAGACCGTCATGCCGAGATCGAGATGCAGCAGTTGGCGGCACGTCACTTCAAAGAGGCCGTCGACCGCTCGGTGGTCGCCCCCGAGAATCTGGCGGTGGTGACCTATCTCGTGGCCGAGATCTATCGCCGCCTGGAAGACCGCAATCAAGCCCGTGAGTGGTTCGGGAAGATCGAAGACGCGCTGTTCGACGCCGAGGAACAGCGGTGGTTGACCGAACTGGCTCAGAGCCAGGCCGAATTGAACGAGCACTTCATCAACTAGCACCGTATTGCAGCGTGTTGTCCCGTTGACGACGGAACCACGACCGCGGGTTGACCCGCCCTCGAGAGGCAGACTGACGAGAACCCCGCATGGACTGCCTGGTGGAGGCTGAACACGAAGCCCCATGAGTACTCCGAAGCAGGTTCTGATTCTGAGTGACATCCACGGCAATCTCGATGCTCTCGAGGCCGCGCTGAGCCACATCGAGGGGTTGCCGATCGATGCACTCTGGTGCATGGGCGACATCACCGGGTATGGCCCCGAACCCGATTTGTGCATCCAACGATTGCGCCATCTGCCGTGGCCGCAACACTTCATTCTCGGCAACCACGACCGCGTCGTCTCGGGGCTCGAGAAACCGATCGGGTTCAACCCGCACGCCATCGCGGCGGCTTTCAAGCATCGGCAATGGCTCGATGATGCCACCCGCGACTGGTTGGCCGCCTTGCCCATTTCCCAGACGCCGGCCCCCAACATCGGCCTGTATCATGGCAGCCCGCTCGACCCGGACGACTATCTGTTGACGGCCCAGTCGGCCCGACCGGCCCTCGTCGACCTCGGCCGGCGCCAGGTCGCCCTCGGTTTGTGCGGCCACACGCACGTGCCCTGTTTTTATGAGCTTGACCTGACCAGCGGTCAAATCTATGATGTCGAATTGAGCCAGGGGATCGCGATGAAGGTGCATCATGGCAGCGATTGGGCGACGATCATCAATCCCGGATCGATCGGCCAGCCGCGTGACGGCGATCCCCGCGCCAGTTTTGCCATTCTCGACATGACGGGTGAAGAACGTTGGTCAATCACGTTTCATCGGGTGCCCTACGACATTGCCGCCTGCCAGAAGAAGATGCTGGAGCGCGAACTGCCCGGCATTCTCAGCCAACGCCTGACGCTCGGTTTCTGACCGCGCCGGCACGCAGCGATCGGCCGGGGCGCCGAGTCACCACGCCAACCCAGACCACCGGAACCCCGCGCGCATGAAATTGGTGCGCATCAAATACGCCGACGCCGCGGGCAAGGCCCACGAAATGGTGGCCGAAACCCCCGACCTCGAGGGGTTGCTCGCCGCCTTGCGCCAGCAGGGTTATTACGTGGTCTCGACGACCGTCGAGCGGCACCTGCTCTGGAAGCACTTCCTGTCGCTGCTGCCGTTTGGCAACCGGGTCTCGCTGAGCGTCATCACCGAGTGGATCAAACTCCTGCGCACTTTGATCAAAGCCGGCCTGCCGCTCAAAGATGCACTCGATGTATTGCTCGACGAGAGTGGCGGCGATCCGTTGTTGCGCCAGGCCATGTTGACCGTGCGCAACGATCTGGTCGAAGGCACCTCGCTGTCACGCGCGCTGGCCCGCCACCCGAACGTGTTTCCCGAGATCCTCACCCGGACGGTCGTGGCCGGCGAACAGTCCGGCTCGCTCGACCAGGTGCTCGAACGCGTCGCCCAGTATTTTACGCGCATTCTCGCGGTGCGGCGCCGCGTGTTGATGGCGATGATCTACCCCACGATCCTGCTGTGCGTCTCGATGGTGGCTGTGGCCTATTTGATGGTGCGGGTCGTGCCCGAGTTCAAGTCGCTGTTCGAGAGCATGGAGACCCCGATGCCCGCCTACACCCAGTTCGTCCTGGGCATCGCCGGCTTTCTCGGCGACTGGATAGTGCCGATTCTCATCGCTCTGGGCGCCGCCGGGTATGGCGCGCTGTGGGCACGACAAACGCCCGCCGGGCGGACGTTCTTTGACGGGCTCAAACTGAAAATCCCTCTGGTCAACGGTCTCGAAGAGCGTTTCGCGCTGACGCAGTTCACCCGCACGCTCAGCACACTTACCGCCGGCGGCATTCCCCTGCTCGAGTCGCTCGGCATCGTCGTCGAGAGCCTCGAGAACCGGGTCATCGCTGCCCGTTTCAGCGAGCTGATACCGTCGATCGAACGGGGCGAGTCGTTCGCCAAGGCAATACGTCGTATTGAACGGATGCCGGGGGTCCTCGTGAAGATGATCCACGTCGGCGAGGAGTCCGGCGACCTCGACGGCATGCTGACCACCGCCGCCGACCACTTCGACGAAGAGATCGAAAACCAGACCGGCACGCTGACGGCAGTCATCGAACCGATCATGTTCCTGTCTATGGCTTTTGTTGTCGGCAGCATCATCGTGGCGATGTTGTTGCCGATCATGACCGCGGCATCCCACATCCACTGAGGCCTGCGCATGCCCACCACCACCTCCCAGTTTCTGCTCGAGCACGAGTTGCTGGCTCCCGAGAAAATCGCCAAGTTCGAAGAGGAAGCCCGCCGCGCGGGCCAGCCCGTCGATGTTCTGTTGGGCGCCTGTGCCGAGATCGACACCACCGCCCTGCGCCGCGCCTGGGTGCGCTCGTTTCGCAAGAAGGCCCTCTACGAGGTCCTGATCGAGCAGAAGAAGATCTCGTTTCAAGACATACAACGTATTGCCGAGAAGTTCGGCGGTCTGCCGCCCAACCTCGGCCCGTATCTGATCGAACAGCACCTGATCAGCGAGGACGATTACGCCCGCGCCCTGGCGGCCGAACTGGGCCTCGAGTTCGTCGACCTGACCACCTACAACGTCGACGACGAACTGTTCAACAGTGTCGATGTGGCACTGATGCGCGACTACGTGTTCATCCCGGATTCGCGGTCCGACAAAGAGATCACGCTGATCATGGCCGACCCGGGGAACGTCGACGCGATCGAGGCCCTCGAGGTCAAACTCGGCCTGCCGATCGTGCCCAAGGTGGCAGCCGCGCGCCCGTTGCAGAAGCTGATCGCGTTCATGGTCGAGACCAGCCTCGATTCACACGTGGTGTTCCAGGATCTCGATGCCGTGCCGTCATTGCAGGTCGTCACCGAAGAGGAACCGGACGAAACCCCGACCCGGGGCGTCAGCCTGCCGGCCGAACTGCAAAGCGAGGCCCCGGCGATCAAGCTGGTCGATTCGATCATTCTCAAGGCCGTGCGCAAGCGGGCCAGCGACATCCACTTCGAAGTCTACGAAGCGCAGATGAAGGTGAAATACCGTATTGACGGCGTATTGTTCGAGGTGCTCGGCAATGTTGAACCGCGCATGCGCGCCGCCATCGTCTCGCGCATCAAGGTCATGGCCGCCCTCGACATCGCCGAGAAACGCATCCCCCAGGATGGCCGTTTCAAGCTGCGCATCGACGACCGGTTCGTCGACTTCCGTGTTTCGATTCTGCCCTCGATTTTCGGCGAGACCGCAGTGCTGCGCATCCTCGATAAGTCGGCCGTCGGCCTCGATCTACAGCGCGTCGGTCTCGACGGCCGCGATCTCGAGGTGTTCCATCGCAATATCAACAAGCCGTATGGACTGATCCTCGTCGCCGGCCCGACCGGTTCGGGCAAGACGACAACGTTGTACTCGGCGATCAAGGCGATTCACACGCCCGAAGACAAGTTCATCACCATCGAAGACCCCGTCGAGTATCAGTTGCCCGACATCGTGCAGGTCGCGGTCAACGAAAAGAAGGGGCTGAGCTTCAGCATCGGCCTACGGTCGATCGTGCGCCAAGACCCCGACAAGATCATGGTCGGCGAGATTCGCGACCCCGAGACGGCGAAGATCGCGGTCAACGCCGCACTCACGGGCCACCTGGTGCTGTCGACGATTCACGCCAATAACGTCATGGACACGATCGCGCGCCTCGCGAACATGCAGATCGACACCTACGAGGTGGTCAGTTCGTTCAACCTGATCCTGTCGCAGCGTCTGATCCGCAAGATCTGCCCGTCGTGCAAGGTGCCCGACGAGACGATCACCGACGAGATGAAACGGCTCACTCCCGATTTCGCCGCCCATGCTGGCGCCACGTTCCACCGGGGCAAGGGCTGCCGCTACTGTCACCAGACCGGATTCTCGGGCCGGGTCGGCATTTTCGAGGTCCTCGAGTTGTCACCGCAGATCAAACAGATGGTGTTGACGCAGCAGTCGCCATTGGTGATTCGCAAAGCCGCCATCGATGAAGGAATGACGCCGCTGCGGACCGCCGGGTGGCGCAAGGTCGAGGCGGGAACCACCACCTTCGCCGAGATGAACCGCGTCACCTTCGAGGAGGGCGTGCTGTGAACCTGTTCACCGAACACTTCGGTCTCGACCTGGGCACCCACAGCATCAAGCTGGTTGCCCTCGACGCCGATCCCGGCAACGGGGCCGGCTATCGGCTCGCGGAAGCCCTGGTCCAACCCCTGCCGACCGGGCTCATCGGCGGCGACTGCACCAAGCCATGCATCGGAGACTTTGCGGCCCTGCGCGAGATCATCCAGAAAATGGTGGCGCGGGTGCGCGGCCGGCGCGACAGTCTGATTCTCGGTCTGCCCGACCGCTGGATCAAGCTGCACCTGCTCGAGATGACGCTCAAACCCAACGAACTCGATCCGGGTTTTCTCTCGTGGCGCCTGCGCAAACAACTGTGCCCGGCCGAACTGGGCGCGGTGGTGCTCGACCATCAGATCGTCTCGGCCCAGGCCGACGGCGACAATGTGAATTGCTGGGTGATGGCGGGCATCCTGCAAGAAGAGATGCTCGAGCAGATCTCACGATTGTTTGCCGGACTGCGTCTGCAATTGATGGCCATCGACAGCTCGACCCTCGGCGTAGCTAATTTGTATGCACAAATTCGTGGTGACCAGGCCGAAGCCAACCCGGTGATCTTCTGCCATCTCGGCCACGAAACCTCGGTGGTTAAGGCCTACGACAGCGGCCAGTTGCATTACGAACGGGTCATCGAGGGCGCGGGCGATGCCTTCACCACATTGTTGGCCGACGCGCTGGGTCTCACCGCGGTGCAGGCCGCCGACGAGAAGCACAAGCGCTGCTTCTTCCCGGCCGATCGCGCCGACATCGTGCGCATGATTCCGGAACGGGCCATGTTCATGAAGGTGTTCGGCAACTGGCTGCGCGAGCTGCACGTGACCTTCAAGTTCTACCAAGACAAGTTCAAGGTCCAGAAACTGCCGCCCCTGTATCTGACCGGCGGGTCGAGCCTGTTTGCGGGGTTGGCGCCGTTCCTGGCCGATTACTTCGACACACCGTGCGAGGTCTTCAACGGCCTGGCCCCCTTCCTGGGCAGCGCGGGCGGTGCAGCGGCCGGCGCCGGGGCGGCACCCGGCGATCCCCGGCTGGCACTCGGTCCGCTATTGACCCCCTGCCTGGGCCTGCTGGTCAACTGAGGCGAGAAACAACCATGGCCAAACACATGCTCAACTTCGAACCGACGGTGAAATACCGCACCGGCAGCCGTTTTCTTTACCAGTTCTTTCTGGCGGTGTTGTATGGCATTCCGGTGTTGATGGCACTGCAACTGGGTTACACCTACTGCAACGATGAGGCGTTGGCGGCGCAGATGACCGACCAGCACAAGTTGATCAAGGCGCGGTTCGACAAGACCGTGACTGCGCTCAACGAGCGGCGCCCCGACCCGGAAGATCTCGCCGAACCGGCGCGACAGGCTGCGGCCGTCGATGCGGCGCTGCGACCGCTGAAGGTATCGTGGTCGCTTCTGCTCGACCAACTCGAGGAACTGATGCCCGACGATGTCCGGTGCATCGGCGTGCGCATCCGGCCAACCCCAACGATGCAGGTCCTCGTCGACGGCGAGGGACGCACGGTGGCGGCCGTCACCGCATTTCTGCGCCGCCTGCTGGGCCATCCGCAGTTTGCCGCACCGTTTCTCGCCAACCACCAGAGTACCCCCGACGGCACGATCCGGTTCACCATGCAGGCCGTGTATCTGCCGCCGGCCCCGGAGGTCGCCCGATGAATCCGCATGAACTGCGCGAACTGTTGCAGCGCGCGCCGCTTCCCATCATTATTGCACTGATCCTCTACTTCGCCGCCGAGGCGATCGTCGGGCCGGTCGACATGCAGCGACAGCAGGCCGACAGCGAGTTGCGTTCGCTGACCAACCAGTTGCGCCAGACGCGCCAGCAAGAGAGCAACCTCGACCAGATCAACCGCGGCAACACCCGCCTGCTTGCCGATCTGCAGCGTATCCAGGCGTGGTTGCCACCCCGCGCGGCTCTGCCCGAGATCATCGACCAGTTGCATCGGTTCGCCGGCACGGTGGGCCTGAAGGTGCTCGCCGTGCGGTATGCAAAACCCGAGCGCGAGGGTTCGACCGGCCCCGACCAGCTCGTGCTCGATCTCGAGTTGGCAGGGTCGTATGCCGCGGTGCATTCGTTCATCACCGTGTGCGAAGGCCTGCCGTTTCCGGTGTTTCCGCTCGATCTGACCGCCCACAAAGAAGGGCGTTACTCGCTGCGGCTGCTCGAGCCGTTCCGCGCCCAGTAGGCGACCAATGACCATGAACATCCAACCGAAATCACGTCTCGACATCATCGACACCGCGCAACTGGCGCAACGCGAAAAGCGGCTGCTCAAATACCTGCTGCTGGCCGTATTCTTCGTGTATTTACATCAGTTCGGCATTCCCTATATCACCGCGTCACTGCTCGCCGGCATTGTCCCGGCCGAAGGGGCGACGGCCACCCGTGCCAAACCCGGCGCGCTGCCGTGGCGGCGCCTGCGCGATCTCGCCGTCGCTCTGCAGCAATTGCGGCAACGCGAGCCGATCGCCGAGCGGGCGCTGGCGCCCTGGCAGGCCAAACTCGAGGCGTTGCTGCCGACCCCTGGCCAGGCCCCGGGGCGGTTCGCCCCGACCGGCACCGAGAACGACGTGCGCAAATTGCTGCCCGGGATGTTCCGGGCGGTCCTCGCACTTGGCCATCTCGAGCCGGCGCGCACCCAGGCGCTGCGCGCACAGATGGTCGATCTGGGCAAGAGCCTGACGGTCACGCTCGACGAGAGCGCCCCACCCCTGGCCCTCGATTATGGCCCCCGCACGGTCTCGGTCAATGCCAAGCCTCACCGGGTGCTGTTCGACTTCGGGCCGTCCGAGAGCAAGGGCCAACGGCAGGACGAAGCGCCGGCACCAATCCTGGTGCCAACGTCGACACCCGCACCGACCCCGGCCCCGACGGCATCCGAGACTGTCACCGGCGGCGGCAGCCAGTAAGCGACAACGACGCATGACCATCTGTATCAAGCCGCACCAACACAGGCAACGCCGGGGGTTCACCCTCATCGAGTTGCTGATGGTGGTCAGCATCATTGGGTTGCTGCTCGGCATCGCCACCCGCAACCACCGGGCGAGCCTCGACCGGGGGCGCGATGCCGCGGTTCTGGTGAGCCTGCAGGAGTTGCGCACCGCGGTCTATCGTTACGCCCTCGACCACAACGGCAGCTTTCCCGGCGAACTGAAGGCGCTCGAAGGTACCTATGTCAAACGGCTGCCCTCTGAGTGGCGGGGCGGCGCGGCCACGGGCCGGTTCGGCTACGAGGCCGAGCGCGGCATCGTCACGTTATTCGATGCCGAGGGGTCCGGCCCCTCGACCGCGCGCGACCTGCACGGGCAGGAATATGGCAAGTATTGATATCGTATTGCACTCACGGCCGCGCCGGCCGGCCGGGCGCGGCATGACCCTCATCGAGCTGATCGTCTGCACGGTGATCATCGGGGTGCTTGCCGGGACGGCCCTGCCGCTCAGCCGCCATCTGGTGCGCCAGGAAAAGGAAGCGCTGTTGCGCGACCACCTGCGCGAGATGCGTGGGGCGATCGACCGCTATTACGGCGAGCGCCGCCGCGCGAATCCGTCGCTGCCCGACGCCGAGTGCTATCCGCTCAAACTCGACGACCTGGTGACGGCCCGGTGTCTGCGCCGCATTCCCCGCGACCCCTTTGCCCAACAAGCGGTGTGGGGCACGCGGTCGACCACCGATCCGGTATTGCCCACGTATTTACGACACGAGGGCGAATTGGCCGTACCGCCGGCTCCGCCGCCGCTTTCCGATGGCCGCAACGTCTTCGATGTGTACTCGACCGCGAGCGCCAGTGCGCTCGACGGCACCCCGTATTACTGCTGGTAAGCCGATGCCTGCACCCAGGATTCTGCCGGCCGCACTGCTGCTTGCGACCCTGCATGGAGCAGCGTTTGCTGCTGACTCGGCCGTGGCCACAGAAAGCCAACCGGAAGCGGGGGCCTCCAGTGCCGCGGTCCTGGCGAGCGCCCCCTTGCCACTGCCCACGCCTGCCTCGCCGACGTCACCGGGCGCGACCGACACAACAGCCACCGAACCGGCCACGGCGACGCAATCCGTCGCTCAGACCACCAGTGCCCCGACGACGGGACCGGCCCCGGTCTCGTTTGATGTGCGCGACGCCGATCTGGCCACGCTGATGCAATCCCTGGCCGACAAGGCCGGGGCCAACCTGATCGTCTCGCCGAAGATCAAGGTGCAGATCACCTGCCGGTTGCAGAAGATCGACCCGCTCGAGGCGATCCTGCTGCTGGCCAAAGCCAATGGCCTGGTCGTTGAGAACACCGCCAATGTTCTGATGGTGCTGCCCGACCGCACGACGCCCACGAAGATGAAGATCACCGTCATCCCGTTGCAGAACGCCGATGCGGCCAAGGTCGCCCAGATGATCAAGGCCCTCAGTCGCGACGGCCGCACCC
>CAZADH010000110.1:0-4192 GCA_964483805.1 uncultured bacterium
ACCGCCCGAAACTGGCGTTTCGGGCCGCCCTCGTGGCGGCAAACGCCCACTACGCGCATCGTGCGCGGGCGAGACCTCGGGGTTTCCGGGCAACGAGTCACCGACCCGCTACCTCGATCGCCCGCTCACCCCAACTGAGCGACACCGACTGGCCGCCGCCCGCATCGAGACGACCGGCCATGCCCCCGCGGAGTTTCAGCATGAGCTGCGACGATTGCTCGAGATTTCGGGTATCGGCACCCAGACCAACAGCGATATTGCTGTGTTATTGACGTTATATGTCAAAACCATGACCACGACCGAGGCCGAACTGCTGGCCTTCGACCGGCGCACAACGCCCACACGCCAGCCCTGGCTGCTGGTCGATCTGGGCCTCGGCGATCATCTCGGCATCGGCCCGCTGTTTGGTGACCCGGCGCTCCCCTGCTACCATTGTTTCTGCGAGCGGCGTTTCGTCAATGACGATCCGCTGGTCCGCCATGCACGCCGTGACCCGCCACTGTTGGCCGAGACAACCGCCCCGCATCATCCCTGGCAACACGCCTTCGCCGCAGCCTTGATTGTCGATCAGATCGTCAGTGTCGCGCTCGGCGAAACGGCCCGGTGCGCCGGGCGTGCGCTTTATTGCGACACCCGGCGCCACGAAAGCTGGACCGAAACGGTACTCGCGTTTCCCGGATGCCCCGTATGCGCCGCGGCCTGCCGCGGGAGCTGAGATGCCCGCCCACGATGTGCGCGGTAGGTGTTTGCGCACGATATGCGCAGCACCCCGGGGCCAGCCGGAAAACCTGAACACTCCACTCAGTTGCCGTCGCGCACCGTGCCTCCGGGCACGGGGGCTTTCGGCGCCCGCAGTTGCTGGCTCTTGTTCAATTGCTTCGACTTCGGCGCCGCCTGCAACACGTCGCCGCGCGACGGTGCGAAACCGCCGGGCAGCGTCTCAGCCTTCTCGCCGGTCTTCGGCACTCCGATTACCCAGATTTCGTTCTTGCCCGAGACTTTCACGATGATCTCATCGCGCTTGTCGTCGTTGGTATCACCGATCGCCACGCCGTCGAAATC
This sequence comes from uncultured bacterium, assembly GCA_964483805.1. GTDB lineage: Bacteria > Muiribacteriota > Ozemobacteria > Ozemobacterales > Ozemobacteraceae > CAZADH01. The sequence goes on from CAZADH010000110.1 coordinate 1,063, forward strand.
GAGTCCCGCGAAGGTGTGATTGAGAACGGCCTCACCGGCGGCATCGAAAATCCGCAGGGTCGGATGCACCCGGTAGGTCACCGGCGGGAAGTAGTGAAGCACGAGCATCTTCTTGCCACTGCCGTCGAGATCGGCCTCGCCGACGTACGAACACCCGCCGCGCGGCAACTCCTTGCCCGCCCAGGCGAGAATCTCGGCGGTCATCGAGCGCTTGCCCGTCTCGGCATAAGACGGAGGAAACTCGCGCGGGTGCTGCCTGACGACCTCTTTTTCTTCGTCGGTGAGATCGAACTCGCGCGTAACCGTCTTGTTGTATTTAGCACCAAACTCGGCCTGGACCGCCTTGAAATCATGGGCCGACAGGATGCTGTTCAGCTTGCCGTATTCGGCAGCCGTATCGGCAACGCGCGCGACAATGCCGATACCCAAAGGGTTGGCCGCCGCCCTGTCGAAATCGACACTTGCATACGGATAATCGTCCTGATGCGGCGATTCCTTGCTGTATTTGCCATTCAATTGCAGCGTGGGAATATCGGCCCCGAGAACACATGTCAATACCACGCACATACACGCCAACAATATTCTGCGACCGTTCATGACCTGCCTCCTGGAATGATCTTGTCAGTTGACCCAACCGGCGGCAATGACCCACCGGTTGAGCGGAATCCCAATGAGTATCGAAGCCCCGTTACACAGCAGCGCAGCAACCACGGCCCGCCGCCAACCGATGCGTAGGACGCCGTAGAGAACGCACGACTCGACCGCCACGATCAACGGTTCACCGACGACATGCCGCCACCAATAATCATCGATGATCACCGGCGCAAGGAACCACAGATAGGGATAGGTCAACCCGGAGGCCACCACGGCCCCGATGGCCACGAGGTGCCACGGCAGCGCTTCGCGCCCCAGTCCAAACAGCCACCGCACAACCACTGCGAGAGTCACCGCCTCGATGGCCACCGTGAGTGCCAACCAGAGACAGAACACCCGGGCGAGATACGGTGTCAACATGACACTCAGTATACGCCACGACCGTGCGGCAAAGATGGTAAAATTGACTCGGATCAGCCCGACAAGAGGAGGCGCCGTCATCGTCACGCGGACCACACCGACGACCCCATCGCTGATCGCGCCAATGGCGACGGGGCGCCGTTTGCACGACCCGCTGCGGCGTGTCCGCCATCACCCGGGGGCCGTGTATCATGGCTCCTGCTGTTGTTGCTGTTGCTGCATTCTCATGCCGGTCGGCAACTACCTTGCCGTCATTTCGAGCCACGCCAAGAGCAAGAGCACGCACAGTGTCTGGTGGCATCTGTTCATCAATATTTTGTGTTTCTGTTTCAGTGTCGCTGCGGTTGGCGTACCGGTGATAACGATTCAACCCCAAGGCACCACCGCCGCGTGGGGTGGTCTCGCTGCCGGGTGCCTCCTGTATCTGGCGATGCTGCAAGTGACCAGTCGCTGGTGGATGCCCGAGACGACGGCACCCGACCGACGTTTTCTCCTGGTCGGCATGGAGTGGATTCTGTCGCTGATCTTCATGGTCGGTTTCGCCGCCATGTCGATATTCATCTGCTTCAAGATCTGGCGTTGACCCGATGAGCGAGACCGCGACCGGTCCGATACCGGCGCCGCGCCTGCGCCGACTCGAGAATGTGCTGACGCGGCGGCGCACCCGCCCCGGCACGCTGTATCACGGGTGCTGCGGCAGTTGCTGCAGCTCGTCGTGTTGTTGCGTGTTGATGCCGATCGGCAACTACATCGCCGTGTCCTCGAGCCACACCCGCGCCCAGAGCAAATGCAGCGTCTGGTGGCATCTGTTCCTCAACATCGCCTGCGCCGGGCTCAGCGCGCTGTTTCTCATCCCGATGGGCCACTGGCCTTATGCCGACCCCCGGGTGATCAGCGGAGCGATTGTCGCCGCGCTCAGCTACCTGGCGCTGCTGCAGGTGAGCAGTCGGTGGTGGATGCCCGCAACAACGCCGCCCGATCGCCGGTTCAGCATCATTGCGCGCGAGTGGTTGACCTCGATTGTATTGATGCTTGGCTTCGGCGCCATGTCGGTTTCGCTCTTCTGGTTTTTTCCCTGGCGATGATCGACCTGACCTCGCTGTTTGGCCGGCGCAACGGCCTGCTCACCGACCTGCGCGCCTGCGCGCCCGACCCCGGGGAACCCCCGCTCGCCATTTATGTGGCCGGTCGCGGGGCCCTCCCCTGGGAGGACCCGCAACTGACCACGACCCGGGTCGGCAGCGGCATCGGCACGACCCGCGGCGAGGCACTACTGGCAACAGTCGGCGAGATCGTCGAGCGCTATTGCAGCAGTTTTGTGCCGGCCACGGCCCGGCATGGGAGCGCCCGAGATCTGCGCACCCTCGGCCTGACCGTGCTCGACTGTGCGCGGCAACGCCCGTTTTCGGCAACCCAGTATGACACCCCCGGGTTCCCCTTTCTGGCACCCGCCGACGCGATGACCCAGCGCTGGGTGGCCAGCCTCTGCCTCACCGACGACACCGAAGTGTGGCTGCCGCTCACGATGGTCGGGTTTCCGTGTCACGACACCGGTCTGGCGGCGCGGGTGCGCCCGGCGACAACACACGGTATTGCTTGTGCCGCCTCGTGGCAGCATGCCGTCGAGTCGGCCTGCTGTGAGTTGATCGAGCGCGACGCGCTCACCGTCTGCTGGCTCAACCAGTTGTCGCCCCCGCGCGTCGACCTGCCTGCCGATAACGACTGGCACACGCTGACGAATCAATTGAGCGTCAATACATTACACTACACACTCTACGATCTGACCAGCGACGTCGGGGTGCCGGTCATTGCCGCCCTCTCGTTTGCCCCTTCAGCGTATGGCAACGTGGCCGCGCTCGGAGTTGGCTGCCACCCCGACCCACGGCGGGCGGCGCGCAAGGCGATGCTCGAGAACGCTCACGGCCGCATGGCCGTCAACGAACGGCATCGCCGTGGCGAGACCCGCCGATTTGCTGCCGACTTCCACGACGTGACCGACTTCGTTGATCACGCCTGGGTGTACAACGCTCATCCGGAAGCCCGCCCGCTGCTGGCGTTTCTCGATCGGGCGCCGCACCGATCGGCGATCCTGTCTGCCCCGCCTCGCATGGTCGCC
>CAZADH010000110.1:4202-17855 GCA_964483805.1 uncultured bacterium
GCCGACAACGGCGACACGCAAGACGTGTTCATGGCTGATCCGCCTTCGGCCCGCCTGCGCCGGGCCGGCATCGATGTCTTCGCCGTCGATCTGACGACACCCGAAATCGCCGCCATGGGATTGCACGTCGCGCGTGCCGTTGCCCCCGAACTCGCCCTGTTGCAGGGCATGCATGCGTTCCCGTTTCTCGGTTGCGCGCGCATCGACCAACCAGAACGCGTGTTCGCCTGGGCGCAGCCGCAGCAGCGCATCGATCCGGCGTTGCGGCGGTTTCCGCCGCATCTGCTGGGTTGAGGGCTGCAACCATGCGCGAACTGCGACAGTTGCTCACCGGTTCCGCGACCGCGTGGCGCCGCGGCGTCGCCGCGTTCTTTCAACGCAACACCGGCATCACCCGGGCCGGCTTGCCCGACCTGATCGACACGCTCGAGGAGTTCGCGGCCGAGCACGGCCGCCCGACGCCGCCCGCCGACATCTATCCGCACGCACCCAAACTCGAACTCGCCAAACCGCTGGGCGCCTGGCGGCTGGTCCACCGCACGCTCGCCCGTGTTCTCAAAGGCCGCCGCAGCACCCGCCGGTTTGGCACCCGACCCATCAGCGCCCGCGAGATTGCCACCTTGTTGCGCCTCGGCTACGGGCCCGGTGAGGCGGTCTCCCAGGCGGCGTCGCGGGAATCAGTGCAGCCCGAGACCCAGGCGGCCACGGTGCCCTCGGCCGGCGGGTTGTTTCCTTTGCAGGTCTATCTCATCGCCCGCCACACCGAACTGCCATACGGCGTATGGCACTACCACTGGCAGCATTCATTCCTTTCCCGCGTGCGGGAACTGCCGACAGGCTCGGACGGTGACTGCCCGGCGATTTTGCGCGGCAACGTCGTGGCCGTCCCGCCCCTCGACATTGTCATCACCACGCGCTGCGGCGTCACCCTGCAGAAGTACGGCGATCGCGGGTTGCGCTACGCGTTGCTCGAGTGCGGCCACCTCGCGCAGAACCTGATGCTCGTCGCCGAGTGGCTCGACCTGGGCACCGTCGCCCTGGGCGGGTTCCTCGATGCCGAGTTGTCGCAGTGGCTGGGTCTCGACCCCAGGGTCGAACAGCCGCAGTACGTGATCGCCGTGGGGCCACGACCGTAGTTCTCGGCCATCGGCAAGGTTCCTGTTTGCCATCCGCCCCCCCTTGACAACGCATCACCGAAGCGCGACCATTGAAAAGTGAATGACTGATTCATTATTGAGGAACCCATGCAAACCAAGAAACGTCATGTGCAAAGCCAGATCGAAGATGCCGCCCTCGAGCTGTTCGCCACGCGCGGTTACCAGGCGACGAGCATGGCCCAGGTGGCCGAGGCCGCCGGCGTTGCCGTCGGCAACCTGTACCGCTATTTCGACACCAAGGCCGAGCTGTTCGCCGCCGTCGTTCCTGAGAAACTGATCGTCGAGGGGCACCGGTTGCTGATGACCAAGGTCCATGCCGCGCACGGTCTGGGGCCCGCGCGCGTAGGGCGTTCGGCGGCGATCGTTGCCGAAAACGACCGGCTTCTCGCCTTCTTGCTGCAACATCGCCGTCAGTTGCTGGCCGCTTATCGCCATGGTGCGGGCACGGTGTTCGCCGACCTGGAAACGCGCACGCTCACCCTGATCGTGCGGTTGGTGCGCAACTACGCGGCTTCGCACCGTGCACACGGCATCGCCCCCCTCTCGCCCGTGCAGAAGCGGTTGCTACCCGTCATCTATACCGGGCTTCTGCGCGGCACGCTCGACCTGCTCGAAAGCAAGACTTCGGCCCAGGCACTGCGCGCCGCACTCGACCTCTATCTGCGCTACCACTTCGCCGGTTTGGCGGCGTTTTTCAAGTGACCATTCACCCTGACAAGTCGGTGAACGCAGGTGTGGAAAAGGGGGAGGGAGGCACTGGCGGCAGTCGTGCGCGGGCGGCTCTCTCTTTTTTTCAATGATTTGCAAAAGCGAACGCTATATTCGCTTTTTAGTCGACAACGGCAATCGAGAAAGGACAGATACTTATGCGCATCAGCATCTTCAACGGCAGTCACCGCTCTGGCCCGGGCAACACGGCAACGATGATCGGCGCCTTCACCGACGGCGCCGCTTCGGCCGGTGCCGACGTCGCGACGTTTCCCTTGGTCGAGCACAAGATCCTGTTCTGTCGTGCCTGCAAACAGTGCTGGTTTGCGACGCCGGGGCAGTGCCCCTTGCCCGACGACATGCCCGGACTGCAGAGCGCCTTCCTCGCCGCCGATGTGGTCGTTCTGGCGACGCCGCTGTACGTCGACAATGTGAGCGGTCTGCTGAAGACGTTTCTCGATCGGTTGATCACCGTCGGCGACCCGCACTGGGATGCCGATGCCAACGGCGCCAGCGTCCACCGCCGCCGCCACCCGCTGCCGACGAAACTCGTGTTCCTGGCCAACTGCGGTTACCCGGAACCGGAGAACTTCGACCCGCTGCGGATATTGGCGCGCCGCATGGCCAGGAACTTTCACTGCGAGCTGGCCGGCGAGATCTACCGGGGCGGCGGCGGCCTGCTCACGCGCCCGGACGCGACGACGCAACCGTTCATCGACCGGTATCTGACGCGCGTCCGGCAGGCTGGCAGCGAAGTGGCGACCGCGGGCCGCATCTCGCCAGCCACGCAACGACTGCTCGAGGAGCCGCTCCTGCCGAATCCTGATTTCTTCACGGTCTTTCGCGACCACGTCAATATCTTGTGTGACACGATGGCCGGATCGACGGGCCCAGGGCAACCACCCCGACCCTGAATGCAGACCGGGGGTCAAAGGCCGACGCCCGGTCTACTCCCCGATGATCTTGACCAGCACACGTTTGCGCCGGTTGCCATCGAACTCGCCGTAGAAGATCTGTTCCCACGGGCCGAAGTCGAGCTTGCCGTTGGTGACGGCCACGACGACCTCGCGGCCCATGACGGTGCGTTTCAAATGGGCGTCGGCGTTGTCTTCGGCGCCATTGTGATGGTACTGGTCGTACGGTTTCTCGGGCGCGAGCTTCTCGAGCCACACCTCGAAGTCGTGGTGCAAACCCGATTCGTTATCGTTGATGAAGACGCTGGCCGTAATATGCATGGCGTTGCACAGCAACAACCCCTCTTTGATGCCGCTGCGCCGCAGACAGTCTTCGACCTTGGGCGTCAGATTGATGAACGCCCGGCGCCCTTTCACATCGAACCACAGTTCTTCACGAAAGCTCTTCATCGGTGATCTCCTCGCAGATCGACGGCCGCGGCCGCCATACGTTGTGCATAATCAGACGCCAACAGCGAATACAACAGGAAATCGGCAAACCGGCCCTTCACCCGGGCCTGTTGCCGCAACAACCCTTCGCAGAAAAAGCCATTCTTCTCGAGCACACGGCGCGAACCGGTGTTGGCGGGAATGATCCGCGCCTCGATGCGGTTGAGGTTCATGCGGGCAAAACCGAACGCGGCGACCACCGCGACCGCTTCGCTCATCAATCCCTGGCCCCAGTAGTTGCGGTGCATGGCATAACCGAGCTCGACCCGCGCATGGTCGGGCAGCCACCAGACGAACCCGATGGTGCCGATCATGCGTCCGTCGTGCCGATGCTCGATGGCCCAGTCGCTGACGTCGCCGGCCCGATACTTGGTCAGGGTGAACTCGATGAAGCGCGCGGTCTCGGCCGGAGTCTCGTGAGCGGTCCAACTGACATACCGCGACACCTCCGGATCGGACGCGTAGGCGAACATCGGTTCGACGTCGGCATGCGTCAACTGGCGCATGACCAAGCGCGGCGTCTCTAATCGCGGCAGGTCTTTGAACAGTTCGTGAACGGCCAGCCGGTTGTCGCTGCTCACCCCATCGCCTCCTTCCCCGTCGTCCTGCGCGCCGGGTGCACGTCAAACCAAACTGTCAGCAAACATCCCGGCACCACCACAACATACCGCCAGACCCGCCCGCCACGGACTGCTGCCAGGGATGGCAGCGTTTCGGGGCGGCAATCGCGGGCAAGCTTTATCGGCCTCGACACTCGGTACCCTTGCATCGACACCGCAAAACTGGACGCCTCCCTCAATGGGTTGGTAGAATTGTCTCATAAACTACGGTTTTCGTCGATTCATCGACAAGGAGCTCCGGTCATGATGCATCGCCTGCAACTGTGCGTTCTCGTGCTTTTCGTCGTCGTCGCGTCGTTGGTCGCCGTGCCGGTGCCGGCCGCCGACGACCCCGAAGAACTGCTCAAGAGTCTCGCCCTGTTGCGTGAGGTCGGGCAACGCCATTTCACGCTCGAGTATCTGGGCGACAAGCGCAGCACCGAGTTTTTCAAGCAGGTCATCGCCGACTTTCCGCTCGAACTGAAGAAGAACTTCCGCGCCAACATCACCGGCGCCTATCGCAAGGAGTTCTTCGCCAACTACGATGCCAAGATCGCCGATCTGTCGCGCCAGATCGCCGACACCATCGCCAAGAACCCCGACCACGAGCTCTTGTTGTTCGCGGTTCTCGAAAAGTCGCCTTTCCCGTTCAACCTGAGTTTTGCCACGCTGGTCAAGAAGGTCGCCGACCAACGTCAGTTCACGGTCACACAGGCAGCCAACCCGACCGATGCGACTGGCGCCAAGGCCAGCCTGACCAAGCTGCAGGCGGTCTTGACCCGACTGGCCGCCGACGCCAAACAAGACAAGTATGCCGCCGTGGCCGCGATCTACAAAGACAAAGCGCTGAAAGATTTCCCGATCTGGTGGTATGACGACGCGCAACATGGCAATACAGCGTATGTCACCGAGGGCGAGAACCCTGCAGCGCCGACCACCCCGGTCGGGCCCAAAGAGTGGACCGTCCTGGTGTTCATCAATGCCGACAACGACCTCGAGGGGCAGGGACTCAACGACATCAACGAGATGGAACAGGTCGGATCGAGCGACAAGGTGAACGTCGTCGTGCAAATCGACCGGTTCGCCCGCGGCAAGGGCAACACCATCACCGACGGCAACTGGGTCGGCACCCGCCGCTACTATGTCACGAAGGACAACAACAAGAAGAAGGTTGCGAGCCAACTCGTTCAGAACATGGGCGAGACCGACATGGGTGACCGACAGGTCTTCGCCGACTTCCTGTCGTGGGGTGTGAAAACGTACCCGGCGAAAAAATACTGCGTGGTCGTCTGGAACCATGGCGCCGGCTGGCAGGGCATCAGTTTCGATGAGGATTCCGGCCGCCACATGCGCATGCCCGATGTTCTGTGGGCGTTGCGCGAAGGCCAGAAGGCTCTGCCGCAGGCCGATGGCAAACCCGCCAAATTCAATGTCATCGATTTCGATGCTTGTTTGATGGGCACGATCGAGACGGCTTACGAACTGCGTGACGTGGCCGAATACATGGTGGCCAGCGAGGAAACCGAACCCGGTTCGGGCATGCCCTATCGCGAGTATCTGGCGCCGCTGGTGAGTGCGCCGACGATGAGTCCGCGGCAGTTGTCGCGCAATATGGTCGCCGCCTACGTGCGGTCGTATTGCCGCGGTGGTTCGGCCGGCAACAAGCGCATCGAGGGCAGTTCGGTCACCAAGTCGGCCTACGACCTGAGCAAGCTCGAGCCGCTGGTCAAGTCGGTCGACACGCTGGGCAAGCAACTGCTAGCCAAGCATGACCTGTACGCCGACCTGTTGGTTGGCGAAAGCGAGACCCTGGCCACGATTCGGCGCTACAGCGACGAAACGCTGGTCGACCTCGACGATCTCTGCCGCAAGATCGGGGCGGTCAGCGCGAGCGCTGCCCCTGAGATCAAGGCCACCTGCGACCAGATCCGCGCCCAACTCGGCTACCCGATCGGCCGCGACCATCTGGCCGAACCGGTGACGATCATCAGCACGCAACCGGCCAACGTCGTGTGGGGCTACAACGGCTGGCGCATGCCGCCGCAGGAGATCTGGACCCCCAACACCCGCGTCTTCCACTCGCGCATGGCGCTCGATCCGCTCGAGCAGGGCGCGGACGGGCTGTACACCTGCAAGATCGGGCCGTTCAAGCCGGTCCTGGATCCGGCACTGCGCAAGCGTGTGTTCGTGGCGCAGATCGATTACCAGATCGTCAGCCAGGACGGCACGTACGGGCCGAAACAGGTCGCCCGCGAAGGCAAAGAATACTGCTTTGTCGCTTCGTTCCCGACCGAGTCGATTCTCGTTGCCGAGGGTCACACCCAGGGCATGGGCGACAGTCGCGGCATCTCGATCTACTACCCGACGCCCGACAAATACATTACATCGTATGGCTCTTTGCTGTTCGGCCGTGCGACCGCGTGGGCACAGTTCCTCGCCAAGGTGCCGACCTTCCGCCGCAAGGCCCCGGTGCTGCTGACCGGCCGCATGGTCAACGACCCGATGACCCTGCCGTTCGTAGCCCGCGCCCTCAAAGCAAACGGCGTGAAGTTCCAGGTGCTGTGGAACCCCGGCATCTACGCCTACCGGTTCCGCGACATTCTCGGCAAGTTTGCCGGCGACGGCGCGGTCATCACCGACAGTCTCTCGCAAGCCAGCTTCAACCAACTGGCGCCGAGCAACACCGAGATCGCCGATTACCTCGACCAGGGCGGCAACGTGTTCATCTTCGGCCAGTCGCTCGAGCAGAACAACCTGCACCGCCAGATGCTCGAGAACTGCTTCAAGTTCGAGTATGTCGAAGACATCATCGACAGCAAGGAAGTGGCCTTCGCCAACAAACCGGATGCTGCCAAGATCATCCTCAATGGTGACGACAGCGCCCAGACCTGCGACGACATCACGATCATGAACACGACGGCTCCCGGCAAGGTGTTTCTCGCCGACAACCAGGGACGCGGCACGGCCATCGCGATCAAAGCCGAAGGTGCGAGCGGCAAACCGTATGCCGGCGTGTTCATGGGCTTCCGTTTCGAGGCAGTGACCGGTGCTGAAGTGCGGGCCGAACTGATGAAAGCGATCCTCGCGGTCATCCTGCCCCCGGCACAGCAACTCGAGTTGTTCCGCTGACGCCCGCCCCGGGCCGCCGCTGACGACGGTCCGAGCGCAGTCGCAACCGCTCCGCCCGGTTCCCGGTAACGGGGGCCGGGCGGTCTGTTGTGGCTGGGTCATCTCGAGGCCATCCGCATCCTGAAAGTGCGTGATATCACCCGGCATCTTGACGCGAACGTCGGTCTGCGCGATATTTTCAAATGTCATGACTACACCAACACCAAACTTTCAAGCCCGCGATCACGGCAACGGCACCCTCGAGATCATCGCCGGCGCCCCAATATCGGGCCCGGCCGATCCGGTTCTCGTGGCCGCCGGACAACTCGCCGGCAAGTTCCGCAACCTGATTCTGCACTTGACCCAGGGCGCGATCATGGCGATCCCGACGCTGCCCCGCCTGCTCGACATCAGCGCCAGAGCGCGCTTGCGCATCGTCGCCGACACCGAGATGCTCTTCCCGTTTCCGCAGTGCGATCTGCCGGTGCATGCCACGGTCGAAGCAGCCTTGATCGCCATCAAAGGCGAGAGCGTGGTCAAGCAGGTGCTCGAACGTCTCGACTCGATTCCCGAACTCAATTCGCGTGCATACGAAATATTGCAAAAACTGCAAGAACCCGACGCCAGTTTTCCGATGCTCGAGAAGCTCATGGCCGGCGAACCGAGCCTGGCTTCGCAACTGCTCAAGACGGCCAACTCGGCGATGTTCATGCGCCGCGGTCGCGCCGAGACGTTGACGCAAGCGATGGCCTGGCTCGGCATCGACGGCGTCAAACAACTGCTGGTTTACAACATCTTCCAACGCGTTGCCCACTATTGGGGCGCACAGGAAGAGGTGCTCAACCACGGCCGCGCCTGCGCGCACCTGGCATCGTTTCTCGCCACCCGCGACCGCAGCGATGCCACGGTATTGGCGCGTATCCGCCTGGCCGGCCTGTTGCACGACATCGGCAGCCTGGCGCTCGCGTTCTTTTATCCCAAAGACTACCAGGCCGCCCGGGCGCTGATGAAGAGTGCCAACAAGACCTCGATCGAGGCCGAAACGGCCACGTTCGGGGTCGATCATCCGACGTTGGGACGCAAGCTCGCGGAAGCGTGGCGGTTCCCACCGATTCTCGCCGCGGTCATCGGCGACCACCATGCTCTGGCGATCAAAGAGCACGAGCGCGTCTCGATGCCCGTGTTCTGCGCCAACGGCTTTCTCAACCAGGAAGTCGAGAAGGTGCCGTTTACGCCGTATTACACGCAACTGCGCCGCTATTTCGCCGCAACCGCTGCGACCGCGAGCGGAGCCGAGGCCGACCAGACCACGGTGCACGAGGCGAAACAGGCGCTGGCGGCCGAATACGAGAACTTCAAGAAGACGCCGCCGGATCTCTGAACCATCGGGCACGGCCGCCAGACCGCTCCACGAGCACCGGACCGGCACATCGTCCCTGGCCATCGACAACCGCGCGGCGTATATACGGTGACATTATTTACGGTGACATGATACTGATTTTCCTTCGGAAAATCAGTATCATGTCACCGTAAATACATAAATACGGATCATGTCACGGGATATCCCCAAATGCCGTGCAAGCAGTGGACGTGCAGAACCCGCCGGCTACAGCTTGACCGCGCCCTGCCGCAGAATCGTGGGCGGCCACCGGGTCAGATCGGCCACCGTCGACGGCGGCGCGGCAGGATGCTCCGGGGCCACGAGGATCCAGCCGACCTCGGCGCCGAACTGCGCCTCGACCGCATCGGCGCCGGCCACCGGCGCTGCGCCCGAGCGATTGGCGCTGGTGGTCAGCAGCCCCAGGGGCAACGTCGCCAGCAGGCAACGCAGTTCGACGTGAGCGGGAACCCGTACCCCCAGCGTCGGCAGCGGCCACGAGAACGGCAACTCGCGGGTCACCTCGAGCACGGCCGTCAACGGCCCGGGCCAGTGGCGCCGCATGACCATGGCCGCCTCGGGAGCGAAACCCAGATGCAGGGCGAGCACGCGGTCGACCTCGTTGATCAGCAGAATCAGTGGTTTGTCGCGGTCGCGGCCCTTGATCTGGTAGAGCCGTTCGATGCCGGCGGCCGACGCCGGCGACACCCCGAACCCCCAGACCGTGTCGGTGGGAAACGCCACGATCGCTCCCTGGGCGACCTCATCGCGAAACGCCATCAGCGTAGCCGCATCGGCCACCAACTGCGTCAATGTCACCCGCCGGCTCATGACGACTCCTTTCGTTGCCAGACCATGAACCGCTCGCGCCCGGCCAGATCGTCGTGGGCGCCAAGCAGCACGAGCCCCGGTGCCGGGGTCGCCCGCAGCGCCGCGCGCTGACCATGCCCGTGTTCGATGGCCACCAGCCCATCGGGGCGCAATACACGAGCAACATCGGCCAGCAACGCCCGGATCGGCTCCAGGCCATCGGCACCGCCATCGAGCGCCGTCACCGGTTCGTGCCGCGCGACCTCCGGCATCAGCCCGGGGATTTCGGCCGCCGGGATATACGGCAGGTTCGCGGCCACCAGATCGAACGACGCCGATCGCAGACACTGCACCCCCCACCCCCGCACGACCTGGACGCGGGCCGCAACGGCCTGCGCCGCCGTGTTGCGGGCGGTGAAGGCGAGCGCCGGTACATGCGGTTCGACGAGAAGCCCGCGCGCGGACGGCACGGCGGCAAGCAACGCCAGTCCCAGGCACCCCGACCCCGCGCCGATGTCGGCCAGAACCGGGCGCCCCCCCGCGCGCCAGACCGCGTAATCGCGGCGTAACAACAGATCGACCAGTTCTTCGGTCTCGGGCCGCGGAATCAACACGCCCGGGCCGACGGTGAGTTGCAAATCGCAGAACGGCCAGACACCGAGCAGATACTGCACCGGCTCGTGCGCCGCCCGCCGAAAAAGCAATACATCGTATTGTTCCTGTTCAGCGGCGGTCAGACCACGTTGGCTGTGCAGCGGCAGGGTCAGTCGCGGCACCGCCAGGACATGCGCCAGCAAGAGATCGGCGTCCATGGCCGCATCGTCGATGCCGGCATGCCGCAGTCGTGCCTTGGCCTGCTGGCGCGCGACCGCCACGGTGACGCCGCACCGACTTGCCGCGCTGGTCATGATGCGGCAGGGGCCGGATTCGGTTGCCCCCAAGGCCCGAGACTCATAGAGACATGCTTTGTCATCGGTGATTCGTGGGCGGTCAAGCGTCGTGTGCCCGGAGGCTGGCTCCCGTGCAACGCCTCCGTCAAAACTCGTCGTCGCCGCCAAGCGCCAACTTCTTGATGTTGTCTTCCTCGATCAACTTCTCGATCAGTTCGTCGAGGTCGCCCTCGACCACTTCGGTGAGGCGGTAGAGGGTGAAGTTGATGCGGTGGTCGGTGACCCGCTGCTGCGGAAAATTGTAGGTGCGGATGCGCTCGGACCGATCGCCGGACCCGACCTGGCTGCGCCGGGCCTGGGCGCGCTCGCGGTTGAGCCGGTCTTGTTCGGCGTCGTACAGGCGGGCCCGCAGGATCTTGATCGCCTTGGCTTTGTTCTTGTGCTGCGACTTCTCGTCTTGACACGAGATGACAATACCCGTGGGGATGTGGGTCACCCGCACCGCCGAGTCGGTTGTATTTACACTCTGCCCACCCGGACCGGAACTGCGAAACACATCGATGCGCAGGTCGCGTTCGTCGATGGTGAGGTCGACTTCCTCGGCCTCGGGCAACACCGCCACGGTGGCCGCCGAGGTGTGAATGCGGCCCGACGCTTCGGTCTCGGGGACGCGTTGCACCCGATGGACGCCCGACTCGTATTTCAGGCGGCCGTACGCTCCGTCGCCGTTAACCTGGAAGATGACCTCTTTGATGCCGCCGATGCCGGTGTCGGACAGGCTCATCACCTCGAGGCGCCAGCGGCGGCTGTCGGCATATTTGGTGTACATCCGATAGAGGCTGCCGGCAAAGAGCGCAGCTTCCTCGCCGCCGGTGCCGGCCCGGATCTCGACGATGGTGTTACGCGAATCATTGGGATCTTTGGGCACGAGCAGCAGCTTCAGCTTCTTCTCTCGCTGTTCGAACACCGGCCGCAACTGCCGCTGCTCGTCTTCGGCCATGGCCCGCAGTTCGGGATCGGTCTCGGTGGCCAGGATCTGCTGCGCCTCGTCGAGGCGCCTGTTCATGCCCTGGTATTCTTCGAATGCCACGATGATCGGCTCGAGTTCGGCCCGTTTCTTGGCCAGCTTCTGGTACTCGGCCTGGTTGCCGAACACCGATGGATCGGTCAGCTTCTCGTTGATCTGACCGAACCGCACCCGGATTCCTTCGAGACGAGCAAGCATGGTCAAAATACCTTGTATTTACATTTTCGCCAGACAGCGCCGCACCAGCTCGAGAAAATACGGCTGCGCCTTCTTGGCGGCATCGAGCACCATCTCGTGATTGACGTCTTCGTGGCCCTCGCCGGTGGCCATGTCGGTGATGCAGGAGATCCCCAGCACGCGCCGCATGCCGCCGTGCTTGGCCACGATGACCTCGGGAACGGTCGACATGCCGACGGCGTCGGCGCCCATGACCCGAAGCATGCGCAGTTCGGCGGCGGTCTCGTAACTCGGACCGGTCACAGCCACGTACACTCCCTGCTGCACCGGCGCGCCCAGTTCCCGGCCGATGTCGGTGGCCAGGTGCAACAATTTTGCGTCGTATGCGCCCTGCATCGGCGGGAAGCGGGGACCGACCTTTTCGTCATTGGCCCCGATGAGGGGATTGCTGCCCATCAGATTGATGTGATCGGACATCAACATGAGGTCGCCGACCCGGTAGTTGCGATTGAGGCCCCCCGAGGCATTGGTGATGACGAGGTCTTCGACCCCGAGAGCGCGCATGACGCGAATCGGATAGGTCACCTCGCTCAGCGAGTAACCCTCATAATGATGAAAGCGCCCCTGCATGACCACGACCGTTTTGCCCGCCAGCGTGCCAAACACCAGCTTGCCGCCGTGCCCATGCACCGTCGACACGGGAAAATGCGGGATCTTCTCGTAGGGGATGGCAACGGCATCGGTCACTTCGTCGGCCAGGCGTCCCAACCCCGACCCCAGGACAATACCCACGGTGGGTTGCAGTTTGGTCTGCGACCGGATGAAATTGATGGTGTCGGCGAGCAGTTGCGACAACGGTGGCATGGCGAAGTCACCTTCCTTGATGATGTCGAATGAACAAATGTGGTCAACGACGAGCGAAATGCGGGCAAACGCGCATCGTCGAAGCGCTTCAACGTAGCACGCACGTCGGGAAAATGTCAAACAACCGATCGGCGAAATGACGCATCAACACAGCGTTTCGACGTTATCCCACCACCGACGGCAAGGTCCTTGCGTACGTTTGTTGACACCCCCCCACGGCCGCCCGCTATACTTGTGCCAACGTACCCTTTGTGAAAGCCGGTTGGCCGTCGCCAGACGAGCCCGCCTTCAGGAGGAAAGAAAATGTTTACGAGCAAGAAGCAGATGCGGTTGATCTCGGCACTGACGGTGATCATGTTCATCGGCGCCACGATGGGCGCCTACGCGGGTGGTCCGTCGACCCCGGTTGCCAAGCCGGGCCTGTTCAGTAAGGGCGGCGCGACGACCCAGACCACGACGACCACGGCCAAGGGCGGCACGTCGAGCAAGCTGTTTGGCGCGGGCACGTTCATCACCGGTTCGGCGGTCGCCATCGGCACCGACTTCGCGATCCGCATGATCAAGGGCGAACGGCCGAGCCTCTCGAAGGCGCAGCAGATCGTCACTTCGTCTGAGTTCATGGGCACCTCGATCGGTTCCGTCCTGGGTGCCGCCGGTGGTCAGATTGCCGGCGTCGCTGCCAAGGCGATTCTCCCGGGCCCGATCGGTGCTATCGCTGGCACGCTGTTGACCGTTGCCGGCGGCACGTTGGGCGCACGCATCGGCGGGAACATGGCGACCGACTACCAGGCCGGCAAGCTCGATCCGCGCACCGGTTGGCAGAAGATCGACAAGTGGGACCTCGCCGGCACCACGATCGGTTCGACTCTCGGCATGATGCTCGGTTCGATGATCCCGATTCCGTTCGTCGGTTCGATGGTCGGTGGCATGGTCGGTGGTTGGTTGGGCAGCAAGGTCGCGGCCTGGATGAAGCAGGGCACCCGGTTCGGCTCGCTCACCAACCCCTTCAACAACAACAGCATCACCTATCCGGTGTCGGGTTCGAACGGCGTGGGCATCACGATGGGCAACGGTGGCTCGCAGATCGGCGTGGGCGCCGGCTTCAATCCGGGCGGCCCGGTCGGTATCCGCTACGACCAGGGTGCTCCGGCCCAGGCTCCGCAGGGCACCAGTGCCAACATCCAGGCGGCCGAGCAGGCCTACTACAACACCTATCTGCAGTACAACAAGGCCCTCGAAGCCGGTGACAACGCCGGGGCCCAGAAGTTGCAGGGGCAGCTCAAGATCTATGCCGAGCAGTATCAGGCGCTGAAGAGCGGCATCAAGTAATCGTCATACAACGTATTGATACGGCGGCCTCCGCGATGCGGGGGCCGCCGTTGTTTTTGCGCGATGCAAACGCCCACTGCGCCCATCGGGGCAGCGGCACCATCCGGGTGCCGCCCCGAAACGCCGCCATCCTTGGCGGCAGTCCTGCGCGGGCGGGTCGTTTGCACTGCCCGAAACTGCGTTTCGGGCCGCCGTCCGTGGCG
>CAZADH010000111.1:0-2276 GCA_964483805.1 uncultured bacterium
GCCGCACCCTGGTCACCCACGACGAACGCACGAACCGGTTGATCGTCTCGACCCCGGAGTAGCGCGCGTTCGCTGTTCATCGTGGTTTGTGCGCGCCGGCACGGGCGCATAAATCGTGCGACGCAGCATCTGCTTTCCCGCATCCACAGCCGATTCTCGCCTGCGTCTTGCCGCGCCTTCCCCCGAGGACGACAATAGAGAGGATGGCCAAGTCGCCGTCGTGATTTGTCATGAGGAGGGGAAACAGATGAAATCCATGCGCATTTTCGCCCTGGTGATGGCCGTGGTGCTGGTGCTGCCGACGTTGGCCGGCGCCGATGTGGTCAAAGAGAAGTTCGCCCACAAACTCGGCATCGGTCAGGAAGCGCAGAGCTTCGAGCACCGCATCGACCTGCCCGAGAATCTCGCGGCCCAGGGCCACGTCTTCACGAAGCGCGCACTGGCACTGACCGACAAACTGGTCATCGAACGCGAAGAGTTC
Organism: uncultured bacterium; assembly: GCA_964483805.1. Lineage (GTDB taxonomy): Bacteria > Muiribacteriota > Ozemobacteria > Ozemobacterales > Ozemobacteraceae > CAZADH01. Next base: position 482 of record CAZADH010000111.1, read on the forward strand.
GCCAAAACGTATTATTACGTGAAGGTGCGGTTGCCCAAGGCCCAGTTGCTGATCGCCAAGGGCACCCTCGAGGTCACGCTCGAGACCGCGACCACCGCCGCTCCGGCCCCGGTCGTGAGCCCCTGCGACGCCCTCAAGGTCAGCGGCGCCCCGGTCACCCCGACCTTCTCGTGGGCCGGCCTGGGCAAGTACACGGCCATCACCCTGCTCGAGAAGGGCAGCGCCCAGACCGTGTGGGAGCGCCTGATCGTCGGGGCCAAGAACGCCAAGATGGACGAAGGCAAGTTGCGCGTCGGCAAGCACTACCAGTGGGCCGTGAAGCAGAGCGACGAATGCGCCTGCTACTCCCCGGCCGCCCAGGGCGCGTTCCGCCTCGACACCCAGTGGGAGCGCTGCTGGCACTGCAACGGCCAGGGTTCGAGCCTGTGCCATTCGTGCAACGGCTCGGGCCACATTGTGTCGCAGGGTCCGAACGGTCAGCCGGTCTACCAGGTGTGCTACACCTGTCACGGCACCGGCCGCGAGCGCTGCACCTTCTGCAACGGCACCGGCCGCATCGAAGTGGCGGTCATCGTTCCCGAATAATTACAACGTATTGATTCGACGCCCGCAAGCAATTGCGGGCGTTGTCATTTAACCCCGTGGTGTCCGGCGCGGCCGGGCCGACCACGGGGTTTTTCATTGCGTGGCAGGGCCCGCGCGCCAATCTCGCCCGTCTGCCCCACAATGAAGCGGACCCAGCGTAGTATCCTCTATTCTTGTTGCTCCTCCAAGCCGCCCCCATTATCCTCGGTGGGTAGCTTCTTTCCGGAGGATCCAAATGAGGGTTACAGCCCTTTTCGCGATATTGATCACTGCTGTTCTCTGGTGCACACCCCTTGTCGCTGCCGACGCGCAAGCGACCGCTTCCATCGTTCTTCGGATCATGACGGATGGCAGACCTGGCCATGGATCCAACTCCGTTCTCGACAGGGTCATCCCGGACTCGCCAACCACGAAGCCGGGGGTCACTCTTTCGATCACGCCGGTCAACACGGCAACTCCTTCATTACCAATTAAGAGGGTCACCAAAACCGTCGGGTTTTCCGCCGACGGTGCAATCAGAGCAAAACTCACCGATCTCCCACCAACCGCGGTCATCGCAGCACTTCATGTCGAGGGCGGCAGGATCGGATCCTGGACCGACTTCAACGGCGCGGTCGATCTTCTGCCCGGAGATCAGAACGTCATCACCCTGAAACCTCGCGGATCGCGAACCAACACCGATCTCGAAGCGACTGCAATACAACATATTCTCTCACGACCGGACCTCCATGACCTGGTCTGTGCTTCGTTCGGCGCGCGTGTCGCAGATGCGGTGCTCGATGCAGAACAGGGCGTGGCGTCGACGGATCCTCGGATCTGGAAATTCTTGCCGGGGGTCGACACGTTCGCAGACGCCAGGGTCGAATCGCTGTGGTCTTGCTGTTATCCGCTTCCGAAGATCATGACCGGCAACCCGGTTGTTCTCGCGAGCACAACAGTCGGGTCGGAAACAGCCATCATCACTGTGTCAGACCCGGGCAGTTCAATCGCCGGGTTGCGGCTCGACGTCCCTGCCAGGGCATTCACCAAGTTGACCCGGGTTGAGATCGCCGAAGCGCCGATCATGCTGGTGGTGCGCTCCGAAGTGCCGGCGAAGAACTTCGAGGAGCTGAAGAAGTACATCGTCGCCAACCGCGGCAAGCTGGCCTACGGCTCGTGGGGCATCGGCTCGTCGGCGCACCTGAGCGGCGCGGCGCTGAGCAAGGCGCTC
>CAZADH010000111.1:2286-9488 GCA_964483805.1 uncultured bacterium
CGGCTTGATATGGGCGGTGCATGGGCGACGGCAACAACAAGAATGCAACTGAAAATCCCGGTGACGATACCGGCAGGAAGCGTGCCGTTGATCTGCCATTATTTCCCATCAACGGGCGACTTCCGAACCCTTGAGATTGATGAAGTGGCCTCTGATCACGTCACAATCTCGCGCCGGAACTTCGACGCGATCAGAGGGCTTTACTACCTGGACTACGAGGATCTCGGGAAATTGAAGGGTGTGACGCCGCAGGGCATCGTTGTCTTCGGGGTGTCGAGCGACTGGGCGAAGGCAGTGAAATGGAGCGAGCAATCTGCCGAAATCGACGCCATCGTCCTTGCGATGAAAGAGATGAAGCGGCGGGAGGATGAGGATAAGAAGCCCGTGGATCCTGGGATCGCGAAGACCGTGAGAATTGAGTTCCGGGATCCGAAGTTTGCGCGTCACGCGGACTGGGCCCGACCAGAGCTTTGTGTGGTTGGAACCTGCGCAACTGCGACGCCCAAGGTCACATACAAGCTGACATTGATCCACTTGGGCGATGTGGCGACCAGAACGACGACAATCGAAAAAACCGTCGAGATTGCTTCGGGTGGAAGCCCAGTCGCGACGTTCACCGATGTGCCGGCGCTGACTGCGATTGCTGAAGTGCATGTCGAGAATGGGAAGATTGGGGATTGGGCGGAATATCGCGGGGTCGCAGACATTATGAGGGAGATCCCGGCGCCCGAGCCGACGTTTCACGGAAACTGTCTGGTTGTCGTACCAACGGGATCACACTTCCCAATGGACTTCGCGGCGTCAGTCGTTTCATCCCTAGTAAAGCGTGGGTCAAGCTACGGAGTGTCGGGAGAAGAGTTAGCCGCAAGGGTTCTTCACTTTGCCGACCACTCGGCTACAAATGTTTCGTTTTTCGAGCAGACGGGCAAGACGCTGGACGAGAACGCCGTCGACGTAGTGGAGAGAGCTCTGAAGAGGGTTCCGGTTATTGTCGCGCACAAACCCATCATCCTCTTCAAATCGAGATGTCGCCGTGAATCCCGCGAGGTTTCGCTATCAAACTCAAGAGGTTGGTTCGCCGGGGGCCACGTGATTCTGAAGGGTATGACCATACCCACCGGTGATGAATTGGTCATCTCATGTAGCGAAATTGTGAGAATTGAGCCTCCTCTCCGTGGCAAGACATTGGTTCCCCTCCCTGTTTTGATCGCAACGCTGAACGGACAGCCGATTCTCACGCGCAGTAAAGCCCCTGTCGTGAGGATTCCAACGACCTGCACTCACGGGGGCATGCCTGACGCCCAGGTGTTCTTCCGAGCGACGGGACGCACGTTGTCCTTGCAGACCTATCACTCGCCAGGCAGTTCAACCTTTGGCCTGGTCATGCCAAACGAGTGGAATACGGCTGGAAAAATGTCCGCCCAGGGAATCCTCATTTTTGAGGTCAGCGCCCTGGGCCTCTGAGGTGAATTCATGCATAGCAAGGCTCCAGTAATCTTCAATTCGCATCAGTCATTAGCGCTATCGATAGCACTGCTCTTGGTGCTCGTTGTGGGATGCCACGTAGGTGGTTGGGAACATCCTCTTGCGCCCACCGTCCTGCCAAACCGTTCCACAGACAATTCGCTGGAGACCGTTGGTGTGACGCGGGTGCACTTCAGCGTCTCCCTTACCCTTGTAGATCAAGTCGGAACCACGGCCCCCGAAACTCCGAAGATTCACGCTGATGTCGCCACAAATCCTCCGTCCGTCACTTTCGACCTAGTCCTGGTCAACCTCGCAAATGTTGCCAGCCCATCGTTGTCCTTTTCGCAAGTCGTGCCAGTGGCATCCGACGGAACAGCATCTGCGACATTCGCCAACCTGCCGGCGCTACCAGCGGTGGGTAGAGTCCAGATTGCGGGCGGGGAAATTGGTTCCTACACAAGCTTCCAAGGCGCTGTTGATCTTGTCCCGAACCAGAGCAATGTGCTAACGGTTCGACCACGAGGGTTGTTCTCCCGGTCTGACCTTACTGCCGAAGTCATTTTGAGACTCGTCGCGTCAAGCTCATGTAGATCGTTCTTGGTTCCCGGCTTGGCCGCGCGCGTGGATGCTGCAATGACAAGATTCGCAGTTCCTGCAGTCAACCCATACGAGAATGCTCTCGCAGCGTTTCTCTCCTTCGTGGGATCAATGCCTCACATTGTGTTCACTCCATCCCGAGTTGTGGCCGAGCAGGTCCCCGGGCCCGGATCGACCACAATCCGAGTCGCGAACTCAGGAACGGCCCTTGATGGGCTCGAATTGCAGATTAGTCCCGGAGCATTTCCATATGCTCCTGTGGTCAGGATTGTCGCCGGAGACATATCCTCGTTCTCCCTACCCGCCAACTTGGTTCCCGCTGCTCCTCTGATCGGTGTAGACACGCACGGCACGTGGGCGGAAACGCCGATTACCCTACGAATTCCGACCACAATTCCGTCCGGGATGCAGCCAGTTGCATACTGTTTTCGACCAACCACGGGTCAGTTGGCCCCGATCCCCATTACCGACGTCGAGTCCACCTCTGTAACGGTGGCAGCTAAGTGTTTTTCCGACTCCGTCAGTACCCTTCCTAACAAGAAGGATGGTACCTCAGCGCTATTGCTTTTCGAAAACTGGGTTCTCCTAGCGTATTTTGCTCCCAGTCTTGTCCCGGATAAGAAGACTGCCTTCGACGTCGGAATACACTGCTGGCGCAACCCCAATATTGGCTCGGTGGTCACGCCCGGAGGATTTTGCGGTGGCTGGAATCAGACCGCGGCATGGTGCTTTGAACGAAACGTGCCTGTGCCAGTATCGAGCGAAATCAATGAAGCGCGCGTCGGCGGCAATCACTTCAACACACCCGCGATTTGGCAGGACAATCGCCAGGCAATCCAGTTTCAATCTGCTGTGCAGCGCCGCACATTTGATGGCGACAACATCAGCGTAATGACACTCCGCGTTTTCAACGGCTCGGACCGACAAACACTCCAACTCGTCAGGAAGGTGCTGTTTGACACATCGCAACCACAGATCATTACAGCGTCCAGTTCGTCGACAGCCAACGCGGCGCATTCCCTATTGATCGTGGAAACGCGGGGTGATGACCTGATCTACGTGGACCCGAACATCCCGACCTGCACCCAGATACTTCACCTTAGTGGCGACCGTTTCTCCCCCATCAATTCGTCCGTCATGGTCGGAACCGCGGCCGTGGTGTTTGAATCGTTCTATTTCCTCCCACCCCACAGATTTGTGCAGCCATCGGAGATTGTGAGGCTGTACTCCCCGTTCCAATTTGGGGGATTCAATGAGCCTCTGTTTTTTCCCCGGATTGGTCTTCGTGCGCTGAGTGACGCAAGCTCAATGGCAACGGCTGTGAGCCTGTATGACGGGTTTGTAACCGCGTCTCCAGTGCTGAGGTTGTGTGCGTCAAGAGACGGAGCGCCAGCCACGGAAGTCGCGCTCAGGGCATTCTTTGGAGGGTCAGACACAACAGGCACCGCACTGGCGAATCTCCCCGAAATCAATCCAACCACGGGTGCGGTGTTCCCCATCCGAATCGGCGCTGGAAAGACCTCGCTCGGCCTTCAAGTCAATGTTACTCCCGAGTATGTGCGTCCCTCTTGGACCCCAGATCACCGTCTCACAAACGGCCTTTGGGCCGATTTTCAGTGGTTCGACGTCTGGTATCTGGCCTCACCGACCCGATTCTACGGCATCGCGAGTGGTTCACAGGTCGAACTCAACTGGGCGCCTGTTGACGGCGCGGAGTCATACAACGTCTACTGGCAGAACTCGCCAGGGGTCACGTCGTCATCGGAGAGGATGGAAATGGTCTCGTGCACGCAGGTATCGAGCACTCGCGTGAAGTATCAATACACCGTGTCCCCGGCGGACGGCACTCCATTCTACTATCGGGTCGCTGCCGTTCGCGGTGGCGTGGTGTCAGCGCTCTCTGACGAGGGTCGCGTTTTTCCCTGGACGACACGCTTCTACCGCCAGTCCGGTGGGGAAAACGACGGGTTGATCAGTGACTACCAGTATGTGAATGAATGGCGCGAGGGGCCAAACCAAAAGTTGAGCTGGACCGCCGCCAACGACTGGGCAACCCAACTTGGTGCGGGGTGGCGGTTGCCTTATACAGAAGAACTGCGACAGATCTGGGTTTCGACCAATCGCATGGGTGATCCTCACGAGTATCTCGATCAGAACGGAAATGTCATCACGACTGAAGCCGCGAAGCGCCTCCACCTCAACGAGGTCTTTCAGTGCCCTGTAGCATACAATATATGGCTCTTGAATCCAGCAGCACCGGGCGTGCAGAACGGGTATGCACCCGTCTTTGACTTTCATTCTGACGTGGGGTCCGGATGGAGCGTCTCCGAGGTTGGGGACTGGAACATCCGGGCGCTTGCGGTGAGGAAGAAACCTTGATGGAAAAAAAGAACACCACCAGACAAGTGCTGAAGCCCCTTCAATGAGCGCTTCAACGCCGTCCAGCGGGGTAGCACCCCGATCGAGGGGTCCTATCTACGTGGAATGCCCCTCCTTCCGGGCCGGTCCGTGCTCAGACAGAACGAACCAGACTCATCGAGCCAGAGACCGATGGTGGCGCTGCGTCTGCGCCGTGGCGGAGGGCACGAACGCAACCGTTCCTGGCCCGACAGCAGTTGAACTGATTTCGTAGTGCTGTCCAGCAAGACCGGCTTCGAGTTCGGCGGTCGACAGATGGCGAACGGTCACGGTGTGGGGTGCTCCTCTGCCGCACATTTGCGCGCAATGAAAACGCCACCGGAGCCGGACACGGACCCCGATGGCGTCAAGACAACGTATTGCTCTGGAACCGACTTTACCGACCGATCAGAACAAGCGATCGAACAGGCTGAAGAACTTGGTCTTGAGCACCGTGCTCAGCTCTGACTTCCAGGCCGCCAGATCGGCGGCGGTCACCCGCTTGGCTCGCGAAAGATCGCGATCGAGCATGCTCTTGATCGCCATGGCAAAGCGGCGGTCCTGCACGGCAAAGGTGTCTTCGGCATCGCAGGCGTGGCTGCGGTTATTGACATTGTATGCACCAAGACTGGCCGCGAAACCGTCGAACCAACTGACTTTGGAGTGAAGAGTCTGCGCCCCGCGCCACTCATAGATTTCGGTGCCCAGTTTCATCGCCTCTTCGTAGCGCGCCCGTCCGGCCAGACCGGCGTTGGGATGGTTGTTGCTCTCGACCGAGTTGGTCAGCACCCGCACCTTCACGCCCCGCCGACAGGCATCGGCAATCGCGTCAGACAGCCCCTGCGTCGGGATGAAGTAGGCCGTCTCGAGAATTGCTTCGTGCCGACAGTTCTTCAGATAAACCGTCATCAAATCGAGAATGTCGTCGTCTTTGGATTTCGTCGGGTAGGTGGTCACGAACCGGGCCCGCACGTTCTCGAACCGCGGCGGGGTGGCGAAGTAGACGGGCAGCGGCCCGCGGATCAACTGGTCGCGCTTGGGCAGAATCGGCAGGACCTCTTTCGTGTCCTTCACGGGTTCCGATGCGGCGCGATCGAACTTGTACCAGAGGGTCTTGGCCAGCACCGTCTCCCAGTTGTTCTCGAACATCTCGATGATCTCGGCGACGATCGGCCCCTGCACTTCGCAGTCGGTGTCGCGCCAGCCCCATTCGGTGATCTCGCCGTTCGCATACTCGTCGGCGCAGTTCATGCCGCCCACGATGGCCACCGAGTTGTCGACGACGAACACCTTCTGGTGCGAGCGGAAGTTGGCCAGCCACGGGCGCGCGACCATCGGGTTGTTGATGCGCACCTTGACCCCACCGTTCTGCATCTTGCGCAGGATGCTGGCTTTGCGCCCGCCACCGGCGAACGCATCGTCGACGATGACCCGCACATCGACGCCGGCCTGGGCCCGCTCGATCAATACATCAGCAAGACGGTTGCCGGCCTCGTCGTTGTGATACAGGAGGGTCTGCAACACGATCGAGTCTCGAGCCTGCGCGGCGAGTTCGTAGCGCCGCGCAAACGAGGTGCGCCCATTGCACAACAGCGTCACGTCGTTGCACGGGATCAAGCGCGAACGGGTCTCGGCATCGAGCGTGCCGCGCGGGAACGACTCGGCCGCAATCTTCTCGTACTCCTTGACGGCCGAGAGCAGGCGGCCCCCGGCCAGACGCCGCGACACCGCCGATGCAGCATACTCGCCCAGACGCCACAGCTTCACCGGAGCTGCCCACCACGACACCGTGCTCACGCGTTCCCAACGCTGGCCGCAGGTCTTTTGGCGCGCGTAGAAATCGCGCCGTTCCGCCTGCACCTTCATCTGCGCACGCACTTCTTTGATGCGGTTCAGCGCCAGCCGACGGGCCTCCGGATGAGGAATACGTGCCGCAAACTTCTGCCAGACCTTCTCGGCCCCGGCGGCATTGCCGCGCGACGCATAGAGATCGGACAACTCTGAACTCGCGTTCCAGAGCGTGCGCGGTTCGCGGGCCGTGGCCAGGAAAGCCTCGAGTGCCGCAATCGCTTCATCGGTGCGCTTCTCGCGACCGGGGGCGTAGAGCTTCTCGAGCAGCGACTCGAAGCGACGTTCCTCGTCGGATGGGGTGCGCAGAGTCAGCGCCCCCGCGGTGGCCACGCCCTGAACCGAGCGGGCAAAGGCTTCACCCGCGTCGAGCACCGGATCTTGGGCGGCCATGCCGGCCACCGGGGTGTTGGCACCCACCGCGATTCCGTCGGTCGAAGGCCCAGCCGGCGTCAACGTCGCGCTGCGACCCTGGGCATCACGCAGATCGACCTCGGCCTGACGCAACTGATCGGCGAGGTTGCTGACGATGGTCGCCGGCTGGCCACTTTGCACGGCCTCGACGTACCGTTGATACGCGTCCCGATAGCGGTCGTCACAGGCCTGCACATTGGCATCAACGGCCCATGCCGCGGTCGCAAGGAACAACCCCACGACGACAACCACGCAACGGAACCGGTTATCACTGCGTTGATTCGTGCGCATCGCTCGATCTCCTGAAATGCGAAGGTGATTCACAATCTTCATCATTATATCAAACCCCTCGCGGGGTACGGTGATCCGGGTATCGGCCAGGCAGAAGCACAACACCCACGAGGCCGGGGGGCCCCGTGGGTGTTATTACGGTACTACTCCCTGACCGCCCCGTGGCCGGTCAGAGGCTGTTTGAGCTC
>CAZADH010000111.1:9498-13905 GCA_964483805.1 uncultured bacterium
CGAGCGTCCACATGCCCGAGCCTCCCGAGAGCATCGCCGCCGTCATCGAGAACGCCGGCCGACTCGGAACCCAGAAGGAGAGCCTCTTCGGCGTCGGACACTTCGCCGGCCGCCTCATTGGCCTGCAAGAAGAGCTCTTCGGCGCTGCCGGACTCTTCGCTGATCTCGACGGGCAGATTCTTGAAGACGACCTTCTTGCGAATCGACACGCCGGTACCGGCCGGGATGAGCTTGCCGATGATGAGGTTCTCTTTGAGACCCCGCAGCCGGTCGACCTTCGAGCGGATGGCCGCCTTGGTCAACACGCGGGTCGTCTCTTGGAACGATGCCGCCGAGATGAAGCTGTCGGTGGTCAACGATGCCTTGGTGATACCCTGGATCACTGCCGCACCGTGCGCCGGCCGCTTGCCCGCCTCGAGCAACTGCCGGTTCTTTTCTTCGAACTGCTTCACGTGCACCGTGTCGTTCGGCAACCACTCGGTGTCGCCCGGATCAGTGATCATGCGCTTACGCAGCATCTGCCGCACGATGATCTCGATGTGCTTGTCGTTGATGGTAACGCCCTGCTCGCGATACACGCGCTGGACTTCGTCGACCAGGTAGCGCTGCACCACGGTGAGATCGACCAGCTTGGCCATCTTCTTGGGGAAGATCTTGCCTTCGGTGATCGGATCGCCGGCCTCGATGTATTCGCCATCGTGCACGACCAGGCCGGTGAGACCGAACTGGTGACGCAACGGCGAGACATTGCCCTGCAGGTCTTCGATTTCGATCGAGGTGCCCACGAAGCGCACGATGCCGTCTTTCTCGGAGACAACCGCCTCTTTCTTCGGCCGCCGCACTTCGAACAACTCGGCAACGCGCGGCAGACCCTGGATGATGTCGGTCGTCTTCTTGCTGGCGAAGCCCCACTTGGCGAGAATCTCGCCTTCCTGGACCTCTTTGCCATCTTCGACGCGCAGCTCGGCGCCGTCCATGATCTGGTAGGCTTCACCGGCCTGCACCACGATGCGCTCGATGGTGTTGCGGCTCTTGCCTTCTTTGCTCTCTTTGCGATCGAGCAACACGACGCCCTTGTTGCGCACTTTCAGGACCGCGAGGGTCTTGTTCTCGCGCACTTCGTCGCCGTCTTCGACCAACAGCTCGCTCATCATTTCGTCGGTCAGGCGGTATTTCTTCTCGTGGCGGACCTTTTTCTTGATCAACAGGCCGCCCATTTCGCCCTCGCCGTCGAGTTGCTGATACTCCTCGAAGGTGATCGGTTCAACCGTCAGCTCGCCGTCTTTGAGCACCTGCTCGTTGAACTTCAGGCTGAGCGTCGCCGGGTAGTTGAACTCAACGCCCGAGTAGATCAGGACCTTCTCGATGATGTCTTCGCAGATGGTCTTATTGTAGTTGTAAATATAGTTGACCTTGCCACCGATCTCGGCCACGATCGGGTTCACGTCGACGATCAGCTTATCGCCGGCCTTGACGTTCTGCCCGTTCTCGACCTTGATCGTGCCGCTCTCGACCGGATAGTCGATGGCATGCTCTTCACCGCGCACGCGCACGGCTTTGCACTCGCCCATCGCGATCCAGACCTCGCGGATCTGGTAGCGGTTCGCCTCGATGATTTCCATCAGGGTCTCATCGATCGGCTGACCTTCACGCGCATACTCTTCACCCGTGTCACGGTTGATCAGGCTGCGCGCCAGACTGGCGTTCTTGAGCACCGACAGGTCGTCTTTGATCAGGTGCACCACGCGCTCACCCTTGATCTTGACGATCTCGACGGTACCGTCGATCTCGGCTTGCACCATCAACGGGGTCGTCAACTCGGTACCGGCCTCGACCTGCTCGCCGTTCTGCACTTTGAAGTGCTCTTTCGGGCGCAGGATCACACCACGCGGTACCTGATACTCGACCTCGTTCTTGATGATGACCTTGCGACGATCGAGCGTCTTGTTGGCTGCCGACTTGTCTTGCATGACCCGGACCGACCCGGAGATCGGTGCCAACAGCGACAGGGTGCGGTTCTTCTCGTCGATACGGGCCGCGATCTCGCCCTGCAGCACATGATCTTCGATGACCTCTTTCGAGATCTCGACGGTCTTCTTGCCCATCGCCACCGAGACGGTGCCGTCGATCTCAGAAACGACCGACAGGAGCTTGTCGCCCTCGTACACCGCATCGCCGTTTTTGACGTTCAGGACCATGCCACCGGTCTTGAGGCTGGCGTCTTTGGTCTCTTTCACGCTCTTGGGCAGCTTGTATTCTTCGTAATCGTCTTTCTTGCTGTCTTTCGGGAAGACGAAGATCATGCCGCGGTCGCTGATGACTTGCTTGTTCTTGACCCGGATGTTCTCGAAGTGGACGATGCCGTTGATGCGGGAAATCGCCGCGCGCGTCTCGATCGCCGTTTCGGCCAGCACGTTACCGGCGTGGACGATCTCGGTGTCTTCGACGCGGAGGCTCGCGCCCTGCGGGATCTCGTAGACCGCCCGTTTGAATTCGTGCGTGGCCGGATCGAAGTCGTTGGTCTGCACGATGACCTTACCGTGCTCGGACACGACCATACCGTCTTTGATCTCGATGTCTTCGAAGACGGCCTCACCCGACACGCTGGTGACGATGTTGTTCGGGTTGAACTCCGCCAGCGGCGTGCCCGGCGTGACGTTCATGCCCTCTTTCACCGTCTCGGGAATCTCGGAACCCTCGGGGATATGCACGCGCTCACGCTTGCCATCTTTTGTATTGATGACCATGTGGCCGCCCACGACGACCTTGCGCACGTTCGCATCGTATTCGGTTTTATCGAAGGTCTCGGTGCCGGAGCCGATCTCGAACTTCGTGCGGTCGGACACTTCGACGCGCTTGAGATGCTCGAGCGACAGCTTGCCGCCGACCTTGGCCTTGATGTAGGAGCGCTGGGCCAGCGCGACGCCACCCAAGTGGAACGTGCGCATCGTCAACTGCGTGCCCGGCTCACCGATCGACTGCGCCGCCACGATACCGACGGCTTCACCGACGTCAACGTGCTTGGTCGTCGCCAGATCGCTGCCGTAGCAACGGCGGCAGATACCGCTCTTGGCCTTGCAGGTCAGCGGCGAACGAATGACGATGTGGCTGCGGACCTTGACCTCGGCCACATTGCACTCGCGCAGACGACGCAGAATGTACTCGTTGATCTCGCGGTCGGGCCGCAGGATGATGCGGTTGTTCTTGTTGTCCATGATCTGTTCGGCGGCAACCATGCCCACCTTGAGATCGTCGATCGGCACGAAGTTCTCGATCGCGCCTTCGACCTTGCCGGCCACATCTTCTTCGACGTAGAGGTCGGCCTTGAGGGCAACTTTCTCGCCGTGCTTGTTGAGGACGCTGATCGTCTTGCCGGTGACCGGATCGACGATGTCTTTCGCCAGCACGCGACCGGCGATCTTGTAGCGGATCGGCACCATGACGTCATCGACGAGAATGTTGTTGCTCGTGCGCGCCTTGCGGATCGGATGGACCACGATACCGTCGTTCGTTTTACAATCTTCGATGGTAACGACGACGTCTTGGGCAACATCGACGAGACGACGCGTCAGGTAGCCCGAGTCGGCGGTGCGCAGTGCGGTGTCGACGAGACCCTTGCGGGCGCCGTATGTCGAGATGAAGTACTCGGTCTGGTTGAGGCCCTCGCGGAAGTTCGACTTGATCGGGAAGGCCAGAATGTCGCCGTGCGGATTCGACATCAGACCGCGCATGGCGGCGAGCTGACGGATCTGCTGCATGTTACCGCGGGCGCCGGAGTACGCCATCATGTAGACGGAGTTGTAGTCGCCCTCGCTGGACGTCTTCTTGAACTCCTCGAGCAGATCGTCGGTGACCTCTTCGGTCGCCTTGATCCAGATGTCGATTTCGGCCTGGGTGCGCTCGTCGCGGCTGATCTCGTGCTTCTCCCAGCGGTCCATGACGCTCTGGGCTTTGCGCTCGGCCTGCGCGATGATCTCGCGCTTGCGCGGCGGATCGAGCAGATCGACCATCGAAATGGTCAGACCGGACAAGGTCGCATAGCGGAACCCGAGCTCTTTGAGAACGTCGAGGGCACGCCCCACTTCTTGCAACGGGAAACGGTTATAGAGGTCGCGGATCAACGCACCCACGTCACCCTTGCGGATGTGGTTGTTGTTGTAGGCCATCTTCGGACCCAGCGGCAGAGCCGTGTTGAAGATCAGGCGGCCCACGGTGGTGCGCAGATACGTATTGCTCTTGTCTTTATCTTTGCCGATGACACTGTCGGGCACGCTCTCGGCCGGGAAGGCCGAACGGTGCATGTAGACGGGCCACTGCAGATCGAGTTGCCCGGTCATGTAGGCATTGATGGCTTCGTCGAAACACGAGAAGACCGGCGGTTCGAACACCTTCACCGAGGTGATCGCG
>CAZADH010000111.1:13915-17764 GCA_964483805.1 uncultured bacterium
ATATCGATGACGATCTTGCCATCTTTGTCGAGAATCGGCTCGGCCAGACGCATCGGAATGCCGTTGCGGTTCTCGGTCAACAGCTTGGTCCATTGTTTCTCGTTGGTGACCGACAACTCGCGGTAGAAGTAGCCGCGATCGATGCGCTCGGTGACTTCGCTGGTGAGGTAGAAGATACCGATGGTCATGTCTTGCGTCGGCGTGACGATGGGGTTGCCGTCGGCCGGCTTGAGAATGTTGTTGCTCGCCAGCATCAGCATGCGCGCTTCGATCTGCGCGTCGAGCATCAGCGGGACGTGCACGGCCATCTGGTCACCGTCGAAGTCGGCGTTGTAGGCGGCGCAGACGAGGGGGTGAATCTGGATCGCTTTGCCCTCGATGAGCACCGGTTCGAATGCCTGGATGCCCAGACGGTGCAGCGTCGGTGCGCGGTTGAGCAGAATCGGATGGTGCCGGATGACCTCTTCGAGGACGTCCCACACTTCGCTCTTCTCGCGCTCGATCAGCTTCTTGGCGTTCTTGATGTTGAAGGCGATGCCACGCTGGACGAGACGATGCATGACGAACGGCTTGAACAGTTCGAGCGCCATCTTCTTGGGCAGACCGGCCTGATGCAGCTTCAAGCGCGGGCCGACGACGATGACCGAACGGCCCGAGTAGTCGACGCGCTTGCCCAGCAGGTTCTGGCGGAACCGGCCCTGCTTGCCCTTGAGCATGTCGGACAGGGACTTGAGCGGGCGGTTGTTGGCGCCGCGCAGGACGCGGCCCCGGCGCCCGTTGTCGAACAGGGCGTCGACGGCTTCCTGCAGGATGCGCTTCTCGTTCCGGATGATGACATCCGGCGCCTTGAGTTCGATCAGCTTCTTCAGCCGGTTGTTCCGGTTGATGACGCGGCGGTAGAGGTCGTTCAGGTCCGAGGTGGCGAACCGGCCGCCGTCCAGCGGCACGAGCGGGCGCAGTTCGGGCGGGATGACCGGGATCACGTCCAGGATCATCCATTCCGGCCGCGACACGCTGCGGCCGAACATCTTGACCAGGTCGAGCCGCTTGAGCAGGTGCGCGCGCTTCGAACCAGTCGCCGACTTCAGTTGCAGCGCCAGCTCACCTTCGAGGCGCTTGAGATCGATCTCGGCAAGCAGTTCTTTGATCGCCTCGGCACCCATCTTCGCCACGAACATGTCGCCGTATTTTTCGCGCAGCTCGCGATAACCCATCTCGCCGCCGCTGCCTTCCTCGGGCAACAATTGCTTCTTCGACAGGGGCAGGTTGCCCGGATCGATGACAATGTATTGCTGGAAGTACAACACCTTCTCGAGGTCGCGGGCCGAGATGTCGAGCAACAACGCGGTGTAGCTCGGACTGCCCTTCGAGTACCAGATGTGCGCGACCGGCGTGACGAGCTGGATGTGACCCATCCGCTCGCGGCGCACCGCCGCCTTGGTGATCTCGACGTTGCAGCGCTCGCAGATGATACCGCGATAACGAATGCTCTTGTATTTACCGCAGAAACACTCCCAGTCTTTGGTCGGGCCAAAGATGCGCTCGCAGAACAGGCCGTCGCGCTCGGGTTTGTGCGTGCGGTAGTTGATGGTTTCCGGCTTCTTTACTTCGCCATACGACCAAGACCGAATCTTTTCGGGCGAAGCAAGACTGATTTGAATGGCATCGAATTTGTCCATTTCCAACATGGGCGCTTATTCCTCCTGTAGTCTTCTGGCCGGGAACCG
Source organism: uncultured bacterium (assembly GCA_964483805.1). Classification (GTDB taxonomy): domain Bacteria; phylum Muiribacteriota; class Ozemobacteria; order Ozemobacterales; family Ozemobacteraceae; genus CAZADH01. Next base: position 15,643 of record CAZADH010000111.1, read on the forward strand.
GATTACTGCTCGGGCTCGGTTTCGTCGGTCGCCGCGGAACCTTCGTCGTCGTCGTCGTCTTTGTCGGCGAGCAACAGACCTTCTTCGTCTTCTTCCACGGGTTCCTGATCTTCGCCCCACGTTTCTTCTTCCGAGTCTTCGTCGGTCGAATCGGCGCGCGCGTCTTTCTTGAGGTCGATCTGCAGACCGAGGCTCTGCAATTCGGAGATGACGACCTTGAACGACTCCGGAATGCCGGGCTTCATGATGTTCTTGCCCTTGATGATGGTCTCGTACACCTGCACGCGGCCCTCGACGTCATCGGACTTGACCGTCAACAGCTCTTGCAGGATGTGCGCAGCACCGTAGGCTTCGAGGGCCCAGACTTCCATTTCTCCGAAGCGCTGACCACCGAACTGCGCCTTACCACCCAGCGGCTGCTGCGTGACCAGGCTGTATGGACCGGTGGAGCGGGCGTGGATCTTGTCGTCGACCAGGTGGGCGAGCTTCATGATGTAGATCTGCCCGACCATGATCGGCTTGTGGTACGGCTCACCACTGCGGCCATCGAGCAACGTGATCTTGCCATCTTCGGGGTGACCCGCTTCGGCGAGGCGCTGCCGGACATATTCTTCGTTCTTGGTCTGGTTGCCGGTGTTGAAGATCGAGGTCGCGAAGCGCAGGCCCAGCGACTCGGCGGCCCAACCCAGGTGCGTCTCGAGCACCTGACCGACGTTCATGCGCGAAGGCACGCCCAGCGGATTCAGGATGATGTCGATCGGGGTGCCGTCGGCCAGATAGGGCATGTCTTCGACCGGAACGATCTTGGAGATGACGCCCTTGTTGCCGTGGCGGCCGGCCATCTTGTCGCCTTCGGTGATCTTGCGCTTCTGGGCCACGAACACGCGGACCAGCTTATTGACACCGTATTGCAGTTCGTCACCGTTGTCGCGCGAGAACACCATGACATCGACGACCTTGCCCTTCTCGCCGTGGGGAACGACGAGCGAGGTGTTGCGGACCTCGCGGGCCTTCTCACCGAAGATCGCGCGCAGCAGCTTGTCTTCAGCCGTCAGTTCGGTCTCGCCCTTCGGCGTGACCTTGCCGACCAGGATGTCGCCCGGCTCGACTTCGGCGCCGATGCGGATGATGCCTTCGGCGTCGAGGTTCTTGAGCGCATCTTCACCGACATTCGGGATGTCGCGGGTGATCTCTTCGGGCCCCAGCTTGGTGTCGCGGGCATCGATTTCGTACTCCTCGATGTGGATCGAGGTATAGACGTCGTCTTTGACCAGGCGCTCGGAGAGGATGATCGCGTCTTCGAAGTTGTAGCCTTCCCAGGGCATGAACGCCACGAGCACGTTCTTGCCCAGGGCCAGCTCGCCCTGCGAAGTCGCCGGACCGTCGGCGACGACCGAACCCTTCTTGACCGTGTCGCCCACGCGCACGACCGGGCGCTGATTGATGCAGGTGCCCTGGTTGCTGCGCAGGAACTTCTGCAGCGTGTAGACGTCTTCGGACTCTTGCTCGAGACGGATCTCTTCGCAGATCGACTTCAAACGATAGAAGTGACTGTGCTCGAGGACCGTGCCGGCCTCGATGAAGATCTCGCCGGTGAGTTTGTCCCACAACGTGTCTTGAATCTTGCGGCCAATCGCTTTCTTGAAGGCGGCGTCGGTCAGCTTGACCTTCTCGTCTTCGCGGCGGCGGGAAGCGCGCTTGACCTTGATGCTCTCGGCGTCGACATAGGTGACGACCCCGGCCGAGCGGGCGGTGACCATCGCGCCCGAGTCATGGGCAGCGTGGGATTCCATGCCGGTGCCGATCAACGGCGGCTCGGTGACGATCAGCGGCACCGCCTGGCGCTGCATGTTCGTGCCCATCAATGCGCGGTTGGCGTCATCGTGTTCGAGAAACGGGATCAGCGACGAAGCGACCGAGACCATCTGCAACGGCGAGAATTTGACATACTCGACGTCTTTGGTCGGCAGGTAGCTGAACTCGTAATCTTCGCCGGAGAACTGCTTGACCGGCACCTCGTCTTGCGTGATGCTGCCATCGCTCTTCACGGCGATGTCGGACTGGGCCACGCGGAAGCGGTCTTCGTCGTAGGCGTCGATGTACTCGAGGCCGCGGAAATCGA
>CAZADH010000112.1:0-17742 GCA_964483805.1 uncultured bacterium
GCCGCCACGAGGGCGGCCCGAAACGTCAGTTTCGGGCAGTGCAAACGACCCGCCCCAAAGACCCGCCAGGCGTCGGCGAAAGTTCCCGTTTGCCCTGCCCACTTCGCGCATCGTGCGCTCGGATCGACCGCGAGTGCGGTATACTGAGCGCGCATCTGCATGCTGCAGTGACCCTCACCAAGGAGCCGTGTGCCGCCAGTGCCTCCCTTGCCCTCCCTACCGACAAACATTGAGACAGACTCGATCCACCTGAGCGAGAGAGCCAGGTTCGCGTTTCTCAACAGCGTCTTTCTGCTGGCCGGCATCATCACGCTGGTCATGGGCTTTGTCCGCTACAGCGAGCACCCGGGTTTCGCTCTCTTCGAGTTTTTCTTCTCTGCCTGCTGTTTTTCACTGCTCTACGCCATGAACGCGAATCGTATCGCCCTGGACCACGCATCCTCGGCGGCGTTGGCCATGTCGTCGGTCATGTTCTATCTCGCCTATCTCTTCCTGACCGAATCCAATTCGCGCATCGCGATTTTTTTCCTGTTGTCGGCGGCATTTTTCTTCCTCAAGGGCAAACACGCCGGCCGGATTTTCCTCATTTTCATCCTGATCGCCGTGGTTTCCCCGCTGTTCATTCCGGGCCTTACCGGCGGCTACACCAAACTCGACATCTTCACGAGCTGCCTCTATCTGGCCGCGATGTTCTTCATCCTCGAGCTGTACGAGTCGCTCAAAGAGGAGCAACACCGTCTGGCCCGGGAACGCGAGGTGCTGCAGCAGACCGAGGAGCGGTGGCGCCTGGCCCTCGATGGATCCGGTGATGCAATCTGGGACTGGAACATCGACACCAACGAACTGCAGTGCTCGGCGCGTTTCGCCCAAATGCTCGGGTTTTCCGAACACGAGTTCATGCGAGATTTCGAACAACTGCTAAGCACGATCTATCCCACGAACGCCCAGGCCGTGAAAGAGAACCTGCAGCGGTATCTGCTCGACCCGGTCGGACAGTTCGTTTCCGAGGGTCAGGTTCGCTGCAAAGATGGCTCGAGCAAGTGGATCCTTTGCCGAGGTCTCATCACCCAGCGCGACGACAACCAGCGGCCGCAACGCATGTCGGGAACCTATACCGACATCACCGCCCGCAAAGACGCCGAAGAAGCGGCAAAACGGGCGCGCGATGCCGCCGAAGCGGCAAACGCCGCCAAGACCCGCTTTCTCGCGATGATGTCGCACGAGATCCGCACGCCGATGAACGGCATACTCGGTATGGCTCAATTATTGCTCATGCGCAATTGCACCGCCGACGAGCGCGACGAATATGCCCGCATCATTCTCAATTCGGGCCGTACCCTGCTCGCGCTGCTCAACGACGTGCTCGACCTGGCCAAGGTCGAGGCCGGCAAGTTCGTCCTCGATCGCACCGTTTTCTCACCCGAACAGGTCGTCAGTGAGACCACGAAACTTTTCGCCGAGACCGCCAACACCAAGGGTTTGTCGCTCAACGGCCGCTGGCATGGCCCTGCCACAATGCGCCTGCTGGGCGACCCGCTGCGCGTGCGGCAGATGCTGTCGAATCTCATCATCAATGCGGTCAAGTTCACGCCAACCGGTACGGTCAGCGTCGACGCGGCCATCGACAGCGAGACGGGCGACGAAGTCGTGCTGCGTTTCACCGTCACCGACACAGGCATCGGCGTGCCCCCCGAAAAGCATGCGCTGCTGTTCCAACCCTTCTCGCAGATGGACGCATCAACGACGCGCCGTTTTGGCGGCAGCGGCCTCGGCCTCTCGATCGTCAACAACTTCGCGCGCCTGATGAACGGCGAGGTGGGTTGCGAGAGCACACCCGGCAACGGGTCGAAGTTCTGGTTCCGCATTCGCACGCACCGCGTGGCCCTCGACAGCGACTCCCGCGCATCCGCACGCGCACCCGCGGCCACTGCGGAACTGCGCGAGGTGGCAAGGTTTTGCAGCAAACGCGTGCTCATCGCCGAAGACAACCCGGTCAACCTCAAGGTGGCCGAGTCGATTTTGCGTCGGTGCGGCATCGTGAGCCTGCGCGCGGTCGACGGTCGCGAGGCCGTGGCGGCGGCGACAGCTTCACCCCGCCCCGACCTGGTCCTCATGGACTGTCACATGCCGGAGATGGACGGTTTCACGGCCACGCGCCAGATTCGCGCGTTCGAAACGGCCAACAAGTTGCCCCGACTCCCGATCATTGCCCTCACTGCCAGCGTGTTCGAGCAAGACCGCCAACTCTGCGCCGAAGCGGGCATGGACGCTTTTTTGCCCAAGCCGGTCGAGTTCGCCGCCCTCGTCGCCATGCTCGAAAAATGGTTGGCCCCCGACAGCGCCCCCAAACAATAACTACGATGTATTTACAGCGGGCGCCTACCCCTTGACCTCGTCGCTGGCGATCCGACCGTCGTGCAGATGGATCACGCGCCGGGCCGTTTCGATGACCCGCGGGTCGTGCGAACTGAAGAGAAAGGTCACTTGTTTGGCGCGGTTCAGCTCGCGCATCAGCGCCAGCAAATGGAGGGCCGATTCGGTGTCGAGATTCGCCGTCGGTTCATCGGCGAGCACGATCGCCGGCTGACCGACGATCGCCCGCGCCACCGCCACCCGCTGCTGCTGCCCACCGCTCAGTTGCGGCGGCACCCGGTGTTCGAGCCCCTCCAGACCCAATTCTGCAAAGAGCGGCAGGATCCGGTCGGCGTGCTCACGCTCGGGGACGCCCTGAATCTGCAGGATGAACTGCACATTCTCATACGCCGTCAATACAGGCACGAGGTTGTAGGCTTGAAAAACAAAGCCGATCCGCCGCAGGCGCAGGTCGGTCAACTCGTCGTCCGAGCGGTCATTGGTGCGTTCACCGTCGAGCCGCACCTCGCCGTGATCAGGCCGGTCGAGGCCACCGATCAGGTTGAGCAAGGTCGACTTGCCGCTGCCGGATGGTCCGGCCAGCGCCGCGAACTCGCCCGAGGAAATGGTCAGGTCGACCCCGTTAACGGCCTTCACCACGTGGTCACCCTCGTGATAGAACTTCGCCACCCCGGTCAAGGCAACGGCGTTCATTGGCGGTTCCCCCAGTTTTCCCGAAGACAGTTTCGTCGTGGTCGTCATGGTTCCTGGCCCCTTTCGGTCAATACCGCCGCATCGCTTCGGCCGGGCGGATCTTCAGGGCCTTGCGGGCCGGGTACAACGAGGCGATCAACACGAGAATCACCATCGCCGCCACCGCCCCAGCCATGGCCGGAACGTTCCACATTGTAAATACCACCGGATCGAAGACGATGCCGGCGACCTCGAGGTCTTTGTTGCCCATCAACGGGCGCAGATCGAGCCCAAAGAGAGAGTAATACCATGTCAATACCGAACCGGCTGCCGTCCCGGCGCCGGCACCGAGCAGGCCGAGCACCAGGGCTTCAGCGACGATCATCCGCCGCAGATTGGCAGAATTGCAGCCCATGGCGCGCAACAGGCCGAACTCGCGGGTGCGCTCGGTGACGTTCATCAACAACGTGTTCACGGTGCCGATGGCGATGAGCAGATAGAGGAAGCCGACGAAGATCAGGTAACCGACGCGGTCCAGTTCGATCATCTGGAACATCTGCGGCATCGCACGTTCCCAGGTGCAGGCGTGCACCTGGGCCGGCAGTGAGGCCACCCCAGGCAGGGCCGTGACGAACGCTCCGGCCTGGTGCCGATCGGCCAGCATCACCGCCATCTCGTGCACGTGATCCGGGGAACCGAACTCGGCGGCGAGACGGCGCCGGTCGACCAGCACCGACTCGTTGTCGAACTGGGCGATGCCGGTGTGCATCAATCCACAGACCCGATACAACACGTTGGCGATCTTGCCCCGCGCATCCTGAAACGACACGACGATCTTGTTGCCGAGCTTGACCTGCAGTCGCGCGGCCAGGCCGTCGCCGATCACCGCCCGGTCGGCGTTGCCGGCCACGGGCAGCGTACCGGCCCGGAGGTGCCGATCCTGCAGGATCGGGTTGACGGCCTTCTCGACGCCGGCGTCGATGCCCAGCACCAGAACTCCCCGGCTGTCGTGGCCCGATTGCACCAGACCCGGAATGTAAATACGCGAGAATACGTGCTTCACCCCGGCCAGGCGCGCGACCTGCGTCGCCAGCTCGCCGAGAACGAACGACTGCTCGGTTTTGCGATCGGCCAGGTAGCCGTCGCGATACAGGCCGACATGACCCGAGCCCGTGCGCACGCCGTCGTCGATGACCTTCTCATACGAGCCGGTGGCCAGGTTCTTGAAAAAGATGGCCAGCAACAGCCCGCCGGCGATGGCCAGGGATTGCAGCACCGTGCGCGTGCGATTCCGCCACAGGTTCCGCCAACCGAGTCGCAGCCAGAGCATCACGACTCCCGCAGGGCGGCCGCCGGCCGCACCCGGTACAGGCGATACGCGGGAAACAGCGACACGACCACGCCCAGCAAGACCATGATCAACGCCGCGTTGGTAACGATCGCCAGGTTGTTTTGCGCCGTCACCACCGGTTGGATCGCCGCACCCCCATAGGCAATCGGCCCCATGAGGCCCGACAGGTCGATGGGATGCCGCCGGATCCACGCACTGACCGCCGAACCCAGGCCGGCACCGATCACCGCCGACATGCCGCTCATCAGCGCGCCTTCGGCGAGAATCAGCGTCGCCAGGCGCCGCTTGGTCAGGCCGACCGCCCCCAGAATGGCGAACTCCTTCATGCGCTCGAGAAACGCCATGTTCACGGTGTTGAGCGTCACGAGAAACACGGCGAAATAGAAAATGCCGACGAGCACGTATTTCATGGCATCGACGATGTCGAGCACCGCCGCGATCTGCGGCAGCATCTTCTGCCACGGCTGGCATACGGTGGACGGGGCCAGTTTTTGTTGCGCATCGGCCACCGGCCGCGCCTCGACCGGGCTGTGCAGAAACACGATCCAGCGGTGGATGCGACGCTCGAGCACCAGCAACGTCTGCACCAGCCGCCGTCCCAGCAACGCCAGGGTCGCATCACGCGCAGTGTCACCCGTCTCGACGATGCCGACCAGGGTCAAGACCTCGTTGGCCAATGAGCCGTCGGCGGCCTGGCCCATGACGATGATCTCGGCGCCCACCTGTGCGCCCAGCCGTCGGGCCAGACCGGCACCCAGCACGATCTCGCGGGCCTCGGCATCTGCAAGAAAACGACCGGCCACGATGGTGCGCCCGAGGCGGCTCAAACCGCGTTCCTCGGCCGGGTCGATCCCGAGCACCTCGGCCGGTTGGGTCAACCCTGCATCCTCGTGACCGCAACTGAGCAATACAAAGCATGACACGCGCGCACAGACCCCCTTGACCCGCGCATCGGCCATCAACGCCTGCCGCAACGCCGGATCCTCGGGCAGGGTGCGGTTCAGCGCCGGGGCCGTGACGTACTCGGGGTCGGTGACATTGACGTGCCCGAGCATGGTTTCGGTGGCGTTGTCGATCATCGCCCACAAGAATCCGTCGTTGATCGCCTGCACCAGGATCAGGCAGGTGACGGCGGCGATCATCGCCATCATCGTCAACTGGGTGCGTCGCCGGTTGCGCAGGAGATTGCGCGCGGCAAGGCGCAGCATCATGATCACGGCTCTATCTCCTGCGCAGCGATTGCACCGAGAACATGCCGCCGTCGAGTTTCACGTCGAACTCGATGCTGTCGTAGATCACCTCGGTGCTTTCGCGGGGTGAGTCAATCGGCACGACTTTCATGACCATGGGCAGCCACCGCCCGCTGACCTGTTCGACCCGGTCGAAGGTCATGGTGCGCACCCGCGCCCCGTCCTCGTCGTAATACTCGACCGACACCGGCACGTCGCGGGCCCGATCGATCTTGTAGACGAGCTTGCCCCACACCACCGCAGCATTCTCTTTGGGCGTCGCGACAATCGTCCAGACCGTGCCCTCTTTGGCCTGCAACGACAGCGCATATAACTCTTCGATTTTGTCTTGCTTGACCAGGTCATCGTTGGTGAAGTGGCTGCCCATCCATTTGTCGCCCATCAGGCTCGACGGCACCTTGACGAGCCGATCGATCTTGGGCAGAAAGTTCCAGATCTCGTCGTTCACTTTCAACGTGCAGGTGCCACGCTCCTTCGCCGGCTCGAGAATCTTGACCAGGAACTTTTCGCGTCCCTCGCCCCACGATTCCATGACCAGCGTGCGGTTCCAGTCGCGCGTGGTGATGTTCATGCGCGTCTTGCCGTGCATGGTGCGCCCGCGGTGCTGCATCTCGACCTTCTTGATCAGCGCCGCCAGGTCTTCGGATCCACTTGCCGATCCTGGCTCGGCACCGCCCAAGGCGGGAATGCCAAACAGCAACAACGCGATAATGACGAGGGTCCGTGTCATGCCGACCTCCTGACGATCACCGATTCGGCGAGTCGAATCGGGCACCGAAGAAAACCAATCTTAATGTTAGGATGTAATAATAGCAGGGGGTGCGAAATCATGATGCGAAAACCCACGGCGATTTTTCTTCTGGCGGCCTTGTTCGTTCTGGGCGGTTGGGTGGCCCTGCAGGCGTTGAGCATGAGCGAGACCCTCGGGCAACACAACGTCGCCGACACCGGTTCCGGCAGCGGCACCGGTAGCGCTTCCGGGTCCGGTTCTGGTGAGGCCGCGGCCTCGACCTACACGGTCCAACCCGGTGACAGTCTTTGGGCTATCGCCCAGCGCTTCCTGGGCGCAGGCAACCGCTATCCCGAGTTGGTCGAAGCCAACAAGGGTCGCTACCCGAGCATCGAGAAGAATCCGAATCTGATTCATCCCGGTTGGGTGCTCACCATCCCGGGTGGCGCCGGTCGGGTCACACCCGGCACCAACGGCGACGACACCGCGACCCCCGGTACGACCACGCCGGTGCCCACGACACCGGCTCCGGCTCCCGGCGCGTCAGGCGGTCGGGCATTGTTGGGCTGGTTGCAGGCTGCCGGTCTCTCCGGTGAGAAACTGCGCACGGCCTGGGCGGTCGGCATGGCCGAATCGGGCGGCAATCCGCGCGCCCACAACGGCAACCGCAACACCGGCGACAACAGCTACGGTCTTTATCAGATCAACATGATCGACCGGCTCGGTCCGGCGCGGCTGCGTCAGTACAACCTGCGCTCGAACGAAGACCTGTTCGATCCGGCGACCAACATCCGGGTCATGATGCAGATGAGCGGCAATTGTACCAACTGGCAGCCCTGGAGTGCGTACAAGAACGGCTCGTATCGCCGCTTCCTCAACCAGTATCCGCCACGCTGACCGGCGAATTGGCGCAGACCATCGTCACCAGAATTGCCGTGACGCAGGAGAAATGACATGCGTATCTTGACCCGTTCACTTCTGGCCCTGGTTCTCGTTCTCACCGTCACCGTTGCCATGACAGCCCGGGCGGCCGACGACAAAGCCAGCGCCGCACAAGCGGTCGGCAAGGCGCTCACCTTCGCCATGAAGACCGTGAGCAAGAAGATCGATCCACCCAAGACGGCCACCAACAAAGAGGCGATTGCCGCCGAGATCAACATCGTGGTGCCTGAGTTCACCGGCGCTGCCGGCGCCGAAGCCGCTGCCGCCAAGATCAACAAGGTTGTCCAAGATCAACTACTGGCGATGATCGGCGAGAAACCGGCCGCATCGCTCGACCAGATGGTCGAAGTATTTACAAAAGATTACGAGCAGTCGTTCAAAGACCAACCGGAGATGCCAGGGGCCTGGTTGCTTCGTTTCGAGAGCGGTATCCGCCATGCCGACGACGATCTGCTCTGCATCGAGATCAGCGCCTCGGTGTTCACCGGCGGGGCCCACCCCAACTCGACCATCACCTACCTGGTCCTCTCGCCCAAGACCGGTGAACCGGTCACTCTCGACAGCATCGTGCCGACGAGCAACACCAACGACCTTCTGACCGTCGCCGAGAAAGCGTTCCGCAAGGCGCGCAACCTCAAACCCGACGAGACCTACGAGCAGGCCGGTTTCCAGTTCGAGCAGAACCGCTTCGTGTTGACGAAGAACTTCCTGTTGTCCAAAGACGGCCTGGCGTTCTGCTACAACCATTATGAAATCGCCCCCTATGCCATGGGCATCACCGAGCTCCTCATCCCGTGGACCGACCTGAAACCGATCGTCAACCCCGCCGGTCCGGCCGCCGCCTTTCTGAAATAGCTCTTGGTCTCGCGATCTTCGCAAAGGCGCCCGCTCTCATCGGGCGCCTTTGCTTTTGCCGATCAACCGGCACCGCGCGACATACATACAAAGTGATGCAGTCATGACCCGGCGCCACGCTCTCGCTCTCGCGGCCGGCATTGCCCTGTTTCTCGCCGTCTGTGCCGGATGTGCGCCGCTCCCGGTCGGCCCCGACTTCGTCTCGCTCTACGCCGCCAACGCCGTCGTCTGGCGGGGCGGGTCACCCTACGACTGGGAAGCGCAACGCCGCTTCGTCGCCACCGAACTGAGCAGTCCCACGTCTCAACTCGACCTGCCCCCGTTCGTCTACCCGCCCTGGTATTGCCTCACCACGGTGTGGCTGGCGTGGATGCCCTACGCCGTCGCCGGTCGGGTCTGGCTGGGCGTCAACCTGACGCTGATCGCCTTCGCCCTGACCCGCCTCACCAGTTCTCTTGGCGGCCCACCCCGACTCGTCGTTTCCGCCGCCGGCCTGTTCTACCTGCCAACCCTGGGTATGGTCACGGCCGGCCAGTACACCGCCCCCATTCTCCTGGGTGCCGCTCTTCTGGCCGCGCCCGACATCATGGGACGACCGGCGACGGCAACATTCGCTCTGCTGCTTCTGTCGCTGAAACCGCACCTGGGCGTGCCCATTGGCCTGGTCTGGTTGGCCGTTGGCTGGTTGGCGGACCGGCCCGCCGCCCGGCGTGTACTCACCGGCAGCGTCGTCGGTCTTGCGGCCCTCGCCCTGGCCTCTTTCGCTCTCGACATGCACTGGCCGCAACACTGGGTGGCGGCGATTCGCGGGTTGTCGCAACACGGTGTATTGCACTCTCCGGCAACCTGTACCGGGCTCCCGGCCCTGTTCGGCTTCCCCTCGCCGCACCCGCTGGGTCTGGCCATTGGTGGACCGCTGGCGCTGGTCTTGCTCGGACTCGTGTTCGGCTGCGCGCCGGCCATCCGGCGACAGCCCGCCGGGGTGATCGTGCCGACGGCGCTGATCGTCCTGCTGGCGAGTCCCTACTCACGCATCTACGACTTCTTGCTGATGCTGCCGGCTCTGGTCCTCTGCTGGACGGTCGCGAAACAACGCCTGGCCATGCGCGCCGCGCTGGCGTTCGTCTACCTGACCCCGTTGCTCGTGGTTGTCGCCCACCCACCGGCGCTGGCGCCGGCACTGACCGTAAGCGCCGCCGCACTATTGCCCCCGACGATCAATACGTTGTCTGTATATATTGCCGGGTTTGACCCGCAGACAGACAACCACGCCTCGCCCGAGCGGTCACCGACGCAGCGCTGAGAAACGGTCGGGGATTATCGCGGTCTCGGGGGCCGAGGCACGCGAATCGCCCGCGCTGGCTCGGCCGGTTCGGGTAGTTTCACGTCGCGGATGATCCGCCCTTCGATCTGCGGCGCAAGCACCTTTTCCCGCTCGACATAGCGCATCAACGCATCGGCCTGCCACACCGGCACTGTTTCCGAGGCCGTGGCTTCGCAGAAGGCGGTCAACCCATTGCCGCCACCGGCAAGAAAGTCGATTGTGGTGACGATGTATTTGCGTGTCGGATCGAGCGGCGCCCCTTGCAGCGACACGCGGTTCCCACCCACGCCGTAATGCACAACCAACCCGCGTGACACCTGCAAGAAACCACCGAAACCCGGGGTCTGCAGCATGTTCTCGCGCACCTGGGCGAACAACTTCTCGAGCATCGCCCCAGTCATGGTCAGCTTCACGAGGCTGTTATCGAACGGCATAACGTTGAGGCAGTCACCGATGGTAATCGGCCCCGCCTCGATCGAACAGCGGATGCCACCGCCGTTGACCACAGCCAGATCGGCCGGTGCCGCGGCAAGCATGGCGTCGGCGGCGACGTTGCCCAGATTGGTTTCGCCCTGCCGAACCTGCGGCCGGTCGCCGTTCAGTCGACACCGGGCGTCACCCAACTGCCTGGCCACCTTGTCGCGCACCTGGGCCCACAACTGCTCGGCGGTTTTCTTGATGACCGGGTCTTCGGGCAGGTCGGCACTCATCGGCACCAGACCTGCCGCCTTAACCTCGAGACGCCGACCGGCCGCCGGAGCCGCGGGTGGATGCAACACAACGTCAATACGCGACACTGCCGCCCCCCATTCGCCGGGCTGCGACAGGAACTGGTGACCGTTGGCACCGGCGCAGACCAACGGCGGATCAATCGACAGGTGCGTATGGCCGCCACAGAACCCCGCCACTTCGGGAAACGCCGCCGCCAGTTCGACGTCGCGGTTCCAGCCCAGATGTGACAAGGCGATCACGGCCTCGGCCCCCGCCGCCTTCAACCGCGGCAACTCACGCCGCAGCGCCACCGCGGCATCCTCGACCGCGAGACCCTGCAAGTACGCGCGTGGCACATGGTCGCCCAGGCGCTCATCGAGCAGGCCGATCAAGCCAAGTTTCAGAACGTTGGGACCCTCGCCGATCTCGATGATCGTCCAGGGCCGCACCAGGCGCACCAGTTGTCGATGGCTGGCGTAACGCTGTGGATTGGTCTGCAGGTTTGCGGCCAGAATCGGGAACCGCGCCGCCCCGAACGCATCGACGATCGTCCGGGGCCCCTTGTCGAACTCATGATTGCCCAACGCCATCGCCGCATAACCCGATTGATTCATGAAAGAAACGTCGGGAACGCCCTCGAAGAAGCGAAAGAACAACGTGCCCTGAAACACGTCGCCGCTCGACACCAGAAGAACGCGCCGGCCACTCGCCTCGACGGCCTCGCGATACGCTTTGATCCGGGCGTAACCGCCCATCCCCGTGCCCGAAGCAGTGTCAAATGGCAACAGGTGCGCATGCAGATCAGAGGTATGCAGGATGGTGACCGCAATCGGGGCCGGGGCCGGAACCTCAGCCATCGCCCCCGTCACCAGGAACGCGCACAAAACCGACAACAACGCCACGATCTTCTTCATGACGGTCATTCCTTTTCTTGCCTTGCCAGCGACGACCAGCGGTCGCTCAATGTTCTTCGTTCATCATAGCGAGACTGGCCGGCGCTGGCAAGCGGAGCGTCGATGCTCAGCCCGCGCGACCGCCCCCTGACCGCCACGAGACCCCGATCTCTCCATCCCGGAAACAAGAGGCGCACGTATCGAATTCGGAACACCATTGTGCTATCCTAGAAGTGGGTGTCGGCAGTTGCCGACGGGGAGAAGGGGCATGGCGAGCTTTCGCAACGCTGTCGTTCTGGCGGTCTGGACAGCCATGGTGGCTGCCATCGCCGGTTATTCCTGGCACACGCATCTCGACAATCCCGCACTTCTGGCCGAAATCGAAGCCCAGGCCCACCTGTCGCTGAACATCGATTATCGTCGGGTCCTGTCGCGCATGGGCGGGTTGTACGCGCAGGCCGACAAGGTTGCCGCCAATCCGTATCTGACGATCCCCTACCGCGACGTCACGACGACCGACGGAGCCTCGCTCACCCTGGTCAATCCGGCCTATCTCAATCGCCTCGTCTTCGCGAGCGTCGCCAGTCGCCCTGACGCGATCATCAACAAGATCACCAGTCTGCGGCCCACGAATCCGAGCAATGCCCCCGATGCCGCCGAAATTGCGGCCATGCAGAGGTTCACCGCTGCCGATGACCGACACACGCAGACGATCGAGATCGGCGGCAAGCCCTACTTTCGCCTCATGAAGCCGTTCATGACCGAGGCGTCATGCCTCAAGTGCCATGCCAAAGACGGCTACCGTGAAGGCGACCTGCGCGGCGCCATCAGCATATCGGTACCGTTGACGCCCTTCATTGCCGCGCAGCGGGCGGCCGCCCATCACGAGGTTTCCATGCTCGGGCTGTTGTGGCTCGTCGGCACGTCGGCACTGCTCCTGTTCTTCCGGACAGGCGAGGCCTACGAGGCAAACCTGCGCCGCAGCGAAGAGAAGTTCCGCCTGTTGTCGGAGTCGGCGGCTTCATGGGAAAGCTGGCGCACGAACGACGGCCGCTTTGCCTATGTTTCGCCGTCGGCACAACGGATCACCGGCTACCCGCCCGAGCAGTTCATCGACAATCCCGATCTGCTCGCCTCGATCGTTCATCCCGACGATCGCGAAGCATGGCAACGGCACGCGGCCGAGGCCACGACGGCCAAAGAGAACGCGTTCGAGTTTCGCATCATCCACCGAGACGGCCAAGAAGTCTGGATCCTGCACAACTGCGCTCCCATCGTGCAGAGCGGGAGCATCCTCGGTCGCCGGTTGTCGCACACCGACATCACCGACCGCAAGATCCTCGAACAACAACTGCGCCAGTCCCAGAAAATGGAGGCGGTCGGCTTGCTCGCGGGTGGCATCGCCCATGATTTCAACAACCTGCTCGCCGTCATGCTGGGTTATACCGAGCTTCTCGCCGAGCGCGGCAAAGGCGACCCATCACTCGAGAGGCCGGTCAAACAGATCCGCACCGCCATCGACAAGGCCAGCGCATTGACCCAACGGTTGCTCACCTTCAGTCGACGCAGCATCGTGCAAGCGCGCGTGATCGATGTCAGCGATGCGGCCCAGAGCGCCATCCGTCTGCTGCAACGGCTACTCGGCGAACACATCGACATCCGCCTTACCACGGCCGAAGGGCCGCTACCGATCCGCATCGACCCGATCCAGTTCGAGCAGATCATCCTGAATCTTGCCACCAACGCCCGCGACGCCATGCCCAAGGGCGGCCTGCTCACCATCAGCTGCGAGCGAGCCGAGATCGATGAGCAGTTCCTGCGGGGGCATGGGTATGGCCGCACCGGTACCTTTGCGTTGCTGGCCCTCGGCGACACCGGCACCGGCATGAGCGACAAGGTGCGCGAACACCTGTTCGAGCCGTTCTTCACCACCAAGGAACCCGGCAAAGGCACGGGCCTCGGCCTGTCGATCGTCTTTGGCATCGTCAAGCAGTGCCATGGGTTCATCCATTGCGACTCCGAACTGGGAAAAGGCACAGTGTTTCGCATCTACCTGCCGCTGCACGAAGGGTCGGCCGAACCGAAGGTGGAAGAGATTGTCGCACCTGTTCGCAACGGCACCGAGACCATCCTGCTGGCCGAGGATGATCAGGCCCTGCGGGAACTGGACCAGCACGTACTCGAACGTCGAGGTTACAAAGTATTGCTCGCCCGCGACGGCATCGAGGCCGTCGAGGCTTTCACAACCGCCCCCGCCCGCATCGATCTTCTCGTGTTTGACGTGGTCATGCCCCGTATGGGCGGGCGCGAGGCGTTCGCGCGCATCCGCGCGCAGCGCCCCGACGTCCGCATCCTCTTTCGCAGCGGTTACGCCAAAGACCTGATCGCCGAACAGGGTTTGCTGTCGGCCGAGGTGCAGTTCCTCGAGAAGCCCACGTCGGCCGAGATCCTGCTGCGCCGCGTGCGCGAGATCCTCGACACCCCGAAGAGGTAATCATCTGGGCGCCCCGTATTGTCGCCCCAGCATCGGGGAGCGCAGGCGCGGTCGTGCCGCACTTGTGCTACAGTGGGCAGCAGAAGGGGCGGTGCGGTCGCGGGTGGTGATCCGCGAAGCCGGCCTGGCCCCGGACGGGGGGAAGAGATCCATGACGCCGACGTATTCGCGATCGTTCTGGTGGGTCCTGGCCGCGGTCGTTGTCGCGCTGCACGTGGCCGCCCTGGCCCATTCCGAACACCTGCTGCGACAGGCGCATCAACGGCGGGCCGATCTCCTGCTCGAAACGCTGGTCATGAGCGCCGAGCAGACCTTGCAGGCCAGTCATTACCTCGAGGAACGCATTCGCGAACGACTGCGGGCCATCGCGGCCGAGGTGATCGCCCACCCCGAGCGGCGCGATCCCGAGGCTCTCAGGCAGTTGCAGGCGCGTCATGACGTGCGGACCATTGCCGTGTACGATGCCCGGGGCCAACTGATTGCCGCCTCGAATGGCGATGGCCTCGCCGTGGAGTTGCCGCATTCCTTCGGGTGCCATGATCTTCTCGCGGGCACCCGGTCCGAGCACACCTTTGGATTTTCGGACGGCATCTTCTGCGAGGCCGACGCCTTTGGTTTTGCGCAGAGGCTTCCAGAGGGTGGCCTGGTGCGGATCCTGACCGACGTCGGTTTCGTTCTTGGTTTCGAGAGCCAGGTTGGGCTGCCGGCGTTGATCGAACGTTTTCGCAAGAACCCGGACGTGCGGATGCTCGATCTGGTCGATCCCGCGGGCCGGCCGATCCTGCCTGCGAGTGCGACGGCCTCGGGTGAACCGGCTGGCGCTTTCGTCTCGGGTCGATTGACCCTGCATGGCAAGACCGCCGGTTTCTTCCGGCTCGTGCTCCTCGACCAGGGTGTTCTGGCCATGCGCCGCACGGCGGTGGTGGCGATCGGCGCGTCGCTGGGCCTTGGCTTGCTGGTTCTCCTGCTGGCGCGTTGGCGGTATCAGCGGCAGGCCGAAATCGAAAAGCAATATCGAGTATTGCAAGACCTGGAACGCCAGTCCGCCGGTCTCGCGCACGTTGTCGCCGGAGTGGCGCACGAGATCCGCAATCCCCTCAATACGATGGCGCTGGCGCTCGACTCAGTGCGCGCCGAGACCGTCGATGCCGTGGCCCAGCCGTCCGCGAAGCTCGTGGCCCGCCTCGATCTCCTGCGTAAAACGGTCGCGGAGACCAACGGGCTCATCCAGAATCTGCTGCAGACCACGCGGCCGATTCTGGCGCAGGCTCGCCCCGTGGCGGTGGCCGGTTGGTTGGCCGACCTCAAAGTGGCCTTCGAAACCGGGTTTCCCCAGGCGACCCTCGTCACCGCGGGGCCCGACGTGACAATCGAGACCGACCCGGCGCTCCTGCAACGATTGTTGTTGAATCTGATGGGCAACGCTGCCCAGGCCGGAGCCCGACGGGTGTCGGTGACCATGACCCAGACCGACGACGGTTGCAGGTGGACCATTGCCGACGATGGTCCCGGGCTTCCGGCGCAGGTGCTGGAGCACTTGTTCCTGCCCGGCAACACGACCCGCCCCGAGGGCTCGGGGCTCGGCCTGTACAACGCCAGGCGCATGGCGGTCGCGATGGGGGGGCGCCTGACGCTCTCGAGAACCGAGGCCACCGGCACCTGTTTCGATCTCGAACTGCCGGCAAGATTCACGAAGGATTCAGTGTCATGAAACAGGATCTCGACATTCTGATCGTCGATGACGACATCAACCAGGCGGAATTGCTCGCTGAGTCGGTGCAACGGCGGGGCCATCGGGTGCACACCTGCAATACAACCGATGCGGCCATCGAGTGGTTGCGTGCCCGTGGCGCCCACCTGGTGATCACCGATCTGCGCATGCCCGGCCGCGATGGGTTGGCGTTCATGAAGTGTGCCAAGGAGATCGATCCGGAGGTCGAGGTGCTGCTCGTGACCGGGTTTGCCACGGTGCCGACCGCGGTCGAGGCGATGCGACTGGGTGCCCTCGACTATCTCGAGAAACCGGTGGACGCGAGCCTTCTCGAGGTCAAGCTCGCGCAGGTTTCGGAGCGCGTCGGGTTGAAGCGGGTCAATCGCACCCTGCGCGACCAACTGGAACGCGTGCAACCGTCAGCCTCACCACTCGGGCGAAATGCCCGATTCAGAGGCGTCCTCAGTCAACTGGAAAAGGCGGCTGCCACCGATGCGCCGGTCCTGCTGCAGGGCGAAACCGGCACGGGGAAAGAGGTTTTCGCGCGTCATCTCCACGCGACCAGCGCCCGCGCTCGTGGTCCTTTCGTTGCCGTGAACTGCGGTGCCGTTCCCGAAACACTCCTCGAGAGCGAGTTCTTCGGCCATGCCCGCGGTGCGTTCACCGGGGCCGATCGGGCCCGACCGGGGCGCATCGAGGAGGCCGCCGGCGGGACCCTGTTTCTCGACGAGATCGGGGAACTGCCGTTGGCGCTGCAGCCCAAGTTGTTGCGGGTGCTGCAGGACCACGAATACTGCCGCCTCGGTGACAATCAGATCCGGCGCGCCGACGTGCGTTGGGTCACCGCGACACACCGCAACCTGGCCATGATGGTCAGGGAAGGGGCGTTCCGTGAAGATCTCTACTACCGACTGGCCGTGCTGCCCTTGAACATCCCTCCGCTTCGCGAGCGCCCAGAGGACATTCCCTTGTTCCTGCACGAGGTGATGGTGCGAAAAGCGAATATGTATAAAGTAAAGCCGAAGACATTCACGCCCGAGGCGCTCGAGGCCCTGACGGCGTGGCGCTGGCCCGGCAACGTGCGCGAGCTCGAGAACACCGTCGAACGCCTGCTCCTGCTTGTCTCGCAACCGACCATCGACCTCGGCGATCTTCCCGAGGCGTTCGACAAAATTGTCGAGGTCGGTTCCGACGGCAGAGACGGGGCTTCTCGCCTGGCCGGCAGTCTGCCGGCCCAGATCGAAGGGCTCGAGCGCAGGCTGCTCGCGGAAGCGCTGGCGGCCGCCGACGGCAATCAATCGGAGGCTGCCCGACAACTGGGCATCCACGAACGGACCCTGCGCTACAAGTTGCGCAAGCTCGGGATCGCGTCGTCGAACCACGGTTGACCCGACTTCTCGACGCGTTCGCCCCGAGGTTCCGGCCGGGTGCCGTTGGCGGTGGCACCACTCTTGCAGGCACGTTCAGTATGCGTGCCGCAAATCGTCAGGAGAGTCTCATGAAGCCGAGGTCGTCTATTACATCCCGTCAAGGTTACCGCGCCATCGCGCGACTGCTCGGCCTGATCGTGCTCGCCGTCATCGGCATTCTCCCCGTTGCCGGGGCCGCAGAGCCGGCACCAGTCGCGAAGGACCCGAGCGCATGGATGCGCGATGTGGGGGCGGGCGCCAAGCCCCGCTGGCGCCTGGATGGCGCGGTCCAGGCGGACCCGTTTGCCGTTCTGTCGTCGGGCACGGTGTCTGCGTCGGCCGCGGATCCCTTCGCGCATCTCGAACGGCGATCTGCGTCCACCGGGCTTGCCAGCGAACCGGTTTCGACCCGTGGCGTTGGCGGTCGCACGACGCGGACGTTTGTTAAACAGGAATTGTATGAGCAACTGTCCTTTCGTGACGGCGCAGGCGCGCCTTATCGGCGGTTCTCCTACGGCGGTGAAGTCCTGCAACGGTTCTCGGATCGCGTGAAGACGTGGGGCTCGTTCAATGCGCAGTTTCGTTTCGTCCACCGGGCGCAGTTCCTGCCGACGCAGAACGACATCGAGGGCGAATCTCGGGCGAATGGGTTCGTCGAATACCACAATCTGTATTTCGACCACTTCAATGCCCTCGACCCGTTCTTCAGCCCGGCCGCACGCGCCAGCAACATTGGCCGCTTCAATTTCCGCGTGGGTCGTTTCTACCTGCCCTCGGGACTCAATCTGCAGACCGATACCCATGGCACCCTGCTGCAACTGTCGAACGAGCGGAACTTCGGGTTCGAACGCGATTGGTATGCCGGTTTCTGGGGGGCGCTGAGCCCACGCCTCAACTACGACCTCTATGCGATGGCAGGCTCCGGTTACGACCTGCGTCTCGAAGGGCAGAAGGGTCTGCTCGGGGGCCGCATCAGCCTCGCCAACCGTTACCTGTTCGACCACGGTTGGGAGGGCGGCGTCTCGTT
>CAZADH010000113.1:0-17704 GCA_964483805.1 uncultured bacterium
GGAGCCCCGCGGCGAGGCACCAACACGCCGGCGCGCCGAGGGCCGCGAGGAGCCCGAATCCCCCGGCGAGGGCGCCGAGAATACCGCCGGCCGTGTTGGCCGCGGCCACCAGGCCGGTATGCCGACCAATGTGATGGCGGCCCCGTCCGTAGAGGGCAATCAACAGGGGATACTGCAGGCCGGCGATCACCGCGGTCGGGCCGACGACCAGGCCGGCAATGGTCATCCAGGCGAGAACACGGTGGGTGAAGGAGACGGCGGCCAGAGAGGAAAGCACGGCAGCGAACACCGCAATCCGATCGCCGAGTGCGAACGGCACCATGATGAACAAAGCCTCGAGGGCGCAAGTGCCGGCCAGATGGCAGACGCGCAGATCGCGACCGTGGGCGGTGCCTGCGAACAGGTAGCCGCCCAGGCCGATGCCGGCGAGAATGACGGAGAGTATCGCCCCGAACGAATAGGTCGACCCGCCCAACAGCGGCGTCAGCACGCGATACCAGACCAGTTCCATGAGCATGAAGGCGAACCCCGCGACGAGGGCGGTGGCGAGAATGAACGCCCGTTGCCGAGCCGAAGGCACGGCAGGGTCGTCGGCGACCGGCCGGGGTTCGGGTGGTTCGGCGGGCGTGGGGTTCGGTGGCGTCGGGGACGCATGGTCGTCGTCTGCGGCGATGGTGGGCCGCTGCCGGGCAAGATTGTGGGCGCCGACCGCGACCAGCACATTGATGCAGCATGCTGTCCACAGGGTCGCCCGCAGCCCGCCGGCCTCGATCATGACGAACGTCGCCGCCAGCGTGCCAAACACCGCGCCGATTGTATTTATCCCGTAAATAAGCGCCGTCGACTCCCGGTTCGCTTCGCCGTCGCCGGTGACGGCGCGGGCGAGCGCCGGCAGCGTGCCGCCCATCAGGATGGTGGGCGGCAGGAGCACGGCTGCCGTGAGCGCGAGCCGCACCAGGGTTGCCGGCAGGGGCCCCAGGGCGGCGCTGCCGCCCGCCTGGAGATGCAGTTCGCGGGCACCGGACAGAAGCCACGGAGTCAGTGCCGCACCCGCAGCGATCAGCAGTTCGAGTTGGGCATACCACGCCAGCGGGCGGGGGGCACGATCGGCGCGTGGCCCCAACAGCCAGGCCCCGAGGCCGAGCCCGCCCATGAACACCGCGACCACGGCGGCGTTGGCCGCGGTCGAGGCCCCGAAGACCAGGCGAAAGGCCTGGAGCCAGACGATCTGGTAGATGAGAGCGCAGGCGCCGCTGGTGCCGACGAGGGCAGCGATCCGCCACCGGTGCAGGGTCATCGGTGTCTTGTGGGCCGCTCTGGCTGCAGGTTGGCGCGACGGCGCGGCATCACGCCGGAGCCGGGCTCAACAGCCGCTCGCGCAGATCGCGCACCGCTTGCAGGCCGGCGACGTCGGCCGGCACGGTGGCCAGTGCGCGGTCGAGCACGGCGACCGCTTCGTCCCGTTTGCCCTGGCGGGCCAGGATGACCGCCCAGTGGTAGAACACCCCCGGGTCGCGCGGGTCGGCGTCGGCCGCCGCGCGATACTGGGCGATGGCGGGCTCGAACCGCCCCAGTTTCTGGTAGGCGAACGCGAGGTTGGCCAGAACCCGCGGTGGCGGCGCTTGATACCGTCGCCCGAGTTCGTATTGCTGCACCGCTTCCGCGTAACGCCCCTCTTTTAGCAGCATATTGCCGAGGTTGAACCGCTGCGGTGCCAGGTCGGGCTGCAAATTGAGCGCCTTGGCGAGCGTGGTGATGGCGTCGGCGGCGCGGCCGGTCTTGTAGAGCACCACGGCCAGGTGGATGAGGGATTGCACGTGAAACGGATCGAGATGCAGGACCCGCTGATAACACGCAATGGCCTGCTCGTGGCGGCCGAGTTGGAACGCGAGATTGCCGGAAAACAACAGCGCCGCCAGATCGTCGGGATGGTCGCGGGTGAACGCTTCGGCCGCGGCGAGCGCCTCGGCGAGCCGACCGCCGCGGAACAACTGGAGAAACGCACTGCGGCGTTCTTCGCTGCCGCCCGCAGTTGCCGGCATCGGCGTTGGTACCCCGGGAACCGCGGGGCGTTGCTGAGCAATATGAGATACAGACGATGTATTGACGATATCGGTGCCTGGGGTTGTCGGTGGCACGGGGGCCGCCGGGACCTTGACCTTGGCGAGCGCCGTGCGCAACGACTGGGGCAGCGGATTGCGGTCGATCTCGCGCAACGCCGTGCCGATGCGACCGTAGACGAAGGCGGCCGAGATCTGTACCGCCCGGTCTTTGTCGCCAAGCATGACGAGCAGGTGGTCGATGATGCTCAGGTCGCCGCACCAGAACAGGGCCTTGGCCGCATTGGCCCGGGTGCGGTTGTCGGGGTCGTTCAGCAACGGTCGCAACAACGGCACCGCCTCGTCGGCGAGAACCTGCTCCAGCGATTCGACGGCATTGGCGCGCACCCGTGAATCACGATCGCGCAGGGCCAGTTCGAGAACCGGCAGACCGGCGCGGTCGCCGATCCCACCGAGGGCCGAGATCAGGGCGGAGCGGACCTGGAAATTGCGTTCGTTGTTCCACAGCCGCGCCAGGGCGGGCACCACCGTCGGGGCGCGAAACCGTCCCAGCGCTTGCACCGCTTGCAGGCGGACGAACGAGGTCTGGTCGCCCAGCAGTTGCAACAGCAGGTCGAGTTGGCGTTCACCGGCCCGTTGGTTCAGCGCGCGCGCTGCGTTCTTCTTCACGTCGGCGTCGTCGTCGCGCAGCAGGTCGATGACCATCGGCAGCGCCTGCGGATGGTCGACCACTGAAAGGATGTAACCAAGCGTGGCGCGCATCCATTTGTCGGGGTCGTTGCGCATGCCGGCGACGATCGGTTCGTGCTCGCGGCTGCCGAGGCGGGCCACGGCGATGAGAGCGTTGCCGCGGACCCGGTTGTCGCTGTGCTTCGTCCAGGGGTGGATCAACGGCAGGGCTTTGTCGAACGGCATGCCCATGCTGACCACCGCCTCGATGGCATTCGCCTTGACCCGGTGGTCGGGGTCACGCAGCAGGCGGGTCAAAACCGGCACGGTCGAGAGATCGCGCAACCGGCCGATGGCCCCGACGAGCGCCGCCCGTTTGCGTTCGTTGCGCTCCTTGAGAACCATGGCGGCAATCGGATTGCTGGCCCGGTGATCGCCGATGCGAGCCAGGGCATCGACCACGTTGAGGAACAGCCACTCGTTGCCCTCGCTCAGGCCCGCCAGCAGCGGCGAGACCGCCCGTGCTTCACGCAGGCGCCCCAGCGCGGTGGCGCAGTGAAAGCGGACATTGGGATCGGCATCGCTCAGCCCCTTGATCAGGCTGTCGATCGCGCGCGGGTCGGCGAACGCGCCCAGAGCCTGCGCGATGTTGTGCCGTACGTCGCGGTCGTCCTCGTTGAACGCCAGCAGCAGCGGCTCGATGGCGCGGGGGTCGCCGATCTCGGCCAGCGCCAGCGGCAGTTGTTCGTCTTGTTTCTCGCGACGCAGCGCGTCGATGAGGGGGCGCACCGCGTCATCGGCGCCCAACCGCCCGAGGGCCTTCGCCGCCTCGCTGCGCAGCAGGGGTTCCGCGTGATCGAGCAGTCCGATGAGGTGGTGGACCCCGTCGCGCAACAACCAAAGACCGCGTCGGCGCAGGTCGGTGCTGGTGTCGCCGTCAGTCATCGTCATTGCTTGCGATTCGCTCAGCGTGGCCCCGGCGCGATGCGGCCAAGAAAAAAAGGGAGAGTGCGTTCACTCTCCCCTTTGTGGTCGCAAGCGCGCCTGGGTTGTCGATCAACCCGCGCGGTGGTCCATGATCAGAATTTTCGTGCCGACTTTTCCGAATTGGACCTTGATCTTTTTGAGGCCGTCATTGGTGGTGCCGACCTCTTTGATCTCGCCCACGTCATCCCAGTTTTTGTGGACGATTACTTCACCCTCGCCATACGACTGGGTCGGGTCATACTCGCGAGGTGTGTCTTTCGAACCCACCTCGACTGCCTTCTTGGACTCAACAACCGGGGCTTCCTGGGTTGCAGATGACTTCTTGGTGCTCTTCGCCTTGGCCATCGATCATCGTCCTCCCTTGGCGTTTTGCTAACGCAACATTATATGTCGCCGGGCGTGCAATGTCAATCGTGATCGAAATCGCCGGGTACCCCGTGCCGCAAAGCGGCAACGACCGCCGGCGGCCGGAGAAAACCCTCTGCCGGTCAGTGCCCGGCGAACGTCGGTTTGAGTTGATCCCAGACCTTGGCGAAGCGGTCGCGGCCGGCAAGGATGTCGGCATCGGACAACGTCAGGGCGAAGCGGATGTACCCTTCACCGGCGGCGCCGAACCCGACCCCCGGCGTCGTGACGATCCCACCGATGTTGAGCAGATCTTTGACCAGGCGGATGCTGTCGAAACCTTCGGGGACCGGCGCCCACAGGTAGAACGTGCCGCGTGGGCATTCGACCGGCCAACCCAGGTCGTGCAGTACGCCGGTCAGCGCCTTGGCGCGGGCGGCGTAAATCCGATTCATCGCTTCGATCATGGCGTCGCCCGCCGGCGACAACGCGGCGATCGCGGCGTCCTGCACGGCGGTGAACGGTCCCGAGTCGAGATTCATTTTGTATTTCAGCAACGCCTGCACGAGCTGCGGGTTGCCGACGGCGAAACCGATGCGCCAGCCGGTCATGTTGTACGATTTCGACAGCGAGTGAAACTCGATGGTGCAGTCTTTGGCGCCGTCGATCATCAGCGGCGTGAGCCGGTCGGCGTCGTTGTAGACGATCTCGGCGTACGAGCAGTCGTAGGCGAGAATGACGTTGTGGGTGCGTGCCCACAGCACCAGGTCCTCGAGCCATTTGCGGTCGACCAGCGCACCGGTCGGGTTGTTGGGGTAGTTGAGAAACAGGATCTTGGCGCGGTCGAGTTCGTCTTTCGACAGCCAGGCGAAATCGGGTTTGAAATCTTTGGCCGGCAACAACGGCAGGGTCATGACTTCGGCGCCGGCGAAGCGCGCGTTGATGGCATAGACCGGATACGCGGGTTCGGGCACGAGCACGAGGTCGCCCGGATCGAGCATGGCGTGGCAGAAGTGGGCCAGGCCCTCCTTCGAACCGATCAGGGCCGTCACCTCGGTGGCCGGATCGACCTCGACGCGGAAACGCCGGCGCAGGTAGCCGGCCACCGCCTGGCGGAACGCGAGCGAACCCTCGTAGTCGGGATACCGGTGGTTGGGGGCGTTCTTGATCGCGGCACTCATCGCGTCGACGACGAACTGGGGTGTCGGCAGATCGGGGTCGCCGATGCCGAGGTTCATGATCGTGCGGCCCTGCGCCTGCAACTTGCGCTTGGCCTCGTCGATTTCGCGAAACAGATACGGGGGCAGGTCGCGGACGCGGAAGGATGGCTCGATCTTGCTCGGATTCACGGCAGTCTCCTCGTGGGGGTGTGTAAATACATGTTATGTATCACGATTGCAGGTCTCGCGTTTGCGCAGTGGCACTCAGTAGATCGGCGGCTCTTCGTATTCGCCGAAAACGCTGCGGAGTGTGTCGCAGATCTCGCCGACGGTGCAATACGCCTTCACTGCGGCGAGCAGATGTGGCATGACATTGTCATGGCCCGAGGCGGCGCGCTTGATCTCGGCCAGTGCCTGGGTCGCCGCGGCCTGGTCGCGCTTGCGTCGGACATCGTTGGTGCGGGCGATCTGGCGGCGCTCGGCCTCTTCGGTGACCTTGAGCACCTC
Organism: uncultured bacterium; assembly: GCA_964483805.1. Classification (GTDB taxonomy): domain Bacteria; phylum Muiribacteriota; class Ozemobacteria; order Ozemobacterales; family Ozemobacteraceae; genus CAZADH01. The sequence continues at coordinate 5,729 of CAZADH010000113.1, forward strand.
GACCTCGTCGGCGTTGTCGTGCTCGACGGTGTAGGCGTTGACCCCGACGATCTTGCGCTCGTCGCGTTCGATTTCACGCTGGTAGCGGTAGGCGGCATCGGCGATCTCGCGCTGAAAGAAGCCGTGTTCGATGGCCGGCACCACGCCGCCGAGCTCCTCGACGCGGCGTTCGTAGTCGGCGAAGCCCTCTTCCATTTCGCGGGTCAGTTTCTCGACCATGTAGCTGCCGCCGAGCGGGTCGATGCTGTTGGCGACGCCGCTCTCTTCGGCGATGATCTGTTGCGTGCGCAGGGCGATGCGCACCGCCTTCTCGGACGGCAGCGCCAGCGCTTCGTCCATCGAGTTGGTGTGCAGCGACTGGGTGCCGCCGAGCACCGCCGCCAGGGCCTGGATGGTGACCCGGATGATGTTGTTCTCGGGTTGTTGCGCGGTGAGGCTGCACCCGGCCGTCTGGGTGTGGAACCGCAGCATCATCGACTTGGGATTCTTCGCGCCGAACCGCTCTTTCATCACGCGCGCCCAGATGCGTCGGGCGGCGCGGAACTTGGCGATCTCTTCGAAGAAGTCGTTGTGCGAGTTGAAGAAGAACGACAGGCGGGGGGCGAACTCGTCGATCGCCAGGCCGCGCGACATCCCGCAGCGCACGTACTCGATGCCGTTGATCAGGGTGAAGGCCAGTTCCTGCAGGGCCGTGGCGCCGGCCTCGCGGATGTGATATCCGCTGATCGAGATGGTGTTGAACTTCGGCGTATGCTCGGCGCACCAGGCAAAGATATCAGCAATAATTCGTAAAGATGGTTTCGGTGGGTAGATCCAGGATTTCTGCGCCTGGTACTCTTTGAGAATGTCGTTCTGGATCGTGCCCATCACCTGGTCGGGCCGGACGCCCTGTTTTTCGGCGACGGCCACGTACATGGCCAACAGAATGGCGGCCGGAGCGTTGGTCGTCATCGAGGTCGAGACCTGATCGAGCGGGATGCCGTCGAACAGGATCTCCATGTCGGCGAGGCTGTCGATGGCGACGCCGACCTTGCCGACCTCACCGCGGCTGAGCGGATGATCGGAATCGTGGCCCATGATCGTGGGCAGGTGAAACGCCACCGACAAACCCGTCTGGCCGTTGGCGAGCAGGAACTTGTAGCGGGCGTTCGACTCTTCGGCGGTGCCGAAGCCGGCGAACTGGCGCATCGTCCAGTGGCGACCGCGGTACATCGTCTTTTGGACCCCGCGCGTGAACGGGAATCGCCCGGGCAGGCCCAGATCGCGGGCCGGATCGAAGGCGGGTAGATCGAGATGGGTGTACAGCCGCTTGATCGGATGGCCCGAAAGCGTGGTGAACTCTTTTTGCCGTTCTTTGCCGGCAGGATCGGCCAGATCGGCGGCGAGCAGTTGGTCAAACGTTGGGTCGGACATGCGTTGCCTCCCGGATGGGCGTGATGCGGTCGAACTCGGCAGCGAGGATGCTGCGCGCGGCACGGGCCGGGGCGCACAGACGGGCCTCGACGGAGCGGATGACCGCGGCGCTGTCGTCGCGGTCGAGGTGGGCCTCGGCCCGGCGGCGCAGGGCCCAGGTCATCTGGTCGAGCAGTTCGTCGCGACACCGTTGCCGGCGCTTGCGCTGCAACTCGCGACTGGATGTCAATACATCGTGATGACGTGCGATGGCGGCCACCAGGTCGTCGACGCCGAGGTTGGCGTTGGCCTGGGCCATGACCACTTCGGGCTGCCAGTCACCGTTGCCGCCGGTGGCGCCCATCGCCAGCATGCCCTCGAGTTCCATGCGCGTGCGGTCGGCGCCGGCGTGGTCGCGCTTGTTGATCACCAGCAGATCGGCGATCTCGAGGATGCCGGCCTTGATCGCCTGGATGTCGTCGCCGAGACCGGGCACCACCACGACGCAGCAGGTGTCGACCAGGCGCACCACCTCGACCTCGGACTGGCCGGTGCCGACGGTCTCGAGCAAAATGAGGTCGAAGCCAAAGGCATCGAGGATCTTCATGACGTCGCGGGTCGAGCGTGACAACCCGCCCAGATGACCGCGCGTGCCCAGGCTGCGAATGAACACCCCGGCGTCGTTGTTGCCGTGGGTCATGCGGATGCGGTCGCCGAGAATGGCTCCGCCCGAAAACGGCGAACTGGGATCGACGGCGAGCACCGCCACCGTCTTGCCCTGGGCGCGATACGCCGCGATGAGCTTGTCGACGAGCGTGCTCTTGCCGGCCCCGGGAAACCCGGTGATGCCGATGCTCATCGCCCGCCCCGACTTGAGGTGCACCACCGACAGCGCCTCTTCGAATCGCTCGGGTGCAGTTTCGACGAGGGTGATCAGGCGCGACAAGGCGCGACGATTGCCGTCGAGCGTCTGACGCAGCAGATGCAGCGACGAGTTGGGTGGGGCGCGACGGTCCTGAACCATAAGCATGATTGCGGTCAGTCATTCTAGCCGAATGCCCCGGCGCCTGCAAGAGAGGCGCCGGCAACGCAGGCGCCGGGCCTTCCGAGACCGTGACCGGGTGACTTGCGGTGACCCGAGGAATCGCCTATCCTGAACGTCGTTCGTCATATCCATCGGGGAGGTCCCGTCATGTCGCAGAACCACGATCGCACCATCGGCCGTCTGGCCATCGCCAAGGAGAGGGCCGGCGCGGCGTTGTACCGTTCGCTCGAAAAACAGTGCCGCCGCCACGATGTGCGCGAGATCTTCGGCCGCCTGGCCGCCGCCGAAGACATGCATGTGCAGCAGTTTACCGAGATCCTCGGGCGCGTCGGCAACCTGCCGGCCATCGAAGACGACGACACCTGGCACTATCTCGAGACCCTCGCACTCGATAAATACACGGTCGTGCTCGATCGCCTCGAAGAAACCCTGCATGACACCCGCTACGACGTGCAGGCTCTGCAATTGGCCCTGTCCTTCGAAACCAGCAGTATCCTGCTGTTCACCGAGTTGCGCGCCATGGTCGCCGAACCCCGCGAACAGAAACTGGTCGATGATCTCATCGCCCAGGAAAAGGGCCACATCCGCATGCTGCACCGCATGTGGGATGCGCAATACAACTGATTACGTGTGTGGTCGTACTCGCGGATCGTTGGCCTCGCCCGAAACTGCGTGTCGGGCCGCCGCTTCCGGGTGACGCGGGCGGATGAGCGCGCAACCGTTTTGCCCGGTGTGCGGGCTGCCGCAGGCGCCCCATTGGCGATTCTGCCGGCACTGCGGCCACGATGTCTGGAGCCCGGCCGGCGGCGAATTGCCTCTCGAGGCGGTTCTGCCCGAAGTGGCGGTGGGGCCGGCGAAACCCGGGGCCTATCGGTTCACCTTGATCGAACTGATGATCGTTATCGCCATCATCGGTATCCTGGCGGCAATCGCCGTGCCGAACACCTCGCGGTCGGGCAGTCGGTACGGCGCGCGCGAGAAGGCGTGTTACGCGAATATCCGGGTGATTCAATCGGCGATCGAGCAATACAATATGGATCACTCCGGCATGATCGATTTCTGCGATGGCCGCGTCGTTGCCGAGTTGAAGAAAGAACAGTATCTCAAATCGGAACCCCAGTGCCCGTCCGACCCCAAGGGCATCGGCCAGTCGATCTATCACGGGGCCAACCTCAGGAGCGACGGCGTTGTCCAATGCCCGACGCACGGAACCGTCGAATGATGCACGGCGAAGAGGGTCGACCATGAGCGGTCAGATGCCGGCACGGGTTCTTGGTCTCGTCAGTCGCTACGACAAACCGATGGAGCGCTGGGAGAAGATCGGCGCCATCCTGCAGCGTCTCGAAACAGGCAGTGATGAGGTGCAGGCCGAAACCCTGTCGCAGCTCGGCAAGTTGTATGGTGAGCTCCTCTCCGATCTGGGCAAGGCCCGCGAGGCGGGGCACGCCGAACGGGCGCTGGCGTTGAATGCTCTCGCCGGGCGGGTCTACGCACAGATCTACCGACGTCGCGGCATGCGCATCGTCGATGTGGTGTTGTTTTTCTTCGAGGAGTTCCCACAACTGGTGCGGCAGCGGATCCACGCCATTGCTGTCGCGACGTTGATCTTGCTCTTCTCGATGCTGATCGGCAGTCTTTGTTTGCGCCTCGACTCGAAGCTGGTCAAGCTGGTCGTGCCCGAGACGCTGATGCAGCAACTCGAGGCCGATCTCACTGCCGGCCGCTTTGCGCCGGGCACCGGCGGCGAAGCCAAAAGCGCGTTCTCGAGCCGGATCATGACCAACAATATCCAGGTCTCGTTTCTTGCCTTTGCGACTGGGATGCTCCTTGGTATCGGCACCGTCTACATTCTTATCGTCAATGGTCTGATGATCGGTGGGTTGGCCGGCATCTTCCAGCAAGCCGGCTATGGCGTGATGTTCTGGTCGCTGATTGTGCCGCACGGCGTGATCGAAATACCGTGTATTCTCATTGCCGCGGGTGCCGGTCTGATCGTGGCCTACGCGATCATCGATCCGGGGCCGTACGCGCGCGGGGCCTGGCTGGCCCGTGAAGGATTGGTGGCGGTGAAGCTGGTGTGCGGCTGCATCCCTCTGTTCATTGGCGCGGCGTTGATCGAAACCTGGATCACCCCGTTGACCGTGCACGCAGCGCTGAAATTCGCGTTCGCGGCCATGGTCGGAGTCATCCTGGTCTGCTTCTTCGTCTTTGCCGGGACGCGATCGCTCCAGATCATGGCCGGCATCGCCCCCGAAACCGACGTCCCCGCCGACCCGTCCCGCTGACCATTGCGGCGTCGCCCACACACCCCGGGCGCAGAACTCGTAGGGCGGCATGCGGGTTTCGCAGCCGCGAAAAGTGGGTGCGGTGACGCCTCCTCCTGTGCTACATTGATCCGCTGTCCTGCGGGCGCCATGTTCTTTCGGAGGTGAGCCATGAATCGAGCTGAAATCTTGCACAGTCGGTTGCAGCGAAGCTGGGCAATGTGCTTGGTGGTTGCGCTGTTACTTTGTTGTGGCGGCGCTGCCGTGGCGGCTCCGAGTGGAACGGACCTGACGGCCATGAGTCTCGAGCAGTTGCTCGAAGTCAAAGTGACGACCGTGTCGCGCAAAGCCGAGCGGGTGGTCGACACCGCGGCCGCGGTCACCGTCATCACCGCCGACGAGATCCGGCGCTGCGGCGCGACCTCGATTCCCGAGGTGTTGCGCCTGGTGCCCGGTCTGCACGTCGCGCACATCGATGCCAACAAGTGGGCGATCAACGCTCGCGGTTTCAACCATCGGTTCGCCCGCCAGTTGCTGGTGCTCATCGATGGCCGCACCGTCTATTCGCCGATGTTTGGCGGCGTCTGGTGGGACGTGCAGGACACCATGCTCGAAGACATCGACCGCATCGAAGTGATTCGCGGCCCGGGCGCGACCATGTGGGGCGCCAATGCGGTCAACGGCGTGATCAACATCGTGACCCGCGACGCGCACGCGACGGCCAACCGCGGCCTGGCCACCGGTTACGTCGGCAGCAGCGATGGCAAGATCGGCGCCTATCGGTACGGCGGTTCAATGGCGAACGGCGGCGCGTTCCGGTTCTTCGTCAAGGGCGCCGACCATGAGTTCTTCCCGTACCCGAACAGCACCCACAACGGCGACAGCGCCTGGCAGCAGAGCCGCTTCGGGTTCCGCGCCGACTGGGAAACCAAGTGCCGCAAGCAGATCAGCGTGCAGGGCGACCTGTATCGTTCGCGCAACGAAGAGATCTCGCAGTTGCGCGACCTCACCGCGCCCCTGTTGTATCAGAACGCGGCGCAGACGCGCAGTGACGCCAGCGGCGGCGACCTGATGGCTTCGGTGCGCGGCAAGACCCGCGGTGGCCGCGACTGGCAGGTCCGCCTGTCGTACGACCGCTCGTTCCGCAACGACGTGATGAACGTCGAGCGGCGCGACACTTTCGATATCGATTATCAATTGCAGTTCAAGCCGGCGCCGCGTCACGACGTGGTGGCGGGCACCGGTTGGCGGTGGACGAGCGACGATCTGCCCAACACCAACTACCTGTGGTTCACGCCCAATAAAGAGACGACGACGATCTTCAACCTCTTCGTGCAAGACGACATCACGCTCTGTCCCGAGAAGCTCAACCTGATTATCGGTGCCAAGTTCGAGCACCACAGCCAGGTGGGCAACGAGGTCGAGCCCAGCGCCCGTCTGTTGTGGCGCGCTCACAAAAAACATACGTTGTATGCATCCGTGTCGCGGGCCGCCCAACTGCCGTCACGGGTCGAGCGCACCGGATGGGGTGTGGCGTATGCCTTCCCGCGCGCGGTGTTCCCGCCGCTGCCGGCACCGCAGATCCCCATCGGCGTCATCCCCGTGGTGGGCACGCTGCAGGGCAATCCCGATTACGAGTCGGGCATCATGACCGCCCGTGAGATCGGGTGGCGGTTCAATCCCAGCCGTCGTTTTGCTCTCGATACCTCGGCGTTTCGGCACGACTATGCCAAAATGCTCAAGCTGTCGCCCGCCGTGGTGAACCAGATCGTGGTCGACGGCGCGCCGCGCGCGGTCACGGTCAGCGGCAGCCTCAACGATGTCACCGCCCATGCCGGCGGTTTCGAGGCGACGACCCGTTGGCAACTGGGCGATCGGGTGCGGCTCAGCACCGGGCACACCTGGTTGTGGGCGACACCGTCCGACGGTGGCGACCACAGTTGGTCGATGCCCGACCGCCAGACCCAGATTCGCGCGGCCATCGACCTGCGCAAGAATCTCGACCTCGACCTGGCCTGGTTCGACGTCGCCGGGTTCGACTACTTCGGCATTGCCGGGCGGAGCTTCAACAACAACAACCTGCAAGGCAGCCACGTGCCCGGCTATCAGCGCTTCGACGTGCGCTTCGGTTATCGGCCGTTCAAAGACTTCGAGTTGGCCGTGGGCGGCCAGAACCTCGGCAACAAGAGTCACTACGAGTTCGGGCCGACGTGGCTCGAGGTGCCCAGCGAAGTGCCGCGGGTCTATTACGTGAAAGGCACCTGGAACTTCTGATTGCAATGAGCAATACATTGTATTTCGTGTTGCGGCCTCGCTCCCCGGTTGTTGGCCGGGTGGGCGCAGCGCAGCAGGGTGATGGGGTGTCCCGGCGCCGGCGCGGCGGCGGCGTGTGGTTCCTGCCGCTCGTGCTGGTACTGGCCTGCGGGCTCGTCGCAGCGCCGGCCGGTGCCCAGGCGATCCACAACGAGTATGCCGTCAAGGCGGCCTTTTTGTTCAGCTTCACCGGCTACGTCGACTGGCCACCGTCGCCGGTGACGGCCGAAGGCGAAGTCTTCGGGTTCGGGGTCACGGTGCCGAATCCGTTTGGCGAAACTCTGGCCGCGACACTCAAAGGCAAAGAGGTGAACGGTCGCCAGGTGCAGGTGCTGCAGATCATGACGCCCGACGATGTTGGCAAGTGCCGGGTGCTGTTCGTCGACAGTCGGTGTCGCGATGCCGAGGCGCTGATTGCCCGGGCGCGCACCATGGGCGTGTTGACCGTCGGCGAGAAGCGCGAGTTCCTCGATCGGGGCGGTGTCATCGCCTTCGAACTCGAGAACGACCACGTGCGGTTTGCCATCAATTTGATTGCCGCCCAGCAGGCCGGTTTGACCATCAGCAGCAAGCTGTTGCGGCTCGCGACCGAAGTTCGCCGATAACCGCAGGGCCCCCGGTGCGGGCGGCCCCCGCGTCGTTACAGGGTCTCGCGCAGTTTGACGCTCAAATACGTGGTCAGCAGAGCCGAGTTGACCTCGTGCGGGCGCAGCAGGAGCACGATGCCGCCGAGACTCTGAATGACCCGCTTGGCCTGCTTGACCCGTTCGAGGATCTCGAGCGCCGCCACCTGCTCGTAGGCCTGGGTCGGAGTTGCGGGTGTCGCATTGGCGGCCTCCCACACCGCCGGATCGGTGATCGAGACCACCACCGGGATGTGCTTGCGGCACAACAGCCAGATGCTGCGCACCACTTTCTGCGGCGCATCGCCGGCGGCCAGATCGGTGAGGAACACCACCAGCGAGCGGCGCAGGCGCGTGCCCATGATGAACTTCATGGCGCGGTCGTAATCGGGTTCGACGCGTTCGGCCTGCAGGTCGAACAACTGGTGCAACACCTGGTGGAAGTGGCGCTTGCCGCGCTTGGGCGCCTCGTAACGGCGCACGTCGTCGTTGAACACGAGCAGGCCGAACTTGTCTTCTTTTTTGGTGACCAGATGGCCGAGCAACAGGGTGGCATTGACCGCGGCATCGAGCAGCGAGAAGCCGTCGACGATGGCGCCCATCGGGCGTGAGCAGTCGAGCGCGACGATGATCGACTGGTTGATCTCCGATTGATATTGGCGCGAGATCAGCTTGCTCTTGCGCGCCGACGCCTTCCAATCGATGCGTCGCGGTTCGTCGCCGATCGCGTACTCGCGCAGGCTTTCGAACTCGGTGCCCGACCCGCGCCGGCGCTCGTTGATCAGGCCCATCTCGGTGAGGTGCTGCCGCTTGAAGCGCAGGTCGAAGCGTGAGATGGCGCGAATGTTGGGATAGACCTCGACCACCTGCGGCGCCGGAAAAGCGTAGATGCGGTCGACCAGCTCGAACAGGCCGCGGTAGCGGATGACGACGTCGCCGAAGGCGTACCGCCCGCGGCGGGGCGGCGTGACCAGGTAGGTGGCGGTCTGCTCGGCGCGTGGCTCGAGATCGAGGGTCAGTTCGGTGACCGAGGCCGCGAACTCGGTGGGGAACTCGTCGCGCAGCACGAGGTTGATCGGGCGGCGCGCCTGGTTGGTAAACCGCAGCGATATCTCGTTCTCCTGGCCGATCGACAACCGGGTGGCGCAGGTGCGCTCGATCAGCAGGTCTTCGGGCGCCGGTGACAGCAGGGCGTCGACCTTGACGAGCAGAAAAATGAATGCATTGTATGCAAGAAATATGGTGAATCCCGTCCAGTGGTTGCCGATGACCATCAGCGGCAGGGTGCCGAAGAGCAGCAGCAGGATGACGCGGGTCGTGACCCGGGTGGCCTCGAGACGGGGTCCGCTGGCCGCCGGGACGAGCACCGGGGGCGGCGCGGGGTCGACGGGCGTGCGTTCGTGGCGCGTCTCTTCGATCACGAGGTCGTCTTTCTGGCGGCGCACGCGCACTTCCGCCGAGAGTGGGCGATCGCCGATGTCCTCTTCGTAGCGGAACGGCGAACCGGCCTCCACTTCGTCGCGGCGGGTGTCGGACGGCGGCTTGCTTGCCACAGGCTGGCGCTTACCGCGGGACCTTGACCTGACCGACGATGCCCTTGAGACACTCGTCGGCGGTCAGTCCTTCGATTTCGGCCTCGGGTTTGAGGATCACGCGATGGCGCAACACCGGGAAGACCATCTCTTTGACGTCGTCGGGATTGACGTAATCGCGCCCGGTCATGAGTGCGCGCGCTTTGCTGGCCAACAGCAGCGAGATCGAGGAGCGCGGCCCGCCGCCGACCAGCAGGTCGTTGTGGTTGCGGGTGGCGCGGACGATGGTGGCGATGTAGTCGATGATCGGCGGTTTGGTCACCACCTTCTTGATCATCTCCTGGCACTGTTGCACCATCTCGACCGAACCGATCGTGGTCAGCCCCGCCTCTTTCAACCGGTCGGTGCGGAACCCCGCCTCGAACTGCTGCAACATCTTGCCCTCTTCATCGGCGGTCGGATACGGCACCAGCACCTTGAAGGCAAAGCGGTCGAGCTGCGCCTCGGGCAACGGGTAGGTACCTTCGTATTCGAGCGGATTCTGCGTGGCGAGCACCATGAAGATCGGCGACAACGCGAAGCGGTTGCCCTCGATGGTGACCTGCCGCTCTTCCATGCACTCGAGCAGCGCCGACTGGGTCTTGGCCGGGGCGCGGTTGATCTCGTCGACGAGCACGAGGTCGGCGAAGATCGGCCCCTTCTGCACCCGGAAATTGCTGGTCTTGGCATCGTAGATGTTGGTGCCGAGAATGTCGGACGGCATGAGATCGGGCGTCATCTGCAGACGCTGGAAAGCGCAGCCGATGATCTGGGTGATCGTTTTGACCGTCAACGTCTTGGCGGTGCCGGGCACGCCCTCGAGCAACACGTGACCGCGCATGAGCAGCGCGGTCAGGATCATCTCGACCACCTGGTCCTGGCCGACGATGATCTTGCGCACCTCTTCACGGAGTCTGGCAAACGTCTGTTGCACCTGCGCGATGTCACTCATGGATATTGAGTTCCTTTCTCAGAGCGATCAATGCCCGCGCGTGAGCGACGAGGGCATCGTCATTGGTTGTATTGCTCGTCGCCAGACGGGCGAGGCCGTCGAGCGTGTGGGTCAGCGCCTGGGCCCGCTCCGGTTGCGAGGCGGCAAGGCGTTCGCCCATCGCCTTCACGTCGGCACGCAGATCGCCGGTCGCGGCCGGCAGGCCGAGGCGGGGGCGCAACGTCGCCATCGTCGCGTCGAGCAGCCGGCGCGCCGCAAATGCCGTCGAGCCCTGGCTCTCGTAGAGGCGGGCCATGCCCGAAATGAAATGACCCACCGACCCCATCGGTTCGCTCAGGGGCAACGGGCGTGAGAACCGGCGCGCCAGGCCGTAAAAGTAGACGATGAGGGCCAGGAGCATCTGCACCAACACCCAACTGACCGGATTCGCCTTGACCAGGCTCCAGAACGACAGGTAGGGTTTGCGCACCTTGACCTTGACCATGTCGATGGTGCGCCCCTCGCGCACCGTCTTGACGCGCGATTTGAGCACGTGGTCTGGTTGCGGGTCGTAGAAATAGACGGTGGTGTTGCCGCTCAACCGCTCGACGGTGCGGGTGATGAACACCACGTTGTCGGCCCGCGCCAGGCCCTGCGGTGACGAGAAGTCGTGACCGCTGCACGCGATGATCTGGCCGCGGCCGCGAAAAGCCTGATAGACCACGGTGTCGTCGGTGGGGCGTAAATACAAAGAAGGCAGGCTCATGCCCGGCTCGCGGGTGAAGGTGGGGGCCAGGGTCGACACCGCATCGGCCTCGGTCAGCCAGGGGTAGCAGATGCGCCTGGTTTCGCGTTCGAGCGACGAGGGGGCCGAGGCCGGGCTGCACCCGACGTGGGTTGCAAGCGGATGGGGTTGGCTGACGAACAGCAACACGCTGCCACCGTCGCGCACCCAATCGAGGAGATCCTGGGTGAACAGTTGCGGCAAGCGGTCGCTCGGTTCGACCATGATCAAGAGATCGCTGAAGTTGCGGGGCACGGCCGATGTCGACCGCACCGAGAACCCGACTTCCTCCAGGTAATAGTAGAGAAACGGGTGCGGACGTCTGTACAACGTATGCATCTCGGTCACCACCGGCGAACGGTCGCCGGGGCCGCCCGGTCGCATCTCGTCTTCTTCGCGATCGGCGAGAGCGAAGAGGTTGAGACCCCACATGGTGAAGATGAACAGCGACAGCAACAGAATCAGGTAGCCCTTGGCTTTGTCGATCCAGGTCGGCATGGTCGGGCCTCAGTCTTTGGGCACGACGAGGCGCGTGTCGGTAACGTCGAGGTAGAGCTTCTTGAACACCTCGACATCCCGGGCCGTCGGCGGGTGATTGCCGTAGACCATGCGGTCGAACAGCTTGATCGGCTCGCGGAACAAATGCTGATGGGCGGCGCTTGCCCGCATCGCCTCGAGATACTCGCCATTGGTGTACGACTGGCGGAACAAAACGATGCGCCGCTCGTCGAGCGCCATCAGCGACGCCAGCGTCAGCAGGCGGACGGCCTCTTCGAAACGGCCGTCGCGCGCGGCTTCCATGGCCAGGTCGAAAATCGTCTTGGGCTGTTCGCGCACGATGTCGGGCAGCGGGGTCTGCGGCGTGAGCTTCAGGGGAGGGCGCGCGGGTGTCGCCAGACGTTCACGCGACTGCTTGATCATGTAGATCACGAGTGCGATGGCCAGGGCAATCGTGATACCCCCCATGAACACGAAGACGATCAGGGCCAGTCCTGACAGGCCGGCGGCCGGGATCGGTGGCAGTGGCGGTGGGGGTGGAGGTGGCGGCGCCGT
>CAZADH010000114.1:0-10168 GCA_964483805.1 uncultured bacterium
GGCGCCGTGCAGATGGCACGGTTTGCACGGCAGTTCGCGCGAGATCGTCAGAATCGCCGCGTTCGGGACAGGCGAGAACCCCAGACACGGGTCGGTTTGCAGGAAGATGGCGGCCAGCGGTCGGCCGGTGGCGGCGGCAACGTGCATCGGCCCCGAATCGGAGGTGATGACTCCTGCCGCCTGGGAAATCACGGCGGCCAAGAGAGAAAGCGGCACCTGACCGCGCAGGTCGGCACCTGGGGCTGGATAGCGAGAGTCGGCCGCATCGCCAATCAATACAATGTCTTTACGTATGGTCGCCAGGCGGGCGAAGGCGGCCGGTGGCAGGCATTTGCCCGGGTGTGAAGCGCCCGGGTGCAAGAGGACGAACTCACCCGGCCGGAGGTTGAAACGGGCGAGCAAATCCCGGGCCTGCTGCCGTTCGGGATCGCGCACGAGCAGACGGCCGTCGGCGACCAGGTCGGCCGGGGCGCCGACCGTATCGAGATAGCGGCGCCAGACGGGGCGGGAGTCGGCGGGGCGCAGGGGATAAACACCGCGGGCGGCGGCCCAGGTTTCGTGCCAGTCGCGTTTGTCATACCGTGTATGTCGGGTGCCGATGGCCCAGGTGAGGGCCCGCGACAGCAGTTTTCCCTGCAGGTCGTGGACGCAGTCGGGGTGCTGGCCCCGCAGTCGACGCGCGAGTGCGAGCAGTGCCGTCGGGCCGCCGATAGTCACCGTTGCGGCGGCCGGAAGAGCCGGCGCGAGTTCGTGCCACCGGCGGCCCACCACCCAGACCACGCGATGGCCGGCGCCGGTGAGGAAGCGGGCGGCTGCGGCGGCAAGCACGATGTCGCCGAGCGCGCTGGTGCGCAGAAGAACCTGGGTGCTCACGGGGTCGGCACCGGTGTCGGCGGCAACAGGCCGGTCTGCAGCAACCAGGCCATGGTGCGCGCGACGACGCCCCCCATGCTTGCGTGAACAAACCGGGCCTTGGCGCCGAGATCGGTCAGCAGGTTCGGATTGTCGATGGCTTCGGCGAGAAACCGTGACAGATCGTCGATGCCGTCGAGTTCGCGCACGGCGTTGGCGGCGCGCAACGCTTCGATCTCGGCGGTGAAATTGCGGGTGTGGCGACCGACGGCGACGGCGGTGCCGCACGCGGCCGGTTCCATGACGTTGTGGCCCCCGAAGTCGGCCAGGCTGCCGCCGACAAAACCGAGCCGCGACAAGGCATACAGGTTGACCAACTCACCGAGCACGTTGACCAGCACCACCTGGGCGTTTACGTCGATGGGGCCATCGCCAAGACGGCAATACGAAAGATTACGCGCTTGCAACAGCGCTTCGATCTCGGGCACGCGGTCGAGGTGTCGCGGCGCGATGACGACCTGCGCCGGCATGCGCGACCAGAGCGGTTCGAGCGCAAGCAGCAGCATCGCCTCTTCGCCGGGTCGGGTGCTGCCGAAGGTCCACAACACCCGGTCGGGTGGCACGCCGAGTCGCTGCTGCAGCGAGGGAATCGAGGCCTTCGGCGGCTCGATATCGTATTTGAAGCTGCCGAGCACGGCAATCTTGTCGGTGGAGATGCCGAGGCGGCGGTAGCGGGCGGCGTGGGTGTCGCTTTGCGCGTAGACGAAGCGCAACCCGGCGAGACCCTCGGCGAAAATCGGCGCGAACAGGTTGGCCGCCTTCTGCGTGACCACGTTGATGCGGGCATTGATGATGCCGACCGGGATCCCGCGACGGGCCAGGAAAGCGAGCAGCCCGGGCCACAGTTCGGTCTCGGAAAGCAGCAGCAGGCGTGGCGACCAGCGATTGATGAACGGCTCGAGGCACTCGGCGTGATCGAGAGGCAGGAGCGCAGTGTGATCGCACAGGCCGTCGGTGCGCAAACGGCGCAGGCCATCCATGGTCATGGCCGTGCCCAACACTTGCCCTGGGCCGAGAACACCGACGAGTTGGCGCATGAACGGGCGCAGGGTGTTCCACTCGCCGAGCGAGGCGCCATGCACCCAGACGACACCGGGGGCCGGTCGCGCGTCGCCGTAATGCAGGCCCTTGCGCATTGCCACTTCCTCGTGGTCGAGACGGCGGGGCGGCAGGGTTTCGGCGAGTGCAATCGCGCCGCCGATGAGGCTCTGGTAAATCGAGAAGGCGAGGGTCATGACGAATGATCTACCATGGAATCTGTTCGGCCGTCACGTGTCGGCGCCGCTTTGGCGATGTGGCCGTGTTTCCAGCGGCGGTGCAACCAGAACCACTGGTCGGGTCGGCGGCGGACGCGCTCGGCGAGTGCATCGGTGAACGCCTGGGTCATCACCCAGGCGGCCTGGTCGTGGTGATGTTCGGCGTATTCCCGGGGATACAGGGGCGGCAGAATCTCGAGATGGTGCGGGCCGCCGTGCTGACGGTGCAGGGTCAAGGGCACGATCGGCGCACCGCTCTTGAGGGCGATGTGCGACGGGCCGGCGACCGTGCTGGCCGGCCGGCCGAGGAAATCGACGGCGAGGCCCTTGTCGCCAGCGTCCTGATCGACCATGAGTGCGAGGATGCGGCCCTGCTTGAGCGACCGCAAAATCTCGCGCAGACCGAAACCGGAGTCGACGGTGCGTGGACCGTGGGCCTGGCGCATGCGCTCCATGAAGGCATCAACCTGCGCGTTGTTCTGGCGGCGCACGACGATGGTCACCGGAAATCCCTGGCGGTCGAGCCACGAGGGGACGAGTTCCCAGCAGCCGTAATGCCCCGACGTGATGATCGCCCCGTGGCCCAGCGCCAGGGCGTTTTGCAGGTGGGCGAGCCCGGTGACGTGGATCCGGGCCGTGAGTTCGGCCGCACTCAGTGCGGGCAGCGTCACCGCTTCGAGGCAATTCTCGAAGAAACTGGTGTAGACGCGTCGCCGCAGTCGTCGGGCCACCGTGTCGTCGAGGCCGAGGCGCGAACGCAATACGTCGTAAACATAATCGGCGCGTATCCGCAGCCCGTCGAGGGCCAGCCAGGTCAGCAGGCCCGCGGTGTGCCGGCGGCGCGTTGCGCTGAACGACGCGGCGTGGCGGGCCACCAGTTCGAGGGCCGCCAGCTCGAGGCGGTGCCGCCACGATACGGTGCCGGGTGTCGGGGTGACGTTCATGATGACACCGGTTGGCCCCGCCAACGGCGTTTCCAGCGACGCAGGGCGAACAACACGGTCAGCGCCGGGCTGGTCTGCATGTGAAAGGCATCGACCGGGCAGACCTCGAGACAACAGAAACAGGCAATGCAGCGGCGACCATCGATGGCAATACGTTGTGGGTCAACCGCGATCGCTTCGGCGGGGCAGATCTGGGCGCAGCGGCCGCAATGGCGGCAGACGGCGTTGTCCGGTTTGGGGCGCAGCCACAACAGGCGCCGCGCCAGCCGGTAGATGAAGTCAGGGAACCGCTCCAGGATCGGGGAAGCGGGTACGGCAAACCCGGGAAAACGCAGCGTTGCCGGAGCAACACCGTGCAGGGTGCAGCACTCGGCAGTGAGCGCCAGGCGCCCGTTGCGTCGCGCGCGTGCAGCAGCCAACGTCGGCACCGTCCACGGATCGATACCGGCCACGGCGGCAAACGCCAGATCGACGAGCGCGGCATCCTCAGAGGCGAGCAGAATCCGGGTGTCGACGGGCCGGCCGCCGGCGGGTCCGCTGCCGTCCATGCCCAGAATTCCGTCGAGAAGCGATAAGTGGGCCGGGCGATGAAGCCACAGGTCGACGAGCATGTGGGCGAACTGGTTGGGCCGGGGCACACGTCGATGCAACTGGCCCTTCTGCACGCCGGGCAACAAACCATAATGGTTCTTGATCGCGCCGGTCAGGCGCGTCAGGTTGTGGGTCTTGAGTTTGCCGAGATTGATGACGACGTCGGCCGCGAACGAGTAGTCGGTCAGGTGCAGCGCTCCGGCTTGGGGCCAGTCGGGGAGGTGCACGACCCGGCGGGGCGCGGTTTCGAACGAAACCAGTTCGGCCCCGAGGCGCGGCGCGACGTCGGCAAGACCGCACTGGGACCAGAACGTTTCGATGTTGCGGTCGATGAGATACGGCGGACTGTCACCGATCAGGACCCGGGCACCGAGTCGGCGGCACCGGTGCGCCATCGCGCCGACGACGGCCGGATGGGTGGTGACCGCCTGTTCAGGTGGGCGGGCGGACAGCAGATTGGGTTTGAGCAGAACGGTCGCGCCCGGCCGCACGAGGCTGCGCAGACCCTGCCACGGGCGCAACAGTTCATCGAGCGCCGGTTCGAGATGCTCCGGACGATACGATGCACAGGCGTTGACGGCAAGGGTGGGCAGCATGGTGCTGCTCACGGTACCACGGGTCCGATGAGGGCGGCAACAGCCCTGGTGTCAGAGTGTCAGGGTGTCACAGATTTCGTGCCCGCGCCGAGATCGCCGATCACTGGCGGAGGGTTTCGGGACAGCGGACCCCAGCGGTGCGGCACTGTTGAAAATACGGATCATGTCACTGAAAAAAATGTCACTGAAAAAAGTGTGTCACCGAGGAAAAGGAGGAGGATTTACGAATGACTTCGGGGAGGGGCGGGTTAGCTGCTGCTGCCCTCTGTGGGCGGACTGTCGGTGGCTTCGCCGGTGCCGGTGCCGGTCGCGTCGGGATTGTTGGGATCGCTGACCGGAGCGTCACCGTCTGTATTGCTGCCGTCCGGGTTGCTCGGTGGGGGCTCGCTGCGCTCGGACTCGACCAGCGAGGCGCCATTGCAGGCCGGATTGTCGCACTGACCGGCCTCGCGGAACTCCTTGCCGCACAAGGGACAACGCCAGACCGGTTCGGGAGGGTTCTCATTCGTAGTCGTCGTATCGCCCGTGTTGTTGCTGTTTGATGACGACAACTGCGAGGAGTTGTCGGGTTCGCCGCACCGCACCTCGGGGTCAGTCGTGTTGGTGTCGATGTTGCGACCACCGTCGTTGCCGCCACTGTCGGGTTCGGTAGAGGTGCCGGTGGTCGTGGCGACGCTGCCGCTGCCGCTCCCGCGGCCCGCCGCTTCGGCGGCTGCCTGACGGCGCTTGGCGCGGCGACGCGCCGCGTCGCGCGAGGAGTCGTCCTGGCCGAAGGCCGTCGACATGAGATCGAAAGGCGTGAGACCGATGGCCAGAACCAAGGCCAGCAATGTAAATACAACGCGTTTCATTGGCAGGCTCCTTGTCGTCGGGCCCCGGTGGGATTCCTGGGACCTCGCTGTTGAGTCTAACACGAGAGGCGGGGCGTTTGCACGGCGCGGCAGCCCGGGGCGGTAATATCTCAGTAAGCGGGGGCACGCGCCCGTTCCACGTCGGCCCGCTCGGCTCGCGGCACAGGTCGTTGCACGCCGCCCGCGAGCCTCACACCCGTTCCACGTCGGCCGCGGTCGGCCGCGTTGCGGCCTTCGTATTTCGCCGGCAAACGCCACCGGTAACTGAGAGGTTACCCCGGGGCGCGGCAGCCCGCGTTAAGGAAAGCACGGCGACCGTTGCCGGTCGCCGTGCCTACCCTGGCGGTTAACCCCGTCTCAGAACACGTCTGGTTCGGGGTTTCGCCGTCGGGGCATCTTACTTGGAACCCGAACCAGCGGCGCTGCCACTGCCGGCTTCTTTTTTCTCTTCCTTCTTCTCTTCGAAGCTCTTCAACTCGCAGCCCTTCTCGCCCTTGACCACTTCGAGCACGAAGGTCTTCTTGTCGAAATCGGCAACCTTGAGCAGGTCGGCAACCTTGTCGCCGGTCAGGACGTGCTTGGCTTCGCCCACAACGGCGAGAACGACATCGGCGGCGCCCTCTTTTTTCTCGACAACGATCTTGGCTTCGACCTTCTCGGTGGCCGGAGCGGCGACCGGAGCGGCGGAACCGGAACCAGCGTCAGCCGGAGCGGCGGCCGGAGCGGCCGGAGCGGCCGAACCCGAACCCGCATCTTGAGCGAACAGCGCCATGGTGCCCACAAAAGCGAAAGCCAGGAACAGAACGAACATCTTCTTCATTGTACCCATACTCCTTTGAGTTGTTGCGATGTTTCCTCCCAAGTGAAAAGGGGGGAATATGCCGTGTATCGGAGGAGCCGTATCGGCTCGGTGGTGGTCGGTTTCCCGTTAGACTCCAGTGAGTGGATGCCTCGCAAAACCGCGCGGGGTACCGATTTCTGACGTTGTCGTAAACACGCGCCGGAAGTTAGCACTTTTCGCCCGGTTGTGCAAGAAAAATCACCTCGTGCTCGTCGTTACGGGGTACCGGTTACGGGCAAACCCGATGAATCGGACGCCAGCGGTGCCGCCGAAGCCACGTCAGTGACTCCGGTGCTTGCAGGCAGCTTCACCGAGTAGCTCTTCAACATCAACCCCTCGGACCGACCGTCTTTGGCTTGCACCTTCTCGCCCTCGATCGTGACGATCGCCGTGGCGAGATCGTTGGTGGTCAGCAGTTCGGTCAGCTTGTCGGAGGGCAACAATATGTAATCCGCCGTGGCGGTTTTGAGAACGGCGACCTCACCCTGGTCGGTCCGGGACAGAACCACCTTGCCCTCGAATTTCATCGGGCCGGAAGCCTTGACGGACCCAGGCGCGCCTCGCAGCGCTGCCGCCGGCGGTGAGGCCGGGGTTTCGCCGGGGAACAACGGCAGGGCCAGTGCCGCGATCACCAGCATCATCAAGAACGGAGCTGTCGACAGCCGGTATTTCATGAAGGAATCCTTTGCTCGTTTTTCAAACCGTTCATGAGAAAGATTCTGCAGAACCTTTCGTGAGCAGCTTGTTGCAAGTGGCATGCCACCTGCTTCGGGTTGTGCCGAAACGCTCATCAGAGGCCGGATTGCGCGATGGCCGACCGAGGACGGTTGCGCAACTTTACGCAGGGTTGGCCTGCGGAAATTTCCGCACGGGGTTGCCCTGGGGCAATTTCCCGCACCGCTCATCCGTTCTCCGCCATGTCGTACTTTTTCAAGCGATAACGAAAGATGTCCCGGGTCATGCCGACCAGGCGGGCTGCCTGCGACTGGTTGCCCTTGCACCGCGCCAGAGCTGTTTGCAGATACCGTTTTTCGATGGCCTCGAGGTGGGTGGTCAGATCCATGCCCGCCTCCGGCAATGGAGGTTCCTCGGTGATCAAGGTTTGCGACCGCGGGGCCGGCACCTCCGGGGATTGCGGTTCGAAGCCCAATCCCGCCGCCGTGATGGTTTCGCCGGTTTCGAGAATCACGGCCCGCTCGATGCTGTTCTTCAATTGGCGGATGTTGCCCGGCCAGGGGTCGGCCAGCAGGCGTTGCCGTGCCTCGGGACTGAAGCCGGTGAAGGTGCGCTTGTATTTGTGTTGGTAGAAAGCGAGAAAATGTTCGGCCAATAGCAATACATCGTGTTCACGTTCGCGCAGCGGCGGCATGAAGATCGGTACGACGTTGAGGCGGTAGAACAGATCTTCACGGAACGAGCCCTCGCGGACGGCCTGCGACAGATCGCGATTGGTGGCGGCGACGATGTTGATGTCGACCTTGATCGGCCGCCGGCCGCCGACGCGCCAGATCTTCTGTTCTTCGATGGCCTTGAGGAAACGGGTCTGAATCGTGGGCGGCATCTCGCCGACCTCGTCGAGGAACAGCGTGCCGCCGTCGGCGACCTCCATCAACCCTTTTTTCGTGTCGGTGGCGCCGGTGAACGAGCCTTTCTCGTGGCCGAACAGTTCCGACTCGAACAGGTTTTCGGGGATGGCGCCGCAGTTGATCTCGATGAACGGGCCGGTTGCGCGTGGCCCGAGTTGGTGGATGTCGTGGGCGGCGAGTCCTTTGCCGGTGCCGCTCGCGCCGGTCAGCAAGACGACGCCGGCGCCGGCGCGGCCGACCCGCTCGATGCTCTCGATGACCGCGCGCATTTTCGGCGACTGACCCTGCAACATGTGCTTCGGTTGGCGCCGGGCCAGTTCGGTCTTCAGCGAGGCGACCTCACGCTTGAGGCGGGCCGCCTCGAGCGCATTCTCGATGGTGAGCTGGATCTTCTCGATCGTGAACGGCTTGAGCACGAAATCGAACGCGCCTTTGCGGATCGACTCGACCGCGACCTCGACATCGGCAAACGCCGTGATCATGATGACCTGCAGGTCGGGATCGGCGGTCTTGAGCTTCTCGAGCAGGGCCAACCCACCCATGACCGGCAGACGCACATCGATGAGCGCCACTTCGAAATGTTGCTTCTCGAGCAGTGGCGGGGCCGCCTCGGCGCGGTCGCACGAGGTTACCTTGTGGCCGAGGCGTTCGAGTTCGCGGGTCAGGCCCCAGGCGATCAGGCGTTCGTCGTCGACGATCAGGATCTGGGTCATGGTTTGTCCTCTATTGTATTGACGCGGGTTCGACGTTCACCGCCGGCATGGCCGGTGGATGACGAGGCAGGGTGATGACGAAGCGGGCGCCGGTGAGTGCGCGGCCGGCGCCCTCCGCCCGAATCTGCCCACCGTGGCGTTGAATGATATCACTGACGATGGCGAGGCCGAGCCCGGTGCCTTTGACCTTGGTCGAGAAGAAGGGGTCGAAGATCTTCTCGCGGTCAGCCTCGGGGATGCCCGGCCCCGAATCCTCGACGGTGAGAACCACGGCGCGCGGGCCGTCGGGCTGCAAGACGACACGGATGGTGCCGCCCGCGCCAGCCGCATCGATGGCGTTGGTGAGCAGATTGAGCAATACTCTGTGCATCTGATCGGGGTCGGCCACCAGCGGGTCGGCGTCCGGTGACAGATCGGTCGTGAAGGTGATCGCCTTCTCGGCCAACGCCGCTTGCATCAGCACCCGCAGCGATCCGATCATCTCGACCATCGACATGGTCTCGGCGGCGAGCGGCCGTGGTCGGGCGAAGACGAGCAGGTCGGAGATGATGGTGTTGATGCGGTAGATCTCTTTCTGGATCTCGGGAAAGATGGCGCTGTCGCGCCCGTCGGCCGGATAATCCTTGGAAAGCGCTTGCACGGCCGTGCCGATCGCCGCAATCGGATTGCGCACTTCGTGCGCGACCATGACCGCCAGCGAGAACATCGAGGCCAGCTTTTTCTGCTGCAGCGACAGCGTCAGTTGCATCTGGTTGAACGACTCGATCAGCTCGCGCATTTCGGGGGCACCGGTCGGGGTGGGCGCCTGGAGTGGGCCGGGTTCGCCGGTGCGGCGCATGACCTCCATCAGTTCGCGCAGCGGGTTCATGGCGGCACGGTGCAGATAGTAGGCGAAGCCGATACCGGCCGCGAGCACGGCGCCGACGACCCAGGCCATCGTGGTCGCCATCTCGTCAACCTGCTGTTTGAGCAGGTTTTCCAGCAGTTTGCGGTTGTTGCGTTCGTGCAGCATGACGGCCCGGATGCGGCGATGCACGTCGGCCCGCGAGGCGCGGATGCGTTCGAGAGTACCCGAGGCCACGGCCCCGACGGGGAAGTTCGGATTGATCGTGTAACTGGCGTTTTGCAGGATCGTCTCGAGGTGGAGGCGGGCGTCGTCGAGCGCATCGAGTTCGCGGCCCTGTTTGCGGAAGCTGCGGAGGTCACGCGCCCGATCGAGGAGCGCGCCGACGCGCTTCGAGAAACCGGTGTAATGCTGCCACGCCTGCTCAGACAGGTACTGGTCGAAGTACTCCTGGGCCTGCAGCAGTTCGAACAGGTCGTCTTGAATCTGCGTGCCCATGACCAGGACGTCGTCGGCGATACGCAGGTGACTGGTTGCCGCCGACAGGTCGGACAGGCGGCGCAACGTGAGTCCGACCAGGGCGACGACAAACAGCGACAGGCACAGTGAACCCAGAACGACGCGTTGAGACAAGCTGATGCGGCGCATGACGGCTTCGTTGATACCCCAACTGGCGGTGCCCCGTCCAGCGGGTCAACGCCGGTGCAGGGAACGGGCCATGGCGACGACGCTCTGGTTTCCCTCGAGGCGGAAAGGAACGACCTCCGCAACGACCTCGTCGCCCACGGCGATATGTGAATACGAAGTATTGCCGGTAACGGTGATCTCCAGGCCCGTGGTCGTCACCAGGCAGACCATCCGCTTGTCGTTGAGCAGACCCTGCACTCGGCCTGTCACGGTCATGGGGACCGCCAGAACGGGGCCGGTCCCCGATGGGCGCGGCGTCGCGGCGCCGGTATCCCAGATCGCCCACGCCAAGAGTAACGAACACAGGCCCACGGACGCAACGGCAATACGTTGCCGCAAGGCCGCAT
>CAZADH010000114.1:10178-17663 GCA_964483805.1 uncultured bacterium
GGCGAAGGTCGGACTCGGCGCCGTCCCCAAGACGCCGCCTTCCCTGGTGGCCCAAGGCCGCATTGCCCAGTGATTGCCAGGCGATGCTGGTGAGAGTCGCCCATAACCCGTCGCTGGCGATGACCTCTTGCAGTGAAGGCTGTCGGCGTTGCTGCACCGAAAATGCCGAGGGGCGGCTGCGCCGACGAGCCTCTTCCCGTGCCAACTGCTCGGCCAGACGCGTCGGTAACTGAGTCCGCTCCTCGTCGGTGATGAGGCCCATTTCATGCAGGGATTGTTCATTCTGTGCGCGGGTTTTGGCGACGGTGGGGCGAAAGCCGTCGCGAACGGCCTGCTCCAGTGCGAACAACACGAACAGGTTCTCGCGGGCCGGGTTCGAGACGAACAGTGCCAGTCCCTCGGCGAGCAGGTCTCTGTCGGAGGTACTGCGCAGCGTGTCGGCGAGAGTCTCGCGCGCCAAGCCGAAATCGAAGTGCATCAGACACGCAACAGCAGCGCGTTGCCTCGCCACCAGCGGACTTGCCAGCAACCTGCGGACCACCGCAAGGGCCCGTTGGGGGTCGGAGCGCAGCAGGATGCGCAGGGCGGTGGTCTTGAGCCGCTGGTTCGGGTGCTGCAGGCAGTGACCCAGCGGGTTCATGGCCCGATCGGGGTCGAGTTCGGCCAGATAACTGAGAGCTTCGGCTGCACACCGCTCATCGTCGCCCCCAACGACTTGTTCGGCCAGGTCGACGAACTCCGGCAGCCGCAGCCTGGTGGCGCACTTCCACGCGGCAACGCGGATGGGCAGGGGCGTTGTGGTGGTCGCCAGCGCTTCGCGCAACGACGGGAGCGCCCCGTTGGCGGTTTCTGCCGGCCACGTGGCCAACGACCGCACCCGGTTCGCAACGGGATCGCCTTCGCCTCGGGCCTGGGGTGCTTGCTGAGGCTCCGGGGTGGGTGCCGACAGCGGTGAAGCCGCTTCTGTGAGCCCGGCGTCGTCGACCGTTTCCGCATGACTCGGTGCACTGTGCTGAACGCTCGTGCGAAAGTTTGCCGTCCAGGTGGCGAGATGCTCGAGGTAACGCTCGGTCCGCGGTCCGAGAATGCGCGAGGCTGCGATGGCATTGATGGCACCGGCGAGAATCGGTTCGAGCAACGCACGCTGCGGCGGGGCCGCACGCCAAAGGGCGGCGGTGAGGCGAAACGGTGCTTCCGGATCAGCGTTGCTGGCGAACAAGGCGCCGGCCTCGGTCAGCAAACCGGCATCGGTCTCGGTGGCCACCAGCGTCAGCAACGGCATGCGCACCTTGTCGAAGGGCAGATAGAGGCAACTTTGCACACCACACCGGCGCACCTGGGGATCGGCATCGGCGAGCATGACGGTCAGATGCTCGACTGCTTCGTCGATGTCGAGGCGGGCCAGTCCGCGAATAGCCATGCCCCAGATGCGCGGATCGGGCGAGCGCAGAAGTTTCGGCAATCCCGCGGCCAATGCCTGTGGACGAAGCTGGATCAACACTTCGAGTGCGGCCAGACCGACGCCGAGGTGATGAGAAAACAGGGCACGGGACAACACGTTGATCTGTGCGTCGGGCCAATGACGGCCGAAAGTCCGGAGCAGAGCGGCCCGCACGGCCGGGTCGGTTTCGTCGGCAAACCATGAAGGCGCCTGTTCTGCCAGCTTCTTGCGGTGGGGGGTTGGCAACTCGCGCAGCAGACGAAGCCGGTCGGCGCCGGCAACGGCCGACCAGTGCAGGATCCAGGCGTCGGCATCGTGCATGCGCGGTGGCTCGGGCCTGGCAGCGGCGTCGTGGCTTGCTGGGTCGGTTGCCGCCTCGATTCGCTCACGCACCGCCGCGAGCGCGTACCGGCAAAGGAGCGCGCACTCCTCGTCAACCTCGGACTGCACCTGCGTTTCGAGAACCTGCAGAATCTCGGGGGAGTTGCCCTCGTGGATGGCCCGCTCGAGCGCAAAAACGCGAAACGATTTCACCGGCGCGCGCAGGTCGCGCAGGATCTCGGCATTGGTCTTATCGGCAGCGGTTTGCGCAATGGCAGTCACGAGGACATGATAACAGGAACGGTTGTCGGAATGGGCGTCCGGGTCTGGTATCATGGCAGCGACCGCTCAGAAACCGATGTCGCCCACCGGAAAGGGGAACGGCTCTTCGCGCATGGACACGACCCAAATCGGTGACGAGGCCAGGCGGGGCCGGCGGTGGCCACGGTATGTCGGTGGCATCGGTCTGCTGCTCGTTGTTCTGGGTTTTCCGCTGTTGGTCTCATGGACCGGGTTGCGGTGTTTTCTCGAGGTCCGTCGACAGTCGATCGAGCAGACGCAGTCGCAGCGGTTGGAGCGCTTGCTCGAGACCGCGCTGCCCAAGGCCGAACCAACGGTGTTTCTCAACGAGGCCCTGCGTGGACTGGCGCGTCGGGCCGCCAGTCGAGGCGATGGTGCATTGTCGGCATGGCTCGATACCGTTCACAGACTCGAACAACGGTACCCCGAACTGTTTTCGTTCACCGTGTTTGATGGCGATGACCGTGTCGTGCACTGTTCGGATCCTCACGCGTCGCGTCGGGTTGCCCGCGAGCTTCTCCAGTGGATCCGCACGTGCCGGCGGTCCGGGTACTGCATGGCCCATCCGCAGAGAACGGTGATCGGGCCGTATCTGGGCATTTCCGATCCCTCCTATGCAACTCGCGCCAAGGCCGTGCTTTCGGGCTTCTCGTCGATCTCCGATAACCCCATGAAAACGTGGTTTTTCACGCACGTGGGTCGGCAGTTCAGCGTGTTTATCCACATTCATCGACGCGGCTTCGACCCGGCGATCGGTCTGCATGCGTTGGTTGCGCGGTCGTTGGGGAGGTCGACTCGGGTGCACCTGGTCGATCTTCAGGCGATGGCCGCAATCGGCGAAACAGACGCCGGCCTGGCCCAACAGGTGATGATGGCCGCCCTGCAACTCGAACGGGAACCACACCGCATGCTGCAGCGGTCTGGCCGTCTCTGGCGCCAGGTCGATCTCGACGAGCGGTGGCGACTGGTGGTGTCACGGCAAGACGACGAGGTTCGCGCTCCAGAGCGTTGGTTGGCAGTGGCGACATTGGTGCTGCTGGGGCTGTTCGGCGCGGCCGCTCTGGTGTTGTTGTTTGTATTGCAGCGGGAGCGGATGCCGTTCGTGTCGATTCGCGCCAAGTTGCTGGTGTTGTTCTCGATCGCCGTTGGTACGCCACTCGTCGTGCTGGTGCTGATCCTGGTGGCCTATCTTGGCGAACGCGAGAAGATTCTCGAACAGAATGCACACCTCGATTCACTGGCGACCCTGCGTGGATTTGACGGCGATCTACCGACGATCAGTCGGCGCACGGGCGGGGCGATTCGTCGGGTCTTCTCCCGCTTTCCGGTCACAGCGCCCGAGCGGGCGCCCCAGTTTCGTGCCTGGTTTGCGGGCCAGCAGCGCAAGTGGCACATCAGCTCGGTCAAGTTGATCTCGAGTATGTCGCGCGAGATCCCGGTGCAGATCGGAGAACCGGCCAACCCGAAGGCCGGACGCCTCGTGGCGGCGATTCTCGAGAGTCTGCTGCAGCGGGCCACCGGGGTGTTTGATCCGCGCACGCAACGGAAATTGGCCGAGTTCGAGATGTTTGTCGGTACCTTCGGCGACGGTGCGGCCACCGACTTCATCGATCGTTTCGCCGACCGGCGTGGCTCGATGTTCTCGATGTCGCTCGGCCCGCTCGAGGGTTGGCTGTATTGCGACTGGTTGCCGGCCGATGCCAGTGCGCCGGAATTCATCTATTCGGTGATGTGGGATCGCGACGACATCTACTGGCTGTATTTACGACGTATGCTTCCGCCAGGGCCGCTGGCCGATGGCACGGAACTGCTGGCGGTCGAACGGAATCCGCGTCCGGTTTCGCGAGAGGTGGTTCGGCCGGAGCGTCCGGGCGAGACTTCGGGTTTTGTCCTGCGCCATCGGTCCATTCCCGCGAGACCCGTGGGCCGCTGGTTCCGCGCCACCTTGTCGTTGATGCGGTTGCGTCCCGGAGTTCTGCAGCGGCGCGTCACCTATCGCGGTGCGCCCTACCTGCTCACGGGTTTTCCCGGCGATCAGTTGCGGGGCATCGCCCTTTTTGCCCTGCGCCCTCTGGCCCCCATCCGTGCCGAGATTCGCTCGCTCGCCGTGCAGATGGGGTTCTTCGGCGTGCTCAGCGTCGGTTTCACCCTGGCGTGTGGGCTGTTCCTCGCGCGCCAACTGTTGGTACCCGTGCGGGAGCTGTCGCGCGGTGTCGAGGCGGTCCGCCGGCGCGATCTGCGTTTTCGCGTGTCACCCGGCGATACCGACGAACTCGGGGAGCTCTCGGCGATGTTCAATGTCATGCTCGAAAACCTGCAAGAGGTGAGCATGGCGCGCGTGGTTCAGGACCGGTTGTTTCCGGGGCAGGCCATGGCGCTGGGCGAGTATCGGGTCTTTGGGCGGTCGAAGCCGGCTTCCGAACTCGGCGGCGATTACTTCGACTACGTCAGCGTCGGCGAGCGGCTCCTGGTGATTCTCGGCGATGTGACCGGTCACGGCGTGCCGGCGGCACTGATGATGGCGATGGCCAAGGCGACGTTGATCCGGTGCGTGGCGAGCGCGTCGTCGTTTGCCGAGATCGTCCAGGCCTTCAACCATGTCTTTTTTGTCGCCGGCGGCAAGCGGACATTGATGACGACGCTTTTCGTCGAGATCGATACGGTGGGTCACCGCGTGCAACTTTGGAACTGCGGCCATCCCTTCCCGCTGCGACAGGGTCTCGACGGCAAAGCGGCGTTCGTTGAACTCGGCGGGAACATCCTGGGCATTCGTGCGCGACCGCTCGGCGGGCCGGTCGAGACTACGTTGACGCCGGGTGAGCGATTGATTCTCTACACCGATGGCGTGGTCGAGTCACTGGCGGCCACGAAGACCGCGTCGGCATTCGACCAGTATGCGCAATACGTTGTATCACGACCGATGTTGCCGCCCGAACAAGGGTGTGACGACCTGTTGGGACACCACCCGTTCTTTGCCTGGCGGCGCGACGAAACGGTGCCACAACCGGACGACTTCACCGTGGTGATTATCGAACGCGAGGCCCGGCCTACGGCGCGCTGACGCCAGCGTACCAGTTGAGGTTGAACCCGTCGTTGGTCTCGATGCCGCGGATGAACCGGGGCCACGCAATGCCAAAAAAGTCGGCGATCAGCGCATTGGGAGGCGGGCCGAACAACTGCTCCCCGAGGCGTCGTGGGACGAGGGTGGCCCGGTGGAGCGAATCGACCAGTTGCAGGTTGATCCAGAAGCAGTCGAGTTGCCGATTGGCGGCACCGAAACGGCGTGGCACGATCTGAAACACGTGGACCCGCTGACTGAGCACCTTTTCGGTGGACCCGCCCCCGCTGCCGGCATCCGGATGGCGCGGATGCAGGTGCTCGCGTCGCGACAACTGCAGATACGGTTTTTCGGGGGTCGGATTGCCGCTGACGGTGTAGGTGATGCGGTTGGCCAGCGTGTAACCCTGGCCGCTCGAGGCCACCGGGACGACCCCATCGATGGCGCCGTGCAACGGAAACGCGAGGAAGGTGATGGTCAGATTCGGCGCGGTGCCGCTTACCGTGAGGGCGCGCGTCGACAGATCGGCGGCGCCATCCTCGGCTTCGACGCAGAGACTCTCGAGATCCTGGGTAACCTGCCGAATGATGGCCTGGGCTTCGAGGGTCGTTTCGACCTGCAACATGCCGCGCAGCGAACTTTGTGAACCCTGGCGGAACACCTGCAAGACGGCGGTGAGCAACAGCGCCATGCAGGCAACCGCAATCATCGCCTCGATCAGGGTGAAGCCGGTTTGCCGGCGCATGGTTGCAGGGTTCATCGGGGTGCGACCACCAACGCTTCGAGTGAAACCGATTGGCGGCGCAACCAGCGACTGATCTTGCTGTCGCCTGCCGGTGTCACGGTGACCTTGATCTGCATGGCGCGCACGCCTGACCCCGGGTTGTCGGCCGGGGTGATGACCACTTCCCGCTGAAAATCGCGGGCCTCGGCAGGATACCAACCGGCACCGCCCGCGCCATTGCCGGCGGGTATGGACGACCAGCCAAGCGGGTATTCGGGCAGCGGATGGCGCGCGTAATCAGCAACAAACGCGTAACCCATGCCGCGCAGGACTTCGATGGGTTCCCGGCAAAGCGAGACGGCAAGCGACTTGTACCAGGCGTCCATGGCCGACTGGTTGGCGCTGCTGACCACTGACAGCAGCGAAATGAGGGTGAGGGCGAGAAACATGGCCACCATCAGGAGTTCGAGCATCGTGAAGCCGCGGTGTCGGCAGGCCA
Organism: uncultured bacterium; assembly: GCA_964483805.1. Taxonomy (GTDB): domain Bacteria; phylum Muiribacteriota; class Ozemobacteria; order Ozemobacterales; family Ozemobacteraceae; genus CAZADH01. The sequence goes on from CAZADH010000114.1 coordinate 16,522, forward strand.
TCAGAGGTCTCCGGCCGTATAGCGTTGGAAGGTGATGCCACGATCGAAGGTGATCTGGTAGAGATCGTCGGCGCGCCGCAGGGCCGGGTCGTAGCGGATCTTGTGGGTGACGTCGGCCCAGTCGCCGGTCCCGAGGCGGTCGACCACGAGGGCACCATGCAGGTCGAGGGGCTTGCGGGCCACCACGCGCCCATGGCCGCCGTCGTCGAGGGCGACCAGGGAAGCCTCGACGGGCTGATCGGTGTTGATCTCGATGCGACCACCGCGGGCGACAAAAACGCACAGACTGTTGGCGTCGTGCTTGCGGACCGGCCCCTCGATCTTCAGTTGGGCGCCGTCGTCGACGATCAGGGCGCCGACACCTTTGATGCGCACTGTCTTGCCACCGGCACCGAGAACGGTGCCGGCGTTGATCCAGGCCAGGCCGCGCAGATCCAGCAACAGTTCACCGTTTGCTTCTTGCAATATGTTGTATTGCTGTGCGAGCGTCGCGGTCGGCGCGCCACGCGTCCATAAGGAAGGATGATCGTAGATCACGGCGCCGGTGTCGGGCACCCGGCCATCCCGGCTGCCGAACCAGGGCGCGGGGAACGTCGTGTCGGCGCCGGGACCGCCAGGTTGCAGGGTCTGGCCGCCCTGAAAGAGGTGACGGGTGTCGTACGACGAATACAGCGGATACTCGCCGGCGCTGCGACGATCGGCAACGCTGGGCAACTGCTCGAGAAACTCGCGGACCATCTGATTGTCAGGGGCCGGGCTGGGCATGCGCGTGCAGGGGATGCTGTCGCGCAGATTGGCGAATCCCTGGCGGTACTCGTTCGGCAGTTGACTGGGGTCGAGCTTGAATGCCACGAAATACAGAAACCGCTGGCGCAGCCGACCTTGCAGCACTGCTGTCGCCTGGGCCGGATCGGCCGTGGCCACCGGATCGTCGGAGAGAATCTCGAACGCCGGTTGCAGATTCTCATCGGGAGATCCGTTCGCAAAGCCGTTTTTCAGATATCGGCGCACGCGCTCCAGGCTGTCCCTCCGAGCCGTCCCACGGCGCGGGCATCATCAAGAACGCCGAGGACTATGCGCGCGTCAAGCCTTTGCTCTACCCCAGCGGGCCTACCTTTGACCACGATATGGTGCGCGCCGGG
>CAZADH010000115.1:0-17663 GCA_964483805.1 uncultured bacterium
CTGGCGCTCGAGGCGGCGCCCGACCCGATTCTGCAGACGACCCGTATCGACGCCGTGGCGGCGGGCGACCCCGGCGTGGCCTGGGGCACTGAGGCCGGGTTGTTTCTGATCAAACCCCAAGGCGGGTTGGTACTGTGGACCCCCAAGAACTCGCCGCTCGGTGTCGGGGAGTTCGCGGCGATGGTCATGCGCAACAACGAGATCTGGACGACCGTGCGCACCGTCTCGACCAGTCGGGGTCTCTTTCGTTGGGATGGCCGCGCCTGGACCACGTATCGGGAAACACGCAACGCCCTGTTGACCGAACGCGTCTCGTGCCTCCATTGTGATTACGACGATTACGTCTGGATCGGGTTCGACGACCTCGGGGTCAGCAAGTTCATCGGCGACGAGGTCCCGCTCAAGTTGTTCAAGGAGTTCACGGTCAAGAAGGGCCTGCTCTCAGGCGTCGTCCAGGCGATTCTCCTGCAGGGCACGCATCTGTGGATCGGCACCCAGCGCGGCATCTGCCGTTACCGACTCGAACGCGAGTCGATGTCCGGCCTCAACGTCGATACCTGGCAATGGGGTTCGGGCTTGCCGGCTCGCTCGGTCACCAGCCTCGCCATCGTTGGCGATGCCCATCTGGGCGCCGGCGCCCTGCTCGCGGGTACCGAGCGGGGCCTGGCCCTCTTCGACGGCAAGCAATGGCAACTGCAAGCGTCGGGGGCCGCGCGGGTAGCGCCGGTGAACGCGATTGCCGTCGATGGCGATGCGATCTGGATCGCCGGCTACAATGGGCTGCAACGCTGGTGCAACGGGCAACTCGAGCCGATCATCAACGCCCGGCACGGCTTGCCGGCAAATGAAATACGTTGTATTGCCGTCGAAGAGTGCCCCGATGGCGGCGCCCGCATCTATCTGGGCACGCCCCAGGGAGCTGCAATCATCGTGCGCAAACCCACTTCAGGCAGCACCGGCCCCCTCAGCGGGAAATAGCGGTCTCAGGGTTCACCCTGCTGCTGCGTGAACATGGTGCGGGCCCGGCGATTCGTCAGAATGTTCGCGGCATCGGCAAACGATACGGCGATGTCGACATCGCGCGCCCGCTCCCCCGACGTGGCCATGGGGTCAACGATGCCAAACGCATCGGTGACATGATCGAGGAACGGCACCTCGGCAATCAGGCGAAACGACCCGATGGCAGCGGCCGCGAAACGATCGGCCTCGACATCACCGGTGCGGCGCGAGTACAGACACGGATGCTGACAAGCGTTGGCGCCAAAGTTCTCACGCACGGTATTCGGCGGCAATGCGCTCTGGCTGCCGACTGTCGGCGACGGCGCGGGGGCGGGCGTCGCCAACGGCGAGCTCGCTGGCCGAGGAAATTCGAGGACTGCCGGCGTGCCTGAGGCGCTTGCCGTGCCGATTTGCGAACCCCAATGGCTCTCATACCAGCGGGGCAGAACGACCGCGGCGGCGGGCGACAGAAAGAACCGCGCCAGCTTACCGGTGCGCCGATGCCCGCTGCGCAGCGTCTTCTCGCGTTCGATAATCATCAGTTCGCGCGCGTATTCGCCCTTGTTGGTCATGAAATCGACGTCGGACGCCCGGCGGATCTTGAGCGCAATCATATTGATACGATGTTGCAGGTCACCGCGCACATCGGGGGTCATCTTGCCAACCTCGCGCTCGAAGATGGCCATGAGCTCTTGCAGGTACTCACGCCCACGGGTGCGCCACACGTGCTCCGGGGTCGAGCGGATCAGTTCGACGATCGGCAGGGTCTTGGCGCTGCCGGCGACCTGACCCACACGCACCGGTTGCTCGAAGTCGATCTCAGGCACGACGCACGGTGCAAAGCCCCAGAACACATCGATCTGCGACCGCGTGAGCTGGCTGGCGACCCGGTCTTCGAGGCCGGCGATCTCGTCGAGCATCTCGCCGACGATGTGGTGATACTGCCGATTCTCGTCGATGGCCGCCGGGCGTGATTTGGGGGGCTCCTCCGGCAATGAGGTGTAAAGGTCGTCGCGCAGTTGCTGCAAGGCCTTCAGCGTGGGTCGCTGCTCGAGCCGGGCCAGGGTCCGGGTGCGAATTGCCTGGGCTTCACTTGCCAACGCGGCGAGGGCGGTCGTCTGTTCCTTCGTTAAATACAGGCCGCGCAGCAGATTGAGAATCGAGATCTCTTCAGTCACTGCGCACACGGCATCGACCGACGCCGGGTGACCGCAAATCGGTCCGGGCTGGGCCAGAGCGGCAAACGTCAACAGAACCAACAACCCGACACGACAGCGCAACGTCACTCGCCGAACATACATTATATTGCTCCCTTCGCAATCACTCTGCATAGCCGGTAACGCCAACTTCGCCGACAATCGGCGCAGGGTGCCGCATCACTCCCTGCCCCCGGTCATTGCCGGATCGACGAGATCGTCGCGCCAGACGCCGGGCACGGCCGTGCCGCATTTCGGGCACTTGCCCGAGCGCAACGCACTCTTGAGGATCTGGAACCCAAGTCGCTCGACGAGCACGGTTTTGCACTGGTGACACCAGGTGTGATTGCCCTCATGCCCCGGGATATTGCCGGTGTAAACATAACGTATGCCAGCTCCCATGGCCAGCTTGCGCGCATTCTCGAGCACCTGCGTCGGCGTCGTCGGCAGGTTCTTGAGTCGATACTGCGGGTAGAACCGCGAAAAATGCCACGGCACATCGGGGCCTAGGTTGTCGGCGAACCACTTCACCCCGGCCTCGAGCGGCTGGGGCTGATCGTTGAGCGTCGGCACCAGCAACGAGACCACTTCGAGGTGCTTGCCGGCGGACTTGATTGCTTTCAACGCCGCCTGCACCGGTGGCATCCGGCCACCAATAACCTTGGCGTAGTACTCTTCGGTAAAGCCCTTCCAGCCGATCACGAAAGCATCGATCAACGGGAACAGGTCGGCCAGCGGCTTTTCGTTGATGAAGGCGGCGCTGACCATCACGGTGGCGAGTTTCGCCTGGCGCGCCAGCTTCGCGATTTCTTTCATATACTCGATGTAAATGACTGGATCGGTGTAAAAGAAGCAGATGGCCCCGATCTGGTAGTCCATCGCCTTGCGGATGACTTCTTCGGGCGGCAGGGTGAAGTTCTCGGTGTCGGTCGGACCATTCTGCGAAAACTGCCAGTTCTGGCAGTACTGGCAATTGAGGTTGCAGCCCGCCGTGGCAATCGACATGCCCTGCCCCTGCACATGAAAGTGAAACAACGGGCATTTGCCCAATGGGTCGACGGCCATGACGCAAGGGAGCCCGTAAACGAGGCTGCGGTACTGGCCGTTGCGCGTGCCGCGGGCGCGACAGTGGCCGTCTTCGCCCTCGCCACGGACGCAGCCGTTCGGACACAACTGGCACTGCCAGCGCCCGTCATCGAGCTTGACGGCGTATTCGGCCGTCCGATCGGACAGCGGCTTTGCGGCAGCAAACACGGGCGGACACAACGACCCCAGGCACCCGGCCGCACCCAGCGCAGCCGATGTCTGCAAGAAACAACGACGCGTAATCATGACGAGTACCTCCAGTGGCTGAGTGCGCCCCAGGAAGCGCACCCGTTACAAGATTATAGCACCGGAACGCATTGATTTCCGGAGGCGCCCCGTTGTTCCCCGGCCGACTCGGCAACACCCTCTCGTTGCGTCGTTTCAGACGGCTTGCACGGGGCGGAACCACGGTGTACCCTGAAAAGACCACAGAACGCATCGGATCGCATCGAGGTGCCGTCGTGTGGCCAAGGAGGAAGATCGACCATGATGAAGAAAACCCTGGTTCTGGCTGTGCTGATCATGCTGGTTGGGTTTGCCCCGACCTGGGCGGCTGAGAATGCTGCCGACAGCCCAACTCGAGTCGTATCCGCCAATGTGATCGCCCAGGGCGTTGAAGCCGTCTTCGACGCGATGGGTTCGGGGCAGTCCGATCCCAAGGCCCGCGTCCGCTTCCTGCCGGCCAACGTCGAGTCGTGGTACGCCCGCTGGTACATTCTCGACAACGCCAAGAAGTCGATCGACACCACGTATTTCATCGTCGAGCAAGACATCTTCGGCATGAGCATGCTCGGCATGTTGATGAAGAAGGCGCGCGAAGGCGTGAATATCCGCATCATGGTCGATGCCCGCGGCACCAAGGGCTTGTCGCGCAAGTTCCTCGGCCAGGACGTTCTGCAAGAAATGGCCAAGCTCAAAAACGTGCAGATTCGTGTGTTCAACCCGGTCTCCACCGCGCTGTTGTCAGCCTTCGAAGACATCCGCAATGTGACCGCGAGCAACCACGACAAGATTCTGCTGGTCGATGAGCGTTTCCTGATCACCGGCGGCCGCAACATCTCAAAGAACTACTTCGTTGACCCCAGCGATATTCCGACCGTCTACCGTGACACCGATGTCGTCATCGACAGCGGCATGGTGGCCCAGCAGGCCAAACAAGCGTTCGACGAGGAATTCACCGGCGCCGGCAACTTCAAGATCGACAAAGACCTGCTCGGCGACATCGACGACATGCACCGCCACCTCGACATCGCCTACCAGGCGATGCGTCGCTGGATGCTGGGTTCGGGCGTGACCAAGATCGACCCGGCCAAGGTCTCGAAAGACACCGCCAAGCTGCTCGAAACCTACAACGAGGAGTTGCAGCAGTACAAGAAGCTCACTGCTTATGCCTCCTTCCGCCTGTTCCAGGGTGAGCGGCAGTATCCGACCAAGATCCTCGACAAGCATTCGATCCGCGGCTTCAAGAACGACATCACGCCCAACATTCTGGCCCTCATGGATGCGGCGAAGAAAGAGATCATCATCCAGAATCCATACGTCGTATTGACGCCGTATTGCGAAGCCGCATTGCAGCGCGCCAACGACCGGGGCGTGAAGATCATCATCCACACCAACAGCCCGATGAGCTCCGACAGCCTGTTGACCCAGGCGATGTTCGTCGGCGACTGGAAGAAGATCCTGGCGAAGATGCCGAACTGCGAGATCCATGCCTACAAACTGACCAACAAGTTGCACTCGAAGGTGTTCGTGTTCGATCGCAAGGTGGCCGGCATCGGCACATACAACATGGATTACGTTTCAGAGCAGATCAACTCCGAAGAGATCGCGGTGGTCAAGTCGCCGGCATTCGCCGGCCAGGTCGCACACCGCATTTATGAAGACATCAAGAACTCGTTCCAGTACAAGGTCAAGGTCGGCACCGACGGCACGGTCGAGACCGTGTTCGGGCCCGAGACCCATTCCGATGCCAAGGTCATGCAGCGCCTGCAGTGGCTGCTCAAACTGCGCTGGTTGCGCCCGTTGATCTGACCGTTTCGATATATCCGCGTTCGCGACGGCCCCGGCAGCAATGCCGGGGCCGTTCTTCTGGGTGGACCACCGAAGTCGAGCGCACCAAAAGCGCGACGGGCAGAAGCGCCGAAGCACAGAGGCAAGCCACGGCCAAGACAGATCTGCTCGTTTCTTCGCCAACGGACACGGGGGCCGGGTGAACCCGGCCCGCTGTCGAACAATAGAATTGGGCGCCCGCGGGCGCCCGGCCCGGCAGGTCTACCTGGCGAACAGGTAGTAGTGCTGCAGGAAATCGCTCAGATCGAGGTTGACGAGTTTGAGGGCAACGGCCTCGCCGTTCATCTGGCCCGAAAGGGCCCCGGTGATCTTGTCGTACTTCAGGGCCACGGGGGCATTTGCGGCCCGGCCGTTCACCCAACCCGCATGCAGGTCGAACTGGAGAGCGGTCGCGGCTTGACCAATCGCGCCGCGGGCCGTGCCGGCCCGCCAGTCGAGCACCATGTCATACTCTGTATTGCCACTGACACCCGTCAAGGCAACCCGTTCGGGAGACCAATCGAGTTGCAGCGACACCAACGCTTGGTTGAGCGTGCCACCGATCAACGCTTGGTCGTGGTCGATTTTGATCTCGACCGGCAGAGCGTTGATCGAACCGGCGATGGTCCACTGGCGTCGGTCGAAGGTCAGGCGAACCGGGCGCTGACCGACAGTACCGGCGATGGTGCCGATGACGGGAAGGCCACGAACACGCCGATCCACGATCGGGCGGATTTCGGCAAGGGCCTGCGCCAATCCCGCGGGGTCAAGGGGTGCCGCAGCGGCCTGTGTTGATGCGCACGACGCAGCCAATGCCGTCACCCGGGCAAGGATGCCGTCATCAGGAAGGTCACGCTGTGCCATGGCGACGGCCAGTTTCTGACGCCAGGCATGGATCAATGGTTGAACCGCCGCGCGGTCGGCCGCACTCAGCGATTCGAGGCAGGCCACCAACTCCTCGGCCTCGGCCCCTTCCGCCCGCTCGAGCAGACGACGGACCGCCGCCTGCATGCGGGCATCGAGACTGCAACACGCCAGGTCGCGCCCCACCCCTTGCGGCGCACCGGCCAACGCGGCACGTTGCGCCCGCACGAAGGCAATGAGCTGCAGATCGGCCACACCCTCGAGGCCGGTCGCCGGCGCAGCCGACGCCACAGCCACAGCGGTCCCCAGAACCACAACCAACAACACGAGTTTGCAGGTATTTCTCATCATTTCTGAACCCCACTCCTGATTGCGATTGCCCCGATCGGCACCAACGACACCCTGATTTTATGCTGGTTTCGACGACGAGGCAAGGTGCAGACAGGGAGCAAATCTAGATTGGATGCGGAGTTCGTCGCCATGAGCGTCGACACAAACCCAGCGTTGCACGAAATATGCAGCGTCAAACTCTATGGAAATCCGCTCAGAATGCCGATAATGAAAATGCAGTTTGCGAAAGTCGGCCATCCATGATATAAACGAACAGACGCTGGCGTTTGCCTCACCTTTGCGTGAGTCATCAAGTTGCAGCATCGAGTCACTCCCAGGGGGAATGCCCCCCCGAGCGGCGGCCCATCCGGCAAGCCCGTCGCCCTTCACCCAGCCGGACACGTTTTTCGACTCGGCCTTTAGTCCGAGTCGTTGAGAAAGGTCCAGTAATCCTACCAATGTCCCATCGTTCTTTCCCTATTTCCGCATCCCCGAATTCTCCTGAGCTGACCGCCACGGCCCCGACCATCAACGCCGAAGAGGCGCTGGTCACGGCGCCCACGGCGGCCACGTCGTTCGCCGATTTCAACCTGAATCCGGCTTTGCAACGCGCGGTCGATGCGCTCGGTTTCACCGCCCCGACGCCGATTCAGTCGCAGTCGGTGCCACCGGCCATGCTCGGCCGCGATGTGCTCGCCTGCGCCATGACCGGCAGCGGCAAGACGGCGGCCTTCGCGTTGCCGATCCTGCAGCGGTTGGTCAAGAGTGGCGCCGGCATGACGCGCGCCCTCATCCTTGCCCCCACCCGTGAACTCGCCGCCCAGATCAGCGAGCACATCAACGACCTGGCGCGCTTCACCACGATCCGCAGCGCGGCCGTGTTCGGCGGCGTGGGCATGGGTCCGCAGCAACAGGCTTTTGAGAAGGGCGTCGAGATCATCGTCGCCACGCCGGGCCGCCTGCTCGACCATTTCCAGTATCAGTACGCCGATCTGCAGGGCCTGCAGGTGCTGGTCCTCGACGAGGCCGACCGCATGCTCGACATGGGCTTCTTGCCCGACATCCGCAAGGTTCTTCGTCACCTGCCGACCACCCGGCGCCAGACCCTGTTCTTCTCGGCGACGATGCCCGACCCGATCGTGCAGCTCTCACACGAAATGCTGCACCATCCGGTGATGCTCAACATCGAGCGGCAGGCCAAGCCGGCCACCGGCGTCTCCCAGACGCTGTATCCGGTTTCGTCCGAGCTCAAGTCACACCTGATGCTCGAACTGCTCAAAGATCCGCAGATCAAGAACGTGCTGGCGTTCACCCGCACCAAGCATCGCGCCAATCGGTTGGCCGATTTCCTCGATCGCCACGGGGTTTCTTGCGCCCGGATTCACGGCAACCGGAGCCAACTGCAGCGGACCCAGGCCCTGGCCGGGTTCAAAGACGGCACCTATCGGGTGCTGGTCGCCACCGACATTGCCGCTCGCGGCATCGATGTCGAGGCGCTGTCGCATGTGGTCAACTTCGATGTGCCGCACATCGTCGAGGATTACATCCACCGCGTGGGTCGCACCGCGCGCGCCGAGATGGTTGGCGATGCCTGGACGCTGGTCTCCCCTGACGAAGAAGCCGACCTGCGCCAGATCGAGCGCCACCTGAACCGGCGCCTGCCTCGCAAGACTTTGCCCGACTTCGATTACAACAAGGCCGCGACCGAACGTCTCGAGATTCCGCTGGGCGAGCGCATTGCCGCGATTCGTGCCCGCAAGTCCGAGGAACGGGCCCGCGCCCGCGCCAAGGCCGAGCGCAAGGCCGCCAATGCCGGCACGACTGGCCGCTCGGCCGGCACCCGCTCGACCGCGAGTTCGACGACATCGTCGCAGCCCACGCGCGCGCCGCGCCCCGCCCACGCGGCGCACGGTCGCCGCGGTCCGGCACCGACGCGCCACCACAGCGAGCGCCAGCCAACCCATGCCGCACAAGACGCGAATCGACGCACCGAGCGGCCGACGCAGGCCATGCCGCCGGCGCACCGCGACGGAGCGGCAGCGCAGCAGCGCTCGTCAGCCGCGGCACCGGCCGCGCACCACGCCCGTCCGCAACCGCGCCGCGACAACCAACAACCCCGGTCGTCCACGCAGAGCCAGCGGCCGACACCCCGGACGCAGCCGCGGCGCGACGACACCAACAACCGTCGCTCCGAGCGGCCGGCTCCCGCCGGCATGCCCCGGGTGTTCGACTGGTCCGATTGATCGACGGAAGCGTTCTCGTTAACTGAAGCCACCCCGGCAGTCGCCGGGGTGGCTTTTTACATACGCCGTATTGCGAAACGAACTACTTGTGTTTCAGGGCTGCGCCCTGCCAGATCGGCTCGGCGGGCGGCGCATAGCGGGTGCAATCGTATTCGATTCCCAACGCACTGCCACGCTTGATCAGTCGGGGATGGGCGAGGAAATCGTCGTTACCGGCAGCCGCCGTGTCTTGCTGCAGTTGATTGAACCTGTTCTGCTGCCAGAGTTTGTGGATCCAGGTATACATCAAGTCAGGGTCATACATTTTCAATACGTGCGACGGTTCGCCGGGTTTGGCCCAGCGGCCCATGGCCGCGGCCAGCAGCGACACGCGCTTGCCGGTCATCGGGCCACCGATGAGCTTGTCGGGGATGGCAACGGTTTGCGGCCACGCCTTCTCGAACTCGGGGCGCATAAAACCGGCGACTTCGAGGAAACCGATGCCAAAGGCCGAGCAACCGGCACCGAGGCCTTCACGCGGCTTGTTCTGGCCGTTGTAGATCTTGCCGTAACCGCGGGCCCGATACTCTTGCAGATACTGGTTCAAGCGCTGCCACATCGGAGTGTTGATCTTGAAGACGATGAAGCCGATGCGCCCGCTCTTGTAGCGGTCGGGCAACTGGGCATCGAGACTCTCGGCCGGATCGAGGGCACCGTGGAAGTCGGCCCAGAAGACGCCGAGGCCGTAGCCCTTCTTGGTGACGAAATCGGCATCGGACGGCGCATCGGGGGCGGTCGTGCTGCCGGTCAGCTCGCGTTCGCCGTTCGGGCCGCGCAACTCGATGAAGCAATGCCCGAAGGTGTGCTTGTGTTTGATATGCGTGAAGGTGAGCCGGTTGGCGATGGCAGCATCGAACATCAGCCCGCGGGGCGACGACCAATCGAGGTGGCCCGGGGGCGGCATGGTGTACAACGTGAGTTCCTGTGCCTGCAGTTCGGGAACGACCAGCAACACACAGGCAACCAGAATGAACGCCCAGAGGTTCTTGCGACCCGTCATGATGCACCTCCGCCGATCTCGGCCAGAACAGTACCTTGCTCTTCGATTGTAACAGATGCCGGGGCTACACCGCAGGGTTCACCAACAGCGGGTTTCAGGCGAGCGCTTGCAGGCCGCTGGGGTTTGCGGCATGATGGGGACGCGACGAACTCGGACCCGGTGCTTGGAGCGCCGGGCCGACAAACCCAAGGCCAGGAGCAACAGAGATGCACGTGTTCAATTCGCCCATCGACCAACAGATCCGCGGTGGTTCGAGCCTGACCCGCACGCCGGCCTGGAAGGCACTGGCCGCTCATCACGCCATCATCAAGGATCGCGCGATGAAAGACCTGTTTGCGGCCGATCCCGAGCGGTTCAAGAAGTTCAGCATCCTGTTCGAAGAGATGCTGGTCGATTTCGCGAAGAACCGGGTGAACGACGAAACCCTGCGCCTGTTGTTCGATCTGGCCACGGCATCGGGTGTCAAAGAGGCGACCGAAGCGATGTTCACCGGCAAGAAGATCAACTGGACGGAAGACCGCGCGGTCTTGCACATCGCACTGCGCAACCGCAGCAATACGCCGATCAAGGTCGACGGGCGCGACGTCATGCCTGAGGTCAACGCGGTGCTCGCCCAGATGCAGAGCTTCTCGGAAGACGTGCGCAGCGGCCGGTGGCAGGGCCACACGGGCAAGCGCATCAAGACGGTCGTCAACATCGGAATCGGCGGGTCGGATCTCGGCCCGGTGATGATCACCGAAGCGCTGAAAGCGTACGCCGACGGCCCAGCCGTGCGGTTCGTCTCGAACGTCGACGGCAACGATTTCTACGAGAAGACCCGCGACCTCGACCCGGCCGAGACGTTGTTCATCGTCGCCTCGAAGACTTTCACCACCCAGGAGACGATGACCAACGCGTTGACCGCGCGCACCTGGTTGCTCGACCGGCTGTCTGACGCCAAGGCGGTTGGCCGGCATTTCGTCGCGCTGTCGACGAACCGGAGCGAGGTCGAGAAATTCGGTATCGACCCGAAGAACATGTTCGCTTTCTGGGATTGGGTCGGCGGCCGGTATTCGAGTTGGTCGGCAATCGGCCTGTCGATCTGTTGCGCCATCGGTTTCGCCCGTTTCGCCGAACTGCTCGACGGCGCGCACGCCATGGACCGCCACTTCCGCGAGGCGCCGCTCGATCGCAACATCCCGGTCATTCTCGCCCTGTTGGGCATCTGGTACAACAACTTCTTCGGCGCCGCCAGCCACGCCATCTTGCCGTACGACCAGTATCTGCACCGGTTCGCCGCCTATTTCCAGCAGGGCGACATGGAAAGCAACGGCAAGTATGTCGACCGCGACGGGAACCCGGTCGACTACGAGACGGGGCCGATCATCTGGGGCGAGCCCGGCACCAATGGGCAGCATGCGTTTTATCAGTTGATTCATCAGGGAACCAAGCTGATTCCCTGCGATTTCATCGCCTGCGCCCAACCGCAGCACCGCCTCGGCGACCACCATCTCAAGCTGCTGGCCAACTTCTTTGCCCAGACCGAAGCCCTGTTGCAGGGTCGCTCACCGACTGAAGTCAAGCAGGATCTGATCAAGGCGAAGGTCGCCGAAGAGCAACACGACATGTTGCTGCCACACAAAGTATTTACAGGTAACCGCCCGACCAACAGCATTCTCATCAAGAAGCTGACCCCACGGGCGCTGGGCAGCCTGGTGGCGATGTACGAGATGAAGATCTTCGTGCAAGGCGTGATCTGGCGCGTTAACAGCTTCGACCAATGGGGTGTCGAGCTGGGCAAGGTGCTCGCCAAGACCATCCTCGCCGAGGAAGAGGCCCTGGTGGCCGGCAAGCAGCCGAGTCTGGAGCACCACGACAGTTCGACCCGGGGGCTGTTGCAGCAGTTCGCCGCCTGGCACCGCGACTGAGTTCACGGTAACACCGGCGCCGCACCGGACGGCGTCCGCACGCACACCTGCCGCGAGGGTTCACGGGCGGTGCACGACAGATGGAAGCCGGGGCACGCCTGGTGAGGCACCATTCCAGAGGTATGCCGCGCTCCTGTTGGGGCGCGGTCACGGGTCAGCGCACCCTCCCCTGAACTGGGCCGACGTCAGGGATTGCTGGAGCGTGCTTGTTTGAGCTTCGCGTGCTCGCGCCGCAACTCTTCGGTGGTCGCCAGATACTCAGCCTTGAACGGAATCATCTGATCGATCTTGAAGAGGGTCAGGACCTGCTGGCCTTTGGGCGTGGTGCGCAGTCGCTGCGCCTCGCGGAAGAGGAAGTCGCGAAGCCCCGGTTCCAGATTGTGACGGAAGCAGAGGACCCCGCGCAGGAAGGCCGGAGAACGCGCGATGATCTCCAGTTCGCTGCCGACCTGAGGGTTCAGTTCGGTGACCGTTTCGTAGCCACCCAGGCGCACGACCGCTGCGTCGGCTTGTTTGAAGAATACCGGCAGCACCGCCTCAGACGGATTCTTAACCTCTTTAACGCGGGTGAAGTGTTCGGCACACCCCGGGAAACCACCGCGCCACAGCACGCAATCGAGCCAGAGGTAGGGAATCTCACCAGTGAGGCGGTTGTCGACGATGAGCCGTTTGCCCCTGAGATCGGCGAAGGTGCGCAGCCCCGAGTTCTTGCGCACCACCACGATGAACGTATCGAAGGGCGTCCCCTGCACATCGCTGGTCAACCACGCCCGGTAGTCCATGGCCTCTCGCAGGTCGAGGTATTCGAGCGGTGAGGTAACGAAGACATCGAGCTTATCAGCCAAGATGGCCTCACGCATGGCCGGCCAGTTCTCGAAGCAGGTCGGTTCAGGCGTCAGATCCGGTCTCTCTTTCTTCAGGATGTGTTCGAACCACACCCGCAAAGCCAGGGAGGCGTCACGATGATCGATGTTCGAAAGCACGGTCATCGAGTAACCGGCAGTCAGGATTTTGGTCGTCGCCGAGGCTGGACTCCCCGCACAAGCCGATGCGGCACACAGGAGGGCCACAACGACAGCCAACGCCCGACCCGCCGCCACAAAGCGCCGCAGCGGTGACAAGCAGCACAGGCGGGGGTTACTGGTCGGCTGTTGAAGAAGCGGCGCCACGCGAGCGACCTCGCAATACATTGTATTCATTGACCGGCGTCTCGACGGTTTTCAGACAGTCGGCAGAGAACGTCGCCATCTGAGCAAACTTGTAGAGCGTGAGAATCTGCCGACCCTTCGGGTGCCCGTGCATGCGTATCGATGAGCGCACCATGAAGTCATTGAGATCGGGGCACACGGAGACGACAACGCCACGCGCATACTCCGGCGACATGGCGTGGGCCGCAGCATCTGGCCCACCTGCGGATTCAGATCGACGAGCGTGCGAAAACCGTTCTCGCGAATGACCGCTGCTTCGGCCTGTTTGAAAAACACGGGCAGGGCCGCTTCCTTTCGCGGGCGATGAAACCAAACGTGGCCGGCTCACTGGAAGAGCGTGGCCACCGGCAGAGCGCGGAACTGCGCCACCAGGTCGATGCCGAGACGGTGATCGAGGTCGTTGATCAAGGCCACCACCCGAGGGTGGTTGGGTTGCAGTTGCCAGGCGGTACCGAGAGCCTTGCTGATGTATTCGGGGACGCCAGAGACCGCGGTCTTGCGCGCGGTGTCACGGTCGAAGGAGGCCGAAACGAGGGCCGTCAGATTCGGGATGCTGGCCGGCGCCACCTGGCACGCCTTGCCCAGCCAGAACACCGCCTCGTCGTGCTCGCCGCGAAGTAGCAATACACGAGCCATACCCCGCATGGCTTTGTCGGCACCCGGGTTCAGATCGATCTCGGCCTTGAACCAGGACAGGGCCGCCGCCTGGTTCGCCGCCACATCGACGCCGGTCGCCGCCAGCCGCTCGTGCGCCAGGCCGAGGGTGTGGTTGACCTCGAACATCTCGGGTTCGCTTTGACGCAGACCGCCAAGCAGGGTCACGGCGTCGCTGAGCTTGCCGACGGCCACCATGTTGCGAGCCTGCGCGAACACCCCCGAAAAGTCGAGATGGCCCTGTTTCTGCATCGCCAGAATCGCGGCCATGCGAGCATGGTGCATGATCATGATCGCGTATTTGCCCTTGGTCTCTTCACAGCCATCGATGAAATGCTGCAGACTGTCGCCGACCAACAATGCCTTGAGCGGGATCTCGGCCTCCATGCCGTCGTTGAAGAGTCGCAGCGGAATGGCCTCGGTGACCCAGACATCGTCACCTTTGCGCGAGCGCACTTCGGCGAGGAACTCGACATCGATGCGCCCGCCTTTGAACTCGAGGCGGGTGGGATGGACATTGGGCGAATCGATGAACAGCATGATGACCGGGTAGAGGTAGACCTGCGGTTCGAAAAAGAACGTGACCACCGGCCACTGCCCCAGCAGCTCGGCCGCCTTGTCACTGCCGGCTTCGCGCGCTTGCTGACGCAGACCGGCGAGAAACTTGCCGGCCTTGTTGTAGATCTTCATGCCGCGGTCGGACACCAGGACCGACCGCATGCGTTCTTCCATGGCCGTATAACGCACCAGTTCGTGCAGGCGCTCGAGTTCCTGGGTGAGCACGGTACCGGAGACTGCCGGCCGTTGTTCGTGCAACTTTTTGGCCTCGGCGAAGACCTCGGCCAGGGTTTCGCGATTGAGCAGAAGCGCGTTGGCGACGCCACCGACGATGGCCCGCTCTGCATCGGTGATCACGCCATCTTCGATGGTCTTGAGCAGAATCTTGAGGAGGAACTCGCGTGGCGAGAAATCACGATCGAGCTTGGGAATCTTCTGCAACCGCCGCGCTTCAAGCACCTGTTCGAAGATGCGGTTGTATTTCTCGTTCGCGATTTCGACGAATTCGCGCATGTTCTTGATGACCGACTCTTCTTCGCCCGTGACCGAACCATCGCCGAGAATCTCGACGAGCAGGGCACGGTAGACGAACGGCACGGTCAACTCGGGGGTCTCTTCGAGATCGCGATCGCGGACGGCCGGCACTTCGGGCAGTGCCCCGATGCCGTACAGATCGATCCACTCGCCGATCACCGGCTGCAGATCAGCGTTCGAAGCTTTGCGGGCCCGCGCCATCAGTTTGGCGATGTTGTCTTCGGCCTCGGCATAGAGATAGTTGAACGCCTTCTTGGCCCCCGGCAACACGATCGGCAACCCCGAGAACGACGGCAGCAGCTCGGGCGCCACCCGCAGCAACAGCAACGCGGTGTCGAGCAGGTTGAGAAAAGCCTTCTCACGCCGATTGCGAGCGAAATTGCCCAGGTGAACCAACCAACGGGACACGCTCGCGCGCAGGTGGTCGTCGATACCGTCGTGGTTTCGCCACGCCTTGAAGCCCGGGGAACTCAGGAAGTCGCGCACACTCTGCAACTGGAATTCATAGAAGTTGTCGTAATACACGGTGGTTTGCGCCTGTTGGTCGAAGTAGGCAACGACAAACTGCTCTCCCATGCCCAACAGGATTTTGGGCGCATCACGCAACTCGGCAAACCGCGCGTTGCGCGCGATGAAGTCGGTGAACGGCGGCAACAGCGAGGTATAGATCTCGAACTGTCCCGTTTTGGGCGACGAATAGGATTCGCGCAACCCCAGAAGAAACACCTGCGCAACGGCCAGCGCCTGATCTTTGCCGGTTGGCGCCGCAAACGCGTCGGTGTCGGTTGCCTTGTTCAGGGCCATCTCGACGCGCTTCTCGTTGCCGCTGTCGATCGCCTTGGCCAGGTCCTTCCAGGCATTCTGCTGCTCGCCAGGCAAAGAAGCAATACGTTGTAAAGCCAACTGCAGGAACGAACTGGTCGATTCCATTTCGCGTCTCCTTGCCCGACTCTGGACCGCGGTCCGGTTCACCTCGCGGCGTCGCCGACGGGAGAGCAGTTACGTCAGGCCACCCCATCGACGGCACCCGGGTATTCAATGATATGCCAACGGGCGTGCACTCGCAATGCTGCTGCACTTCCGAAGTCACATCTCAGTGAGCGGGGGCACGCGCCCCCGCTCGGCTCGCGGCACAGGTCCGCGAGCCTCACACCCCGCGGTCGGCCGCGTTGCGGCCTCCGAACTTCGCCGGCCAACGCCACCTGTAACTGAGACGTTACCTTCCGAATCTGTTGCGATCACCAAACAAATCATGATTCGCGGGTGACACATCCGGCACGAACGAATAGAATATCGGGACATGCAGGTCAGTGCCAACCTCTCACGCGATCTGGCAGCCCCGGTAAAATCGTTTCGCATCATGGCCATCGAACAAGCGCTGTACGAGGGTCACGGTGACGAGACGTTGCGGCTGTTGCGCGACCGGCTGAGGGTCGAGGACGACGAGGAGTGCACTCTTCTGTTGCGCCACGCCATCGCCGCGGTCGAACAACGATCGGCTCCTGCCGCCCCGGTGCACGAGGCCGACAGTGCCATGGACGCGCTCCTGGCGCCTCCCACCTGGCCCGAACTGTATGTCGCCGCCAACGCCGCAGCCCGCCTGCAGTTGCTCAACCGCCTGCCCGGTGCCGACAAAGGGCCCCAGCTCGAGTTTGCCACGGCACGCCTGGCCGATGAGCCCGATCCGGCCGTTCTGGCTGCCTTGGTGCGCACCTTCGCCGACCACTGGACGACCGCGGCCCTCGACGTTCTCGTCGGCCTTGTCGGTGACAGACGGCACAGCGTGCGACTGGCAGCGTTGCAGGTTCTGTCCCGCCGTGATCCACAGCGACTTCTCGCCGCGATGCCGCGCCTTCTGGTCGCCGATGACCCGTGCGTGCGGGCCTTGGCGATTCAGGGGTTGATCGGCATCGATGCACAAGAGGCTCTTTTACATCTCGAGCAGCAACTGCTCAGCGCCGACGACCATCATCGCCGCGCCGGTCTGGGCAACGCCATTTTTCTGCCTTACGAGGACGTGCGTGGCCTGCTCTTGCGCTTCATTGCCGGCGAACGCGATCCCGAACTGCTCGAGCAGGCGGGCCGGCTGATCGAGATCAACGGCGACATCGAAGCTCCCTACCGCCTGTGGGAGATCATCGAGCGGTCACCGGCGCAGCGGGTTGCCAAACTGAAGGCAATTCTGAACCAGTGGACGCAATCCTTGGGCAACGTCTTGGATCCAACGGAACTGGCAGCATTTCGCGAGCGGCTGCGCGGCTGGATCACCCAGCGGGTCGCCACGCGTTACGTCCAACAGGTGGCGGGCCTGTTGGCCAACGGCACGAGGCCGGACGCGGCGATGGAACAAACGGTTCGCGACAATCTCGCCCGGCCCGAGGTCCAGGCCGCATTCGCCGCGGCGGCCGATTGGCCGTTGCAACCCGCAGTGAAAGCACAACTGGCCCGTTGGCTCGAAACCGCGACGGGCACCCGACCACCGACCGCGGCCAAGCCGACCAACCCGCCGGCGCCGAGTCACGACGAACAGGTGCGCCGCCTGGCGTTCTGGCCCGATACCGACGTCGACGGTGCCCGGGCTGCGGTGGCGACGATCCTGGCCAACCGCGATGGGCCCCACGACCTGAGGGCCACCGCGCTGCGCACGGCGGCCCGACTGGTTCTGGCTGATTTCATCGAACAGGCCGAAACACTTCTGCGCACCGGCGACGAGAACCTGACGACGGCGGTCATCGAGTATCTCGGGCGGTGCGACCCCGACCGATTGCTGCCGCACATGGGGCGGTTTCTGAAAGCCGACAGCTTGCGGGTGCGCTCGCTGGCAATCAGCACGTTGCAGCACCTCGATCCGGCACAGGCCCGTTCGGCGCTGTCCGCCTTGCTGCACGCGCGGATTCCCGAAGAGCGGGATCTGGCACTGGCCTGCATGGTCAATTTCGAGTTCGCCACGGTCCGCGACCTGCTCGCCGATTTTCTGGGCGGAACTCCCGGCGATG
>CAZADH010000116.1:0-6125 GCA_964483805.1 uncultured bacterium
GGTCAGCCAGATCTCACTCAGTTCGCCGAGGCCGAACGCACCGGCAAGCAGATCGGCATCGGCGCGCAAAAAGGCGGCGTTGCGCAAACCCTCGGCCGCCACGGTGTGGGCTCCGTAAAACAGGCGGGCGCCTTTGATGTCGAGCCCGACAAAGTTGTGCTGCGGCAGGGCCCGCGCCATCTGCACCGTGTATTCACCACGGCCGCACCCCAGTTCGAGGGTCAGCGGGTTGGCATTCTTGAAGAACTCGGTCGACCAGTGGCCACGCAGTGGGAACGGTCCGTACAACAGGTCTTTGCGGCTCGGTTGCACCACATGCGGCAGTTCGCGGATTGCGGCGTAGCGCACCTTCTTGGGTATATTGAAGGCCATGACGATGCGCTCACGGGTTACGCGTACAGGTATGCCGCGTCCGGATGCCGCTGCTCGCGCGAGGCCTCGAGTTTGCGCCGGGCCAGTGACGCATTGCGCCGTTCACTCGTCGGCGTTGCCGGACTCACTGCCGGAACCCGACCCACCCGAGGTCGGGTGCGGCCGTGGCACACGGCGCACGACGATGCCGCCGTCCTTCTCGATCAGCGTGCACTCGGCGGCCACGGCCAATGCGCGGGCGATGCTCAACACCGAAACATCGCGCAGGTGGCAACTGACCTGGGCATACACCCCTTTCTCGCAGGTGAACTTCAACCCCGACTTCATGCCGAGGATCCGATACAGATCGAGCACGTTGGCCGCGCGAAAGTCGAGCGAGACCGTGGCTGCGCACGAGATGCTCGCCAGGTCGCTCACCTGCGGGCAGTACTGGGCATCTTCGGTATCGACGAAGAAGGTGATGCCGTCGATCTCGCCCTGTTGCAGGCCAACCTTGGCGCCAATGTCGGTGAACACCTGGGTGGGTTGGGTATCGTGTGCTGCGTAGTCGATCGGGGTGCGGCAATTCTTGCCGGCGATGATGATCGGCAGGCCCGCGCGTTGGGCGACGATCTTGAGGATATCAATAGGCGAGGCCTGTTTCATCTCGAGCGACACCGGGTCGCTTGCGACTGCGCCATCGTGGCTGCAAGCGCCCACTGCGCCATCCGTGGCGGGCGGGTCGGTCGAACCGGCGCCTGCGGCAGCAACCGGGCCGGCGCACCCCAGAACCAGCGCAAATAGCAATATAAAGTATTTCATCGTCGTCCTCCTTGCTTGTGGGAGCAGTCCGGTGCGCCCGCGTCGTTGGCTGCGGGTGACGTTGGCCGGCAGAAGGGCATCACGACTTCTTCTGCAGCGTCTTGATCAGCTCGCCAAAGTGGTTTTCGATGGCGGGTTGGCGTGGGGCGCCAAGCTTGACGGCGGCCTTGTACATGCGCACCGCCTGGTTGATGGCGCCGACCATTTGGTTCCAGGCTTCGGCCGCGGTTGCGGGCGGCAGGGGGGCGGCGGGCGCCGGTACCGCATGCGCGGGGGCGGAAGCGCCGGTTGTTGCCGGTCCCGCTGGCCCCGGTTGAGCGCCCGGTGATGGCGGCGTCAGCGGCGTGGGGGAGGGCGCGACCGCGGCAGGATGAGCGGCCGGTTTGGTGGCAGGTGCCGGCCCGGTGTCGCCCGCGTCTGCCCCGAGTTCGCGGGCCTGGGCGATCATCTCCTGATCGGCGTTGGTCTCGTCGATCAAGGCGTAGACCCGCATGCCATGCTTCTGCCCCTTGACCTCGTGTTCCCCGCAATCGGTGCACGGAATTGCGCCTGCCAGTTGCTGGAACGTCGCTTCGGTCAGAAAGATCATGCCCGGCCGCGCCATCGATTCCATGCGGGCGGCGACGTTGACGGCGTCGCCGAAGATGTCTTGGTTCTTGATGAAGACGGTGCCGGTGTTGATGCCGATGCGGATGAGGATCTTCTCGGCGCTGGTGCGGTTGAACTGGATCAGGGCGGCCTGCATCTCGGCACCCGCCTGGCAGGCGGCGACCGGGGTGTCGAACTTCACCATGAGCGCGTCGCCGATCTTCTTGATCAGTTGCCCCTGGTGCTTGTTGAGTACCGGCATCAGCAGCTTGTCGTGCACGGCCAGCAACGTCACGGTGTCGAGCAGCATTTTCTCGGCGGCCTTCTTCGAGTACCCGACGATATCGGTGAACATGATGGTCTTGACCGCGGTGAAGCGCTTGAGCAGCTCGGC
Organism: uncultured bacterium; assembly: GCA_964483805.1. Classification (GTDB taxonomy): domain Bacteria; phylum Muiribacteriota; class Ozemobacteria; order Ozemobacterales; family Ozemobacteraceae; genus CAZADH01. The sequence continues at coordinate 2,156 of CAZADH010000116.1, forward strand.
ATCGATCTTGGCGCCGAGGCTGGCATCGGAGAACCGTTTGGCCAGCATGGCCTCGATGTTCTTGTCGGAGAACTTCTCGAGTTCCATTTTCTTGAGCCGCTGTTTGCGAAAAACATACTCGGCATTGGTGATGGCCTTGGCGCGGTAGAGCATTTCGAGCCGGTTGAGTTCTTTGTCGAAATCGCGCTCGATGAAGCTCTCGTCGGCCTGGATCGAGGCGATGCTGCGTTCGCGCAGCAGTCGCTCGAGTTCGAGTCCTTCCGGTTGTGGCAGTTGCGGCACCACGACGAGGTCGGCGCCGAGATCGAGTTCGAGGTTGACGCCGCCGCGGGCCTTGAGCGAACCGACACGCTTGATCTGGTTGAACGGGATGGCCCGGACCGCCGCCTGTTGCGATTGCACCTCGTCGCGCACAAACAGAATGAACCGGCGATTGGTCAGCAAGACGAGAAAATACACCGGCCGCTTCAACAACTTGACCAGCGCTTCGGTCGACGGATACTGGCTCAGTTCGAGCTTGGCGTGATTGAGGTTGACCACCGAGACCGTGGTGGTGCTGTCGAGCGACCGTTTGCAGTCGCGAAACGGTTTGAGCGGCTCGTGAAAACAGGCGATCTCGGCGCGGTCGATGACCTCGCCCTCTTCGAGCAGATCGGTGATCATGCCCTGCGTGTCGTCGCGCAACGTGTTGAGCAACATGACGTTTTTGGGGAACGGGCCATCCCAGTCGGTGGTGCGTTCGGCCCGCTGGATCCGCCCCTGCAGGTCTTTGGCCAGTTGGGCCACCGGAGTGGCGGTGCGCTTCTCGATCAGTTCCGGGCGGCTGCTGCGCAGTTCGCTGAACGTGGTCTCGATCTTTTCGCGAATCTCGTCGGCGGCCAGGCCCTTGACGTCGAGGAAATACTCGGTATTGCTAAACAGCGCATGCACCATCTTCGCGGCCATGCGCACCTGCACGTCGTCGTCGATCATGGCATGCAGCGCGACGAAGTAGTCTTCCTTGCGCTGGGTGCCCTTCTGCTTCATCTGCGTCAGCAGCGTGATCTTCTGTTGACGGGTCAGATTGTCGAACGAGGCGAACTTGATGCTCATGCGGGCGAGCCGTCAGGGCTGGGTGCGGTCGGTTCCCGGGAAGGGACGGCCGGTGAACGACCAGATGTAGAGGGCGCCGCCGATCACCGTGAACGTCAGGTAATCGGTGGGCATGCCGAGGACCCAGTTTTTGTGCCAGGGCACCTGGCCGGGGGAGAAGCGTGACATGCCGTAGGCCGGGTTGAGGATGAACCAGAGGAAATCCTCGATGATCCAGAACAGCATGAGGCAGCCGATGATGCGGGCCTCGCGGGAGAACGTCCAGCGGCCCGACATCAGGATCGGCAGGTGAAAGACCAGAGCCATGAAGCTGAACACCCAGGCATGGTAGCCCGTCATCGGGCGCCCGCCCCAGAAGAGGTCGAGCAACCAGTGCGATTCGATGCGCCAGGTTGGCAGATTGGCGGCCCAGCCGGCCGGACCTTCGATTTGAATCTCGACCTTGGCGAAAAAGAACGAACAGAGCATGACGAAACCGAGCAACAGAGCCGGATGCCACCAGCCGCCGATCAATACTTCGTATGTCGTAAACGGGCGTCGCGGTGGTTCCGGCGGCAATCCTGCTGCCATGTCGGCAATGACTTCGGCGTCTCGTGACCGTGGCGTGTCGTTCATAGTGTGTGTGGCAATTTACCGTGTCAATACAATGGGTTGCATTGTTGTGTGCACCTGCGCCTCGCGGTCGTGCTGCGGATCTCGCCCATCGTCATGGCCGGTTGGCGGGGGTCAGCGCAGCTCGCCCAGCACGCGGGCCAGGATATCATTTGCGGCGCGCGGGCGGGCGATGGCTTTGGCGTTCTTGCGCAGCAGTTCGAGCCGCTCGGGGTGCTCGAGCAGACGCTGTACGCGGAACTCGAGGCCGGCGGCGTCGTAGGCTTTCCAGGCCGCACCGTTCTCGAGCAGGTAGTCGGCGTTGCGTTCTTCCTGGCCGGGGATCGGCGAGACCACCAGCATCGGCAGGCCCATGGCCAAGCACTCCGACGTCGTCAGGCCGCCGGGTTTGGTAATCGCGACATCGGCCGCCGCCATGAGCTTCTCGATCGTCGTCGTGAAACCGTGCGGCAAAAGCCGGCCCTTGGGCAGTTCGCCGGCCAGCGTCTGCAGTTTGCCGAGCAGTTCGACGTTTTTTCCGGCCAACGCAATGATCTGGAACTTGCCGGGAAGCTGGCCCAGGCGACGCACCAACGGTTCGATGCCGCCGAGGCCGGCGCCGCCCGACATCATGAGGAAGGTCGGCAGCTTGGGATCGAGCCCCAGTTCTTTGGCACAGGCAGCGCGGTCGTGCTTGTCGCCGAACACCGGCATGATCGGAATGCCCGTCACATGAATCTGCTTGCGTTCGAGACCGCGATCGACCATGCGAGCGGCGATCTCGTCGGCGGCCGCGAAATATCCGTTGAGATGCGGATGCACCCACATGCTGTGGATGTCGAAGTCGGTGACCACGCACCACACCGGTTTCTTCCAGGTGCCGTTGCCAATCTGGCGCGACAGCAACTCGGCCGGCAGAAAGTGCGTGCAGACAATGACATCGGGGGCGATCTCAGCGATCGTTTCATCGAACTTGTGGGTGTTGAGCCGCTCGATCCCGCGCCGCAGCTTGTTGAGCGGCGAGTCTTTCTTTTCGCGGTCGGCCTTTTTGTAGAGATAGCCCCACAGCGTCGGGTGTTTCTCGACGACGTCGATGTACGAGTCGGCGTAGAGCTTGCGGAACAAGTCGGGCACGAGGTCCATCACGTCGATGTGGGTCGCGTTGACCTCGGGATGGTGGCGCTCGGCCGTGGCCTTGATGGCCTGGGCGGCGCGCACGTGCCCGGCGCCGGCGGAAACGCTGAAAATCGCAAGGTTGATCGCTTTTTTCATGGTGCCACGGTACCGCGTTCAGCGCCGGCGCGTCAAGATCGGGCAGCCGATCGTCTGATCGGCGCGGCTGAGCGGAGGTGCGGGTCAGAACCTGCCGATGAAATGCCGAATGACGTTGTCGTCGAGTCGGAAGCCATCCATGCGGATGAACAGATGTGGGTGCTTCGTGCAGCGGATGAAGCCCCCGGGATAACCGTACGCGCCGGTGGTTTCATAGGTGCACGTGCAGTTGGCGAACCGTTTCATCTGCCGCTCGGAAAGGTAGTGCCCGAGGCGGCCGTGGGGATCGAGATCGCCCGGCTCGAGCTTCTTGAATACCGCAGGGCCGGTGTTCTCGTCGGCCTGCCGTTCGATGGCCCGGGCGATCAGCCACAGGCGCTCCGCGCAGTCGACTTCGGCGTTCAGTTCGAGGGTGAGCGTCGCCGGGCGCGGATCCTTGGCGAAGCGGGCCTGCGGGATCCGGGGGAGATCGGGAATCTGCCAGGTGAGAACGCTGCGTCCGTCGCTGGTCGGCGAGGCGTTGCTGGCATTGTGATGCAGTACCTTGGCATCGGTGTCGATGATGAGGCGCCCGTCGAGCCGAATGCCGGCGCGGCGCATGTCGTTCAACAAGTCTTCGCTGTGGTGCACGACGTTGACCTCGATGGTGCCGTCGAAGTCGTCGCGCAGTTCGAGCAGGTTGACCGGATGACCGAAGAACATGTGTGTTCCCAGCAGGCGACCGCGCAGGGAACCCTCGAGTGCGAATCGGCCACGGCCCCGATAGACGACCGTGAACCCTGCCAAGGCAGGAGGCAACTGAGTGCGTGCAGCGACGATCAGTTGCGTCACCGAGGCTGGCTGGTCCGGGGGCGTGGGCAGGTCGGTGACTGCCGTGGCCGGTGCCATGACGCCGGTGTCGGTGGCCAGGGCGCCAAAAACGAGATCGCCGACGAAAGTGAGTGTGTAGTTGCCGTTGCTCTCGAGCGCGAGGCGGGCGTCGAACTTCTCGGGATACCAGCATCCGGTCAGCAGC
>CAZADH010000116.1:6135-17609 GCA_964483805.1 uncultured bacterium
GATAGCGAGGAACAGAGCGATGCGGGACCTGGTGTTGGCGATCATTGCAGGACACTCCGGGCCGATTTGATCAGGAGCCCAAGCCGGAAACAGGCATCGTCGGTGCCCAGCGATGGCCGGCTGGGCCCGGAGTTGGCTGCGGTCGATGGGATGCCGGCGAGCACCCAAGCGCCGATTTCGCGCGGGTTGGCATCGACGTTTGCCGCCACCTCGCTGCTGAGAAAATCATCGACGAGCGGCGACAGATCGGGGTAACGACGGGTCAGTTCGTCGCGGATCAAGCGGACCAGCTCGTCGCCCGCGGTGCCGGGACTCTCGCGCAAAACCTGCATGATGCCCGCGCCGACCCCTGCCGCCAGCGTGCGCCGTTCGAACAGGTCGCGCTGCGCGTCGGTGGTGACAGTGAGTGCGAGTGTCGGGGCCAGCTCGCGCAAACCGGTGAGGGCCGAGATCGAGATGGTGCGGGCCGCGTTGACCAGATCGGCCGCTCGCTGGTGCGGCGAGACCAGGCGCCCGGCCAGCAGTTTCAGCACGCAGCGGCCGACGATAAGGATTGCGGCGAGTGCTGTGATGCCGACGAAGAATGTATTCATATTGTATGTCTCATAGGTAGTCGCCTCTGGTGCAGGGGACGGGCGGCCCCGGGAGTTCTCTGGCGCCGTCGAGGCGCGCGTCAACTGCCGCGGGTGTCGATGAGGTCGTCGGCCGTGAACTTGCGCCCGTCGACGACAAAGTAGTCGGCGAGGCGCACGATGCGTTCCTCGCGCCCGGCGCTGTAATACAACATAATGCGGAAATCGGTGTTCTCAAAGAACCCGAAGTTGCGGCTGGTCACCGATACCGTGAAGCGCACCGCGGTCAGATCTTCGTTGGGGAAGATCGGCTCTTTGTTCGGCAGTGAATACACGGTATGGTTGCCGCTGCGGCGGTTCATGTACCCGTGCAATGGGTTCGGTTCGAGGCTCGAGAACGGGGTGCCGTCCGGAATCCAGATCTCGACCTTGTACGAGGTTTCGGCGACCATGCCCTGGTTGATGACCGGAAAGTAGATGGCGAACTCGATGTTCGAGAACCGACCCTTGCCCACCGAATACCCGACGGTGACCCGCGGATCGCCGAGGGTCAGCACGGTGCTGCGGCCGCGGAAATAGAGGGCACGCACCTCGTATTCCTCCATGGGCACGGCCTCGAAATTGTTGCGGCGGTAATACCGTTTGTCGCTCGCCATGTGGGGGGCGAACGGGCTGGCGTCGATGCGCACCACGTAGATGCTCTGTTCGAGCAGGCCGTCGAAGCGCACCGGCATGATGCGCATGCGGTCGATGCGCCGATGCACGCGCGACGAGATCACGTTCGACAACCACTCTTTGGTGATCACGCGGCCATCGACGAACGACAGCCCCTGGGCCACGTGTTCGCTCTCCTCGATCCCGTAGACGATCACGCCGCCATCGGCGTTGGCAAAGGCCGACACGTCTTTCGACAGTTCGTGGCGCTTGCGGTCGTCGCGCACCGACAGCGCGTCGGCCCGCTTGAACTCGAGATACGGCGTTTCTTCGAGGTGATTGTCGATCAGCGACTGGATGTCGGCCTGCGTGATCTCGTCCTGCTCGAACAGAATGCGCATCGCTTGTTTTCTCCAGTGGTGTTCTCGCAGCGGCGGTGCCGGCGAAACCCGCATGTCGTGACGGTTGCCGTGGGTCGTTCTGGCCCCCGCCCGTCTTAGCGTCTATAATACATGGTGAACGCACCGGGATTCAAACGCGATGGCGCGACGATCCGGGCGGCCCGAGGGAGGTCCACGTGAACAAGAAGAACCGCAAGCTGATCGAAGACCTGATCCGCGGCCAGAATGCCGTGACCGACTTTGCCTGGATCGACCCGCGTCGCGATATCGTCGTCGGCAACTGGGTGCGCATGAAATGTATGTATGGCTGCAAGGCCTATGGGCGCAGCGCTTCCTGCCCGCCGAACACGCCGAGTGTGCCCGAGTGCCGCCGGTTCTTCAGCGAGTATCGCCATGGCGTGGTGATGCACATCGCCAAGAAGCTGGGCAAGGCCGAGGAACGGCACGCCTGGTCGAAAACCGTGAACAGCGAACTGATCAAGCTCGAGCAGCAGACGTTTCTCGCCGATCATCCCAAGGCGTTCGTGCTGTTCATGGACTCCTGCCATCTGTGCGGCGAGTGCAAGGTGTTGCGCGAGGAGTGCGCGCACCCGATGATGGCCCGACCGGCGCCGGAGTCGATGGCCGTCGATGTGTTTGCCACGGTGCGCAAAGCCGGGTTCCCGATCAAGGTGCTCACTGACAAAGCTGCGGCGATGAACCGCTATGCCTTCCTGCTCGTCGAGTGATCAGTCGACGGCGTTGACGATCTTTACCATGGGCATGAAGACGGCCAGTACGCAGAAAACGATGCCGAGGAATGCGGCCGCATTGGCTGCCATGAACGCAATCGAGGCATCGCGGGCGGTCCGCTGACTGGCGCCGGCGGCAGCAATGGCGCCACAGATCGCGATGACCGCGGGCAACGCGACGAACCACCAGTAGACCATGAAATCGCTGGAGGCGAGGAGAAGCTGGGTAATGAGCGGCAGTTCGACCCGCATGCCCATGAAGATCTCTTTGAACTGCGGCAGCACGAACACCATGGCGCCGGTGGCCGCGAGAATCTGTGCGATCAGGAGCATGCCCCAGAACTCGCTGCCGCCGCCGGCCGCCGGCCGCTGCACGGGCTGGCGATGGATCTCTTCGCCGAAGCGGTCGCGGTCCCGTGGGTCGCTCGCAGTGTCGCGCGAGTCGTCATACTCGTAGCCGTTGTCTCGGTTGCTCATGGTGCTCTCCTTTGCCGCCCTGGCAGATCGTTGATTTCAGGATACCACGCCACTCAGGGAGCCGCGGTGTCGGAGGCCTGGGTGGCGGCAGGGACATCGAGCGCGACGCTGTCGCCCGGCGTCAGTCCGCTGGTGACTTCGACGAAGGTCACGCCGTTGCGCCCGAGGGTGATCGGTCGTCGCTGCGGGCCGGTTGCCGTCGATATCCACACAAATGATTGCGGGGGATCCCCTTCGACGATGACCGCCGCCCGTGGGATGAACAGACATGCCGAGGCGATGACCGGCTGGATGTCGGCCTGAAAGGTCAGGCCGGAGCGCAACACCGTAGCGGAAGCCACCACTGATAGCAATACTTTGTATTCTTTGAGGTATCCTTCGGGATCGTTGCGTCCGAGACGCTCGTTACGACTGATCGGGTAGAGTTCCTTGGTCACGACCCGGGCCGGCAACGCGTGCTCGGGTGCAATGGTCAGCGTCAGCGTCGCGACATCGCCCGGGTTGATGAAACCGTAATCGGGCGCCGGCAGATAGATGACCCCATGAAATCCCATGGGGTTCGGAAGTTCGAGCAGTTTGTCGCCCGGGCGCACCACCTTGCCCGCGTCGATGCGGCCCATGTCGTTGTTGAGGCGCACGAACGGCCGGTAGACGATACCGTCCGCCGGGGCCGGCACCTTGGCCTTGCTGATATTGCTCTCGTGAATACGGATCTTCCGTTGGGCCTCGGCCACCTGCAGTTCGTGCACCTTGAGAGTGGCCTGCCGCTTCTTTTCAAACTCGGCGCGCGTCTTCTTCGCCTGGTCCAGGTTGAGTTGCGCCAGTTCGACCGCGAGCCTGGCCTTCTGCAAGTCGATCTTCGAAATCGTCACCGCGCCCTCGACGACCGCGGTCTTGGCTTTCTCGAGATCGATCTGCTCGCGTTGGATGTTCAGGTCGAGATCGATGCCCTCGTTCTGCAGATCGAAACGCGACTTCTCGAGTTCGGCCGCTGCCAGTTCCAGTTCGTTGCGCGCCGTCTCGAGGGCGACCTGAAAGTTGTCGTCCTCCATCTCGATGACGATGTCGCCCTGCTTCACCGGGGTGCCGTCATCGAGCACCGCACGCACCGTCATCAGGCGGGCGTCGCGCAATTCGGGCGCGGTGATGCTCACGCTCTCGCGGGCCTCCAGCTCGCCCCAATAGGTGAAGGTCTCGCGGCACTCGCCGCTGCGTACCGGCACCAGCAGTTGGCTCGATTGTGCCCACGCCACGGTCGCGACAACCAGGAACCCGACCACGAGCAGCCGGAGCCGGCGCGATGTCGTGGGCGTTGGGTGCGGGTGAAAGAGGTGAGGGTTTCGCTTATTCATCATGGAGTGCTTCCACCGGATTGAGATTGGCCGCCTCGCGCGCGGGCACGATGCCGAAGAGCACGCCGACCGCGAAGGCAATGGCAAACGAGATGAGAATCGGTTCGAGGGTGAAGGCAACGGGAATCTTGGTCAGATGCGCGATGCCCAGGCCGATCGCCAGACCAAGAGCGATGCCGAGCAGCCCGCCGATGAGGCAGATCGTTACCGACTCGAACATGAATTGCAATACAATGTGCCGACGCTTGGCCCCCAGTGCCCGTCGGATGCCGATCTCGGTGCGGCGTTCGAGCACGTTGGCCAACATGATGTTCATGATGCCGATGCCACCGACCAGGAGAGAGATCGAGGCGATGCTCAGCAACACGATGTTGAAGATCTCCTGGGTCGACTGTTGCTGATCGAGCAGCTCCTGCGGCGAGATGATCTTGTAATCGCGCACGTTGTTGTGGGCGGCGGCCAGGATTCGTTCGGCCGCGAGTTTGAGCGCATTGGTCTCCCCGATGTCGCGCCCCTGCACGAGAATCTTGTCGAGCGGCGAATAGATGCGCTCGCTGGCCAGTTTGTCCTGAACCGTGGTCAGCGGCAGCAGAATCGAGCGGTCGAGGATACCGTAATCCTTGGGGAACCCCTTGCGGGCACCGCCTCGTCGGGTCGGTGGGCCGGCTTTGGCAAAGACCCCGACGATGCGGACCCAACAGTAGTTGAGGCGGATCGCCTGGTCGATCGCCTGGGCGGGGGTCCGGAACAACGCGGTCGCCAGTTTCTCGCTGATGATGGCGACCGCAGCGCGGGCGCGAAAATCGGCCGGATGCAGATCGCGCCCGTGCTTGATTGCCAATCGGTTCACGCGCACGAAGTTGTCGCTGGTGGCAAACGCGTTCAGCTCACTGGCCTGCACGGCCAGGTTCGTCACTTTGATGCGGCATTTGGCGAAGTAGGCCAGGTCGCGCCCGGCCATCGGCAACGCGGCCTGCAACGCCCGTACGTCACGCAACGACAGCCCCAGTGAGTCATTGATCAACTGGGAGAGCTGCGTCTTGTCGAGATCGCCTTCCTGAATGTGCACGAGGTCGGCGCCCATGGCGTTGATGTTGTCGAGGATCTCCTGTTGGGCGCCCTCGCCAATGGTGATCATGGCGATGACCGACGCAACCCCGAAAATGATGCCGAGCAGGGCCAGCAGGGTGCGCACGAGATTGACGCGAAACTGCGCCATGCTGCCCTTGATGAAGGAGCTGAGCTTCATGGCGTGCGCCCCACGTGAATGTTGCTGTTGGCGCCAAGCGGCACCGTCGCGCCGACGTCGGCCTTGACGATGAAGCACTTTTCCCAGGCGTTGGCCGGTTTGTAGTCGTCCTTGACGTCACCGAAGCGCTGGGGAAAATAACCGACGGCCGTGATCCGGGCCGGCACCGACTGGTTGTCAAGACGTAAATACACAGTATTGCCAGGCTCGATCGTCTTCAGATCGCGCTCGGGCACATAGAAAACGATCTCGGCGGCAGTCGACTTGACCACCGACAAGAAGTGCACGCCCGACTGCAGGTCGTCGCCCGCCTGCGCCTTGCGCTGCTTGCGGCCGATGTGCGGATAGAACAGATACCCGTCGGCCGGGGCCCGCACCGTGTAACGCTTCTTCGTGTGGTGAAACACGGCGAAGTAGCTGGCCCAGATGTCTTTCTGGTGGGCGTGGATGCCGGTGACCCGGGCCAGATTGGCGCGTGCCGCCGCGAGTTTGTGCTCGAGTGCCTTCTGCTCGAAGGCCTGGCGTCTGGCCTCGCATTCGAGTTGCTGTTGCTTCATGCGGGCGCGGTCGCTGCCACGCACCAGGTCGAGGGCGGCCATCTCGGCGAAGATCCTGCGTTGGGCCAGACTGGTCTCGAGGGCGGCGATGCCGCGTTTCAGCGCCAGTTGCTTCTCGGCGCACTGCGCCTCGACCTTGGCCATGCGCTGCTCGAGAAAATCCTTGGCCTCGTGATTGGGGAAGGTGAAGGTGGCGACGATGTCGCCCGCCCGCACCCGCGTGCCCTCCGGCAGAATCGACGACAACTGGATCGACGTCGAATCGCTGCCCCAGAAAGGCAGACGCAGGGTATTTTGCGGCGCACACAGGGCCACGAAATCCTTCGGCACCAGTCGCCCTTCATAGTCGTCGTTGGTGCCGTTCTTCTTGGCCGGCAGAACTGCCGCGACAAGGAGCAATACAAAGCACACGAGAACCCTCGTGCCGGCGCCATGTCGGCTGGTCACTGCAGCACCCCGTCGCGGATGACGATGCACCGCTCCGTCTGGTCGGCAATCTCGCGGGCATGCGTGACGATGACGATGGTCAGGCCCAGTTCCCGGTTCAGGTCGCGGAACAGGTTCATGATCTCGGCGCCGACCTTGAGATCGAGATTACCGGTCGGTTCGTCGGCGAGAATAAGTTTCGGGGTCTTGATGAGCGCGCGGGCGATGGCCACGCGCTGGCGCTCGCCGCCGCTGAGTTGATACGGATAGTGGTCGAGCCGGTGTTCGAGCTTGACCTTGCCGAGCCAGTGCCGCGCCAGGGCGTCGGCTTCGCGTTCGGGCATGTTGAGAAACTCGAGCGCCAGTTTCGTGTTCTCGAGCACCGACAGGTATTTGATGAGGTGAAACCGCTGAAAGACGAAGCCGATGGCGCGGGCGCGGATGGTCGACAGCGCGTCGTCGTCGAGGGTGTCGACCGGGATGCCGTCGAGGAGAAACCGGCCTGAAGTCGGGGTATCGAGGCAGCCCAGGATATTGAGCAGCGTCGATTTGCCCGACCCCGACGCGCCCATGATCGAGACCAGTTCGCCGCGGCGCAGCGAAAACGACACGCCCTTGAGAACCGGGACGGCGACGACGCCCAGCGCGTAGGTCTTGGTCACGTTCTCGACCACGACCACCGGGGGTTCTGCGCCGCTACCGGTCGAGGGCAATGCCGAAATGCTCATGCAACCGCCCTTCGAGACGCAGGACATGCAACTCGCGTTTGCGCAGTTCGACGAGGGTCGAGAGTTCGTCGATCTGCGCGTTTTCCAGTTCGCGCTGAAACCGGACGACGTCGGCCAGTGTCGACAGGCCGTTGCGGTATTTCTCGGTTTCGGCGTCGAGCTTCTTCTGCGCCAGTTCCGCGACGCGCCCTTTCGCCGTGCGCACGCGTCGAAAATGGTCGATGGCGAGAAAGGCGCTGCGCAACTCGGCGACCAGGTCGATATGGGTCTGGCTCTGCGCCAGTTGCGCCTGTTCTTCGAGGTGGCGGGCGCGTTCGACCGTGGCCCGGTCGGGGTCGCGGTCGAGGGCGATGTCATACTCGATACCTATGGTGTATTGCGGCTTGTGGGTCGCCCACGAGTGCCCTTCGCGCCAGCGGTAATCGGCATTCAGATCGAGCCCGGGGCGGGATTGCGCGCGCGCGAACTCGCGATCGACGCGGGCCTTTTCCTGCTGGCGGGCGGCGATCCGTTGATCGGGGTTGTTGGCGAGCATGACCGGCAGCGCCTCGGCGAAGGTGCCGGTGGCGACGGCGGGCCAGGTGATCGGGCCGGTGGCCGGGGGGCAGGCAATCGGATCGGCCGGAAACAGGCGCATGTCGCTGGTGGTGTCGGTGGCCAGCAGTTTGCGCACATCGAGTTCGAGTTGGGCGATCTGATGCCACGCATTCTCGCGTTTGATCTCGAAATCGACGACGTTCTGCTCGACCAGGTAGATCTCGTGTGGCGGGATCGTGCCCAATTCGATGTCGTGCCGCGTGTCTTCGAACTGGCGGCGCGCCCGGGTGCAGGCCTGCTCCTGGATGGCCAGGTTGCGGCGGGCGAAGGCCAGATCGAGGTAGAGTCCGCAGAGCTGGTAGATGAAATCATCGAGTTGCCCGACGAAGCGGGCCAGACTGATGGCGTACGCGAGTTCGCTGACCTCGATGGCGTGTCCGGTGACCTGGCGCCCGAAGTTCTTCAACAGCGGCTGGGTGAGAAAGAAACTGTGCGTGCGCGTGTTCTGGGTGTCGGGCTGGGCGATGCCCCGGTTGCCGAAGGCACGCACGCCCCAGCGGGTTCCCGCGAGCGTGGTCGCCGACACCGTCTGGTCAAATGTCAGCACCTGCTTGGCGTCGACGGTCTGGCCGACGGCCAACGCGACGGTCGGCACCAGCACGCGGCGGGCGGTGCGCACCTCGCAGGCCGCCTCGTCGGTCGAGAGCCGGTGCCGGGCCAGGCCGAGACTCTGCACCACGCCGAGGTGCACGCACTGGTCGAGGGTCAGAGTCAGTCCGGTCGTGGCCGTGGCGTGCGCGTCGGCGGGCAGCGAAGCGCGCCACGGCGTCGTGGTCAGATCGACGGTCGCCGCCTCAGCAATCGCGATCACCGCCGCCGACCCCGGCGACGACAGCACCGGCTCGAGCGCGCAGAAATCAGGCGCTGCGGGTGCTGCGGCGACCTCGACAAACAGCAATACAAAACAGTACAGCAACACCCGCCCGCCCCGGATGGGCGCAGTGGGCGTTTGCCGCCAGGGACGTGCGCAGGAGCGCCGGATCGGCTCGGCGCCAGGGATGGCGCGCGACAGGCCGAGCAGGCGACCCGAGACGCAGTCTCGGGAGGTGCAAACGCCCCGCCCGCCCCGGATGGGCGCAGTGCCCCGTTGGCGTTGCATGGGCGGGCGGGGGCGGCGTTACTTCGTCGACGGCTGCAGCAGATTGCTCTCGGCCGCCAGCGCGCGTTGGGTTGCCGACTCGATCTTCAGCACGAGATCGGGCAACTGGGCCGGAGCCGCGCCGCTCTTGGCGTCGAACTTCAGTTGCATGGCTTCGTGGGTCAGCTTCATCGCCTCGTCGAGCGCTTGCTGGGCGCCCGACAGGTCGACCTGAACCGTCGGTGTCGTGCCGGCGGCGGCACCGCTGCCGGTTCCCGCGGCGGGCGCTCCCACCTGACTCGCCGAGGCCGAGTCGGCGCGGGCGGCTTTGAGAAAACCGGCCAGGCTCTGCAGCGATGCCATCACGTCTTTGGCATTGCCGGCGCCAGTGGCACCCCCTGCGGCTCCACCGGTGGCCGTTTTCTGGGTGAAACCTTTGAGTGCGCCCTCGAGTTTCTTGGTCATCTCGAGGGCTTTGCGGGTCGCCTCCAGCGATGACTTCAGCGCTTTGTCGGCGTTGGCGAGCGCCTGATTGGCGGTCTGCAGGCCGGCGGACAGGCCCTGTTGCCCTGCCTGCAAGCCCATTTTCAGGGCCTGGTCCGACATCTTCATGCCCATGTCGACCGCTTGTTGACCGGCCTGCAAGCCTTGTTGCCCGGCCTTCACCCCTTGGTCGAGTGCCTGATTGGCTGTCTTCATCGCGTCGTCGACCGCCTGCTGGCCCGCGGCCAGGCCCTGCTGGCCCGCCTGTGCGCCCTGGTTGATCGCCTCGTTGGCGGCCTTCATCGCGTCGTCGACGGCTTGCTGACCTGCGGCAAGACCCTGTTGGCCACCCTGCAGGCCCTGCCCGATCGCCTGGTTCGCGCCCTGCATGGCGTCGTTGACCGCTTGCGCGCCCGCCTCGAGCCCGGCAGCACCCGTCTGGCCGGCTTCGCGTGCCGCCTCGGCTTGCGCCTGGGCTGCTTCCCGCTGTGCTTCGGCCGCCTCACGCGCGGCTTCGGCCTGGGCTTGCGCGGCTTCCCGGGCCGCTTCAGCGGCCTCGCGTTGGGCCTCCGCGGCATCGCGTGCCGCCTCCGCTTGCGCCTGTGCTGCCTCGCGCGCCGCGGCGCCGGGGTCGTCGTCCTCGGCACGAACGGTGCTGGCAGGCAATACGAGCGATGCACAGAGTATGGCCATCGCCGTCGACTTGCCGAGACTCTTGAGAATCGAGAACAGCGGGGTGGTCATCGGGGTTGTGCTCCTTTTTCGGTTTTCTCTGGGGCCAATCGTGCCGAGGTGGCCGCGCGGGAACAGCTCGGCACAGCGCGGCCGCCACGATTACACGAACGACGCCTGGCCCAACGAGGTCAACAGAACCGCCATCGTCGCGGCCACGCTCAGGTCGACCGTTTTCTCGGCAGCATCGGTGAGCGTGGCCTCCTCGACGGCCAGGGTGCGGCCATCGAGGGTGGCCGTCACCAGCGGGTTCTCGAAATACAACTTGCCGCCGGAACGGCGCAGGGTGCTGGTCACCCCGCCGTCTCGCGCCAACAACGTGCTGCCGTCAGCGAAATGATACCCATCGCTTTCGTGGTCGAAACTGTGCCGGGTCAGGTAGAACTTCGGCTTGTCTTTGAACGGTGCACCGCTGGTCGGGCAGAAGGTCGTGCAGTTGCCGCACTCGTTGCAGAAATCGCCGATGTTGAGCACCTGCGGCACCTGGGTGAAGCGCAGTTTTTCGCCCGTCTTCTCGACCTTGGTGGTGCTGCCCTGGCGCACCGCTTTCATCAGGTCGTATTCGGCAACTCTGACCTGCCAGGCCACGTTGGCACGGTTGGGGCAGACGCTGACGCACACGTTGCACACCTCGTCGCACAACAGACAGCGGTTGGCCTCGGTGCGCGCCTCATTCTCGGTGAGGGTCTTGGTGACGAGGTCGAAGTCGCCGCGGTCGGTGAGCGGGGTTTCGGGTACCGGTCGACCGAACTCACGGTGGGCCCGTTTTTGCTGCAGCGTCGCCTGCGTCCAGTCTTTGCCTGCGTGCGGGATCGCGGTGCCGTGCTCGAGCTTCGCGGCCCGTTGGATCTCGCCCGCAACCCGCCGGCCATCGCCCACGGCCTTGATGATCGTGGCCGCGCCGCGCATGGCGTCGCCGCCGGCGTACACCTTCGGCAGTTGGGTCTGGTAGGTCGTTTCATTGACCTCGAGTTTGCCGTCGAGGAACCCGGCCACCACATCTTGCCCGATTGCCGGGATGATGCTGTCGCACGCGATCTCGAACCGGGAGTTGGGCACCTTTTCGGGGCGGGCGCGGCCGCTCGCATCCTTGGCCCCTAGGCGCATGCGGTCGGCGATCAGGGCCGTCACCCGGCCGCCCTTGTCGAGCTTGACCTCGGCCGGTGCCACCAGTTCGGCGATCTGAATGCCCTCGGCCAACAGAGCGTGGATCTCTTCGAGGTCGGCCGGCATCTCTTTGCGCGTGCGTCGATAGACCACGGTGACCTCGCCGCCCTTGCCGACCAGGCGCAGGGCGGTGCGCGCCGCATCCATGGCCGAGTTGCCGCCGCCGACGATGACGACCTTCTTGCCGAGGGCGACCTTCTTGCCCTGGCGCACGTCGGACAGGAAGCGCAGGCAGTCGATGACGCCGGCGGCGTCTTCGTGCGGAATTAC
>CAZADH010000117.1:0-271 GCA_964483805.1 uncultured bacterium
ATGGCGGTGAGCAGGGCGGCGAGGATCGGACTGTTGAGACCCTTGCGGATGCGCGTGTTGAAGTAACTGAGGAACAGCAACTCCTGCAGGGTGCCCCACAACACATAAGCGCCAACGCGGGTGAAGCCGCGCTGCGCCTGAAACTCGACCCAGCCATTATTGACAACGTAAATATAGATGTAACCGACCACCGCCACGAACAGGCTACCGCCCAACACATACGTGCCGATGATGCGGGCGGCGTGGCGCCAGTTGTCGTAACGCGCGACCA
>CAZADH010000117.1:281-4672 GCA_964483805.1 uncultured bacterium
CACGAGAAGCAGCAGGTTCGCGATGCCGATGCCCACGAGCAACAGGACCTCTGCGGGCACGTCGGCTTTCATCCGGTAGCCACCCATGCGCCGCAGCGCGCCGCCGATGATACCGACGGCGATGTCGCGCGCCCAGAACACGGTGATGACGATGAGCAGGTTCACGCCGACGAGGGCTATCCAGGCGGCGACCCGGTGGCGACCGTGGCGCAGGTAGTCCCAGTGCGCCGCCAGCGAACCCATGCCCCAGTCTTCGAGGGTATCGCCGTGCCGGCGCCGGGCAAAGAAGATGATGTAGATCGCGGTCGCCGTCAGCACAGTCTGACCGACCACCCGACCGATCGGCCCGGCGGGCAGGACGACCCAGATCCAGAACATCGACCAGGCCACCATCGCCGGCACTTCGAGCAGGCTCTTACGCGCGGCCGGGGTCATGATGCGGTGCGGCGAGAACCATATAATGTATGCACTGATCAGCGCCACTTCGACAAAGCCGAGAACCTTGAGCGGGGCCGGCTCACGCAAGAGCCAGGCATAAAAGGGGATGAGCAACACAAAGAGAATACCCGCCTCGACCCACATCGGCCGGGTAATCTCGACGCCGCCGCACCGCATGCCGTCCGCCCTGCTCACCGGCGGCGGGCCCGGCGGGGGACGTGGCGACGCTGGGGACGCCGGCGGTCCGGTTTCTTGGCGGCGAGCTGCGGTTTGGGCGCCAACGCCGCCGACAGTGCGGCCGAGGCCGAGGCCAACGACACGGTCAACGACGCCGCGGCGGTCGCCGACGGGGGTTCCGGGTCGGGCATGCTGAACATCGGCGGCACGATCCCCCCGACCCCATCGTTCGGGCCAACGGCGAGCGGAATGATGTTCATCTGCCATGCCGCCGGGCGGATACCCTCGAACAGCAACCAGTCTTCGTACCGCGACAACTCGGCCTGCAGACCGCGGCGCCCGCTCATGCCCAGGGCCACGGTCGAGCTGCTGATCATCACAGCGCTCAAGGCCCAACGCGCAATCGTGTCGCCGCCGATGTCTTTGATGAAGAGCACCTCACCGATCGGTTCACGACAGGCCCCGAGAAACAAATCGGGCGCCAGGGGCAGCAAACCGCGCGGCGGCACCGATCGCGCGGCCGACGCCGGCATGATCTGCAATGCGATCAAACCTGCATTCTCGGCTTCCCACTCGCGCACGAGGTCGGGGTCTTCACGGGTGAGTTGCCATGCAACCGCGGCATCAGCGTCGGAGCCCTCGCCTTGGGGAACGACGCGCGGCAGGTGATCGCACCGCTCGGGCCCGGGCCCGAACGCCAGGCCACCGACGGCGAGCGCGCTGCCGGAAACCGCGTCGGTGGGCACCTCACCACCGCGCCGCCAGGCCCGTGTTGCCGCGGGCGATGGGCCGATACGCCACCGCCGCAACGGCGCACCCTCGGTGGCACCACCGACGAACACGCCCCCCCCGAGGTCGTAATCGGGCAACAGCCGCCAATCCTGACGCCAAGCCGCCGAACCCGTGGCCGCAGCAACCGTCACGAGACCGGCCGTGGCGACCAGGCCCGGTAACTCGTCGACATCGACCGGCATCGTCACGGTGACGCCCGGCGGCGGCGCCGACGCGCCGGCCGGGGTCGACAGCGCGTGCAGTCGCGCCGTCGGCGTGCCCGGACACCACCCGCCCATGAGGGCAACCAACCCCGGGCCCGGCGTGCACACGAGCAGATGCGAGGTCTCGGTGCCCAGCGGTGGCGGCAACCAGTCGGCGACGATCCAGTGCGACTGGTTCTGCAAAGGGTAGACGGCAAGATACTGAAAACCGGGGCGCAACAACCGCGGCAAGGTCAACAGCGTGACCAGGGAACGCCGACGAGCCGACACTTTTGTGCCCGCCGAAGCGATCGCCATCCCCGCCGGCGGCTCGTCGACCGTCACCGGGACAACAGCTTCCGGCGTGGATGCCACGAGAGATGCCCGTGTCGCAGTCTCTGAATAGATCACCGTCGTCGGATCGAGAACAGTTCCCGAACCGATGATGCCCCATGCGGCGGCATAACACTCATGATGAATCGGTGGCCGCGGCTGAAACCAGGCATCGTCGAGGACAACGGCACCACGATCGAGTACGGCAGCGACCCCATCTTCGAGCGGCAGCAGACGCCGCACGGCCGCGCCCAGGCGCAACGAGACACTGTCGCGCCCGCCTGCCGACCAGGCCCGGCCGACCGTCGTCCCGGCGGCGAACCACAGATCGCCGCGCCCGTCGAAGGCATACTCGGCACCGTCGGGAGCGAGAATCTCCTGGCCCTGGGCCAGACGGCCGCGTTCCCAGTAATACACAGTATTGCTCGCCAACAGCAGCGGCCGCCCATCGCCGTCGGCCCCCACTACCACCGGCGGCGGCGGAAAAACCGAGGTGGCGCGCCAACCGCGGCCCTGTTGAAAAGCAACGGCGCCGTTGCTCAGCATGGCCAGGGTGCGGCCGGCACCCAGCGGCAACGCGCCCATGACCTTCATGCCGCCGAGGACGGCCCGCGGCAGGATCGTCTCGAAACCACGCTCGCCCAGGCCGATCGCCGTACCGTCGTCGCCCAGCCAGTAGCGTCGCTGCGCCTTCGAAACCCAACGCCCCGGCGTCGGCCAGGACAGTGGGCACGGCACCGACGCCGTCGAGCCATCGGCCCGCCACCACAACGCGCGCCCGTCACTGGCCAACACCACCAGCCCCTCGCGCGGATGCTCCCAGATGCGATCGGCGCCGGGCAGGATCGGCGCATCCCCGGGCAAACCGACGGGAACCCAATGGGGGTCAAACAGGGATAGCGTGCCCGAACCGTCGAGCAGCCACACATGGCCACCCCGGTCGCGCAGCACATCGACAATCGTGCCATCGCCGGAGAGGACGGGTGGCATGCGCGCGGCTTCGACCGGCAGTAGCGGCAACAACCCCGCGAGGACGAGGAGCAGGCCGAGCAGTGGGGCGGTCAGGCGCCGGGAATGACGCGAATCCCCCCGGAGACAGGTACCGGAGGGATTCACGACCGCCTCGGCGGGCATCCCGGAGGATGACATGTGGATTCAGCCGTACATCGGCGTTTGCTTGGGTTTGTTGATCCCCTGGAGGGGGATCACCGCCGCCGTGTCACCACTCGTCCTTGGCGAACCACGGCGTTTCTTCGAACGACGACGCCGGCGCCCGGCCGGCGCGCAGGGTCAACTCCTGTTCGAGCAGCATTTTGTGCGCCTGCTCCTCGTCGGCCAGTTGCTGAAACACCCGGCGTACTTCGGGCGTACGGGCCCGTCCGGCCAGGAAGGTGTACAACTGGTGACTCGCCTGTTCCTCGGCAATCGCGTATGTCAATACAACGTCAAGATTACTCGTCGCCGCCACCTCGACCGGGGGTTTGTCGACCCCGATCGGCTTCGGCCGCGGCTTCTTGCCACCCATCATTTGCATGTACCCGGCCACGAGCTGCTCGCGGTGACCGCGCTCGGTCTCGGCAAGATACTTGAACTTGGCCTTGGCCAACTTGTCTTGGCAATGGGCCGCCATCTCGGCATACCGCCGCTGCGCCTGCACCTCTTTGTAGATGGCCATCTCGAGGACCTCGGACGGCGCCGCCGCCGCCCAGGGGGCGAACTGGGGATCGAACCGGCGCACCGCCTCGAGCAGCGCCGCGTTGAATTGCGGCAGGTCGGCCGGGGTTCTCGAGGTGATCAGGTTGTCGTCGACGACCACCGCAGCATCGACGAAGTGCGCGCCGGCATTGATGAGATCGTCGCGGATTCCTGCATAGGCCGTCAGTTTGCGACCACGAAGCAGGCCGGCCGACACCAGTACCTGGGGTCCGTGGCAGATCGCCGCCACCGGTTTGGCCTGGCGCATCGCTTCGGTGACCAGGCGCAACACCCCGGCATGCTGGCGCAACGCTTCGGGAGCCGCCCCACCGGGGATGACCAGCGCATCGAGGTCATCGATGGCAATCTCGGCCACGGTGTGCTGCACTTCGACACAGGCGGTGCCTTTCTTGCCGTGACACTGGCCCTTCTCGAGACCAACGTAGCGCACTTCGGCGCCACGGTCGGCAAGAAAGCGGGCCGGACCCGTCACTTCGTCGTCTTCGTATTTCGCCGCGAGCAGAATGACCACACGCTTGCCGTTCAGTTCATGATTCATTGATTGATTGCGGGCAGCGGCCCGCCCTCCTGAGTTGACTTCGGGTGCAGAAACCGCGCCGATCATAGCATCGGGGTCTGACCAAGTCAAAACGCGCCCCGGTCGGCCCGCCACGCGACCGGAAAGTAAAACGCCGCTGGTCAATTGCCCCCCGATCGGGTAGTATTCAGCCCGACAAGAGTCCGGCATTGCCGACGAAACAAGGAAGAATCGAC
>CAZADH010000117.1:4682-11236 GCA_964483805.1 uncultured bacterium
GAACGATTGCCTCAACCAAAATATCGGTTGGTTGAAGAATCGACATGAATGGCCTGAACTGGAGACTGCTTGCACTGGGAGCCGTGCTTTGTACCATCGCCACGGTGGCGACCCCGTATGTCACTCTGAAACTGGGGCAGAGCGTCGATCTGACCATGGGCGGCATGTTCCTCGCCGCCTACGTCTTGAGCAATCGCATGAGCAGCAAGGAACTCGCGATCGAGCTCAATATCATCCAGACGATGATCGGCATCGTGCAGGGCATCGCCTTCATGGTCGTCATCCTGGCGGCGTTCTTCTACATTCAAACGGTCTTCAATCGCAACATCGACTTCAATCCGAGTTACTGGCAGATGGTGTTGTGGTTGCTCGTGTCAGCCTACCTGGGCGTGTTCATGGGCATCGTGCCGAGAAACTCGGTGCTGCGCGATCGGTCGCTGCCGTGGCCGGCGAGCAAGGCGACGCTCAGCGTGGCCCAGACGCTCACCGATCCATCGGCGACGGCGTCGACCAAGATCCGCCGCGATATTCTCACCACCAGCACCGGCGTCTCGGGCTTTCTCGTCTTCCTGCGCGACGGGCTCGGCGTGATCCCGCCCATCGTCGGCAATGCCGCGCTCAACATGGCCATCGGTCTCGAGATGGCGGCCCTGGGCATCGGCATGCTCGTGCCGCTGTCGGTCGGGCTTTCCGGCCTGCTGGGCACCTACATCGTCAACGTCTTTGGTGAAACGGTCGGGCGCCTCGCCGCGTTGTCGGGTGTGGCCGCCGAGCATTTCGACAAGTGTCTCGCACTCATGAAGGACTTCGGGGGCCTCGAAGGTCAAGCCAAGGCCGATGCGGTCGCCTTCCTGACCGCCAATGGCGGCAAGGCCATGGAGTTTTTGCAGGCCGGGTCCCATTTCAAATACGTGGTGCAATGGATGATGTGGCCCGCCACCGCGATGATGGTGGCCGCCGCCGTGACCAGTGTGATCATCCCGGTGGTCCAGAACCTGTTGGCCCGCAAGGACCACGACACCACGGAAGAGCAACCCTCGTTGGCCGATGAGGAAGTGCCGCTCTGGTGGCCGGTGGCCGGCATCACCGTTTGCGTCATCATCCTCGTGGTTTTGACCAGTAGCTTCTTTTCGATGCCCATGACGGAAGTGCTGCTGGCCGTCGCCATTCAACCGTTGTTGATCGTGGCCGGCCTGCGCGTTTTGGGTATCACCGGTTCGGGTCCGGTGTCGCTGATGGCCAACGCAACGCAGTTCCTGTTCGGGTTGTTGTGGCCGGCGCAGATTCGCTCGAACCTCGCCGCCGCCTATGTGAGCGCCAGCCCGCAGGCCGCTGCCGAGAACGTGGTCCCCTCGTTCTGGGTGGCCCGGCGCTTGGGCGGCAAGTTCACGACGTTGATTTTGGCGCAGTTGATCATCATTCCGGTGGCGGCGCTGCTGACACCGCTGGCGTTCAACATGTTGCAGCACACCTACGGCATCGGCTTGAACCCGGGCCAGTTGTCGGCGCCAACCGGGTTGAAGATTGCCACGTTGGCGATCGTCATGGAGAAAGGCATCAGCTTCCTGCCACGCGGCGCGCTGACCGCCTCGATCATCGCGATCTTCATCGGCATCATTTTCGAACTGTTGCGGGCGGTTACCCGCAAGGACGCCGATGGCAACGAGCAGTGCGTGTTCTGGTGGGTGCCGATTCCGGCCGCCTTCGGGTTCGCCTTGATCCTGCCCCCGTCACTCAACATCGGCATCGCGATTGGCTGCGTGTTTGCGGCCGTCTGGGGCCGGTTCTCTCCCGAGAAAGACGGCTCGTTTGCGACCTACGGCGCCCCGTTGGCGTCGGGCATGATTGCCGGTGAGGCGATGGTCGGTTCGATCCTGTTGCCGGCGTTGGCCATGATTCTGGAGTACCTGCCGAAGTAACACCGGCACGCGCGCATCTCTGTCCATACTGCGCCTCTTGCCCCTGCGCGGACGACCGCGTCGGCGCCCGGGTCGAGGGGCGTAGTCTTTTTGTGATATTCTGTATGTCAACGCCTCGCCGAAGGAGCATGCCGAAATTGTCTACCGCGACCCGACGCCCACGCCGATCGACCGCCGCATGCGCGCTGGTCGGCGCGGCATTGCTCGGATGGGCCCTGCCGCTCTCGGCCCAGATCCCGTCGCTGCCCGGCACAGCCCCGTCCACCTCGCAACCGGCCGCAGCCGGCAACCCGCGCACGCAGGCCGGCGCCTTCGCGGAGTCCTTGCGCCAGCAAGCCCTCGGCGTCTTGCGCGGGCCGAGCGGCACCGGCAGCGGCCAACCCGTCACGGCGACACCGCTGGGCGGCGCCGTCGGCATGCCGACAACCAGCCCGACGCCAACCAGCACCGCTTCCGGCCCGACCATGTCGGGCCTCGCGTCCGGCACCGGGCAGAACGGTTTGATGCATTACGATCCGATGTTCGACAACCACCTGACGGCCCCGGCCGACGCCATCGGCTTGTTCGGCGTCGCGATCGGCACCGTCGAGAAACGGGTGCGGTCGTGCGGAGGCCGCATGAACTCGTATGTGTTCGGCAAGAGTTGCCGCATGGTCTTGTCTATTTACAACGTAAATATGTTCTTCGACAAGTTCCGCCGCCTGGGCCGCGTCAGCATTACGCCAAGGCCGCCGTTCACCCAGGTCGAACCCCAGGCCCAGGCGTTTTTCACCAAGCTGTTTCTCGGCGAGAACCCACCGCCCCAGTTTGGTCTGTCGGTGCGTCCGGGGGAGTTTGTGATCGACTATCGGCCGTGAGGGCCGACGGCGCCACCCGCCCTATTTGGGTTGGGCGTCACCGGGCGGAACCGCCGCCGCGTTGGTTGATGCCGCGGCAATGATCTCGACTGGCGGCTCGGAGCGTTGCGCTTTCGCGTGGCCCATGTATCCCCGCAGACTCTCGCGGCTTTCCCACAGGCCCCACAGGGCGAGAAACGCCACGACCAGCAGGTAGTCAAACCGTTCGGGCCGGAAGAACCACAGGTACGGCAGCGCCACGAGCGGCAGGGCACCGGCAGCCGACAGCGCACCGGGGTTCGTCGACAATCCCCAGAACGAGAGCCCGGCCCACAGGATGAAGCAGATCACCGCCGGCCACGGCATCAATGCTGCGACGACGCCGAACATCGTCGCCAGACCGCGACCGCCTTTGAACCCGAGGAACAGCGAATGGCAATGGCCGATGACGACCAGGGCAGCGGCAATACTGATCAGGTGCCAGTCTTTGCCGGGCGTGTTCTCGTCGAGGTGCAGCATCAGGTGCAGCAACGGCCAGACCACAAACAGCCCTTTGAGGGCATCGATGATCGTGACCATAAGGGCCAGGCGAAAACCCAGGAGCCGAAACACTTCGTGCAGATCGGGGTTTCGGCGGTGTCCCTCGGCGAACAACGGGCCCCGACCGCTCAACAGCGCGACGATGTGACCGGTGGGAATCGCACCGACCAGATACGCCAGCACAAAGTAGTAGATCTCCTGGCTCATGGCCCCGGATTATACCGCATCGCGGCGAAAAACCAAACGAAAGTTTCGCCGCGGCCATGCCGGCCGCCCGCTCAGCCCAGATCGGGAAACCGTCTGACAAACTCGGCCTCGAGCGGGTCACCAGAGCGGACCCAGAGATCAATGGTCACCCCCGGCACCCGACGAAGCTGTATCCGAAAACCGGCCCGGAAAAAGCCCCGACACCGGGACACAGTCATTTCGGACCAGGGAAACCGCAACGGGGAATGCCCCAGTTGGAACGGCACCAACACGCCGATGACGAACGCATCCTCGAGACAGGCAATCTGGAGTATCGCGGTGTAGTCAGTCCAACCGAATCGGGCCGAACGCATACGATAGCGGGGCACCGAGCCCAGGTCCTCGGGACGCGCCGGGTAGTGCCGGGCCAAGGCTCGCCAGCCACTCAGTACCGACAGCAGTAAGACCACCGCACACCACAGTAAGATGACCAGCAGCGGACACACGATGACCAACCAGGGCAGCAGTGCTTGTTTGTCCATCGACTTCGATCTCCTGCATGACCCTCCTCGGCAACGAGGAGCCAGGGCGCATGATATACATCTTAAGTATTTACGCAGTTTCACCAGACAGAGGACCAATCGGAAGCCTCCCTCTATGATACCCTATGTAACAAGTCGAGCCATCGTTCGCGGTTCGCCTTCACAGCGAGAGCTTTCGTGTCCGAGCACCCTCATAATACTGACGGCCCTGCACAACCGACGCAGCGTTCCACCTGGCCAGTCGTCGGGCTTTTGTTGTTGCTGGCGTTGCCGTGGCCGGCGTTGTGGGTGCGCCTCGGCACCCTGGCGCAGCAAGAACGCGACTATCTCGACGCCAATGACCGTCAGGCGTTGCTGACCGCGCAAGAGGATTTCTTTCGCCGACTCGATCCGGTCGACTACCTGCGGCGGCTGCAAAGGCGACTCGACCTTGACGAGGGTCTCTTGCATCCCACGAATGGCGAGATCTGCCCGACACCCTCCGGGGTCGATCCACGCATCATCGATGCAGGCTTCGCCGAGCGCCGCCGGCGGCGGCTCGAACAGGAGATCGGTTCCAGTCCGCTCATCGTCGTCGCTGCCGATTGCGATCTGCGGCAGGTCTGGTGGAGTGCCGAGCCCGGGTTCGCCGCCAGGATCGGACCCGAGAAGATGCACCGACTGGTGACCATGCTCGCCTGGCTGGGCGTGATCGATGCGACCTACCGCTGGATCGCCTCCTCCGCCCATGAGTTGATAGACCGGACCGATGTCGCCCGGCGCTTCGGCTTCTCCTCATTCAAGGAGTTTCGCACCACGGTTGGCCGTGAAGTGTTTGGGGAGTTCTGGAACTCCGCCCTGTCGGGCGAGATCCATCAGGGATACTCCGATTTGCTGGGCGGCCAGCGGATCTACGCTTGCCATCGCGAGTTGCTCTCGATGGCGAGACACCCGTGTTCCGTCATGGGCAACTACCTCTCGATCATCGCCGACCAGTCGTTGTCGCGCGAACGGGTGCTGGCCTCGGCCCTCGCCGTCGAAGCGACAACCACCACGACCATCGCACGGCGATTGATCGATCGCCCGGACGGCATGGCCCTTGGGATGCGGCGCCATGACCACGCGCTGTCGTTCGTCGGTGCGCTGCCCCCCGACGCGATTTCGACGGCGGGATCCCAAACCGGCAGCGGCACCTGTATCGAGATGGCGATCGTGCGCGACCCGAGCGCGCAACTGTTTGCCAAGGCACACCAGGGACTCGAGTTGGTCGGTCTGATCAGCGCGCTGGCCTTGGGTCTGGGCATCTGGCGTTGGCGACAGGCGCGGGCACTGCCGACGCTCGGTGTGCGCCACCAACTGATCGCAATGGTCGCACTGGTGGTGGTGTTGCCCCTCGCCACTCTGGGTGTGCTCACGGTTTCGCTGGCCCGAGATCTCGAACGGGAGTTGCCGGAGCACCTGCTCGCTGAGGCGCGCCAACACGCGCAATATCTGGCCGGACGTTTACGCGAGACCGAGGATCAGACACTTCTCATCACCTGGCGGATGAAACGCGCCCTGCAGAAGTCGGTGGTCAGCCAGACCGGTGACTGGCGCGTGATGCTCGATCGCATCAGAAGCGTGCACAAAGCGCTCGACAGCGGCTGCCTGGTGCTGCGGGACGGCAGCCAACGGTGGTGGCCGCGCCGCCCGAGCGACGGCACCGATCAGTTCCACTCTGCGGTCGGCCGCACCCTCATCACCGGCCTGTGCCCCAACGAGAAACAAATGTCCGAGACCCGGGATCTGCTGCGGGACGACGTCATCGACGACTTCTGGCAACTCCATCAGGCCAATCTCTCGTTGGCCCAGGAAAGCCTGCTCAGCCGTCACATCTTCTCATTGGCCGAAAACCAGCGCATGAGCTTCATGGTCATTGGTGACACGGCCTCCTCGCCGCCCCGCGCCGTGGGCCTCTTTCGCCTGCACTCATACAAGGTTCCGACCATGTTTTTGAACCGCTGCGCGGGAACCGCGCACTTCCCACTTCACGTCGGTTTGAACAGTCCGTATGCCGAAACGAAATACGCAGTATTTCCCATGGTCATCATCGGCAACAAGAACGAGGCGTGGCCGGCTCAGGCCGCTTTCGACCGCGACCTGAGCAGCATGCTCGACGAGCAGTCACGCAACCGGGTATCGGCGGTGATCCGCCGCCAGACTGCCGACGGCTGGTTGGTCCAGCTCTGGGAACGCGCCGGCGCCAGCTTCTTCTCGGTCGCGGCGACCGTACGTGTCACTCTGCCGGCCTGGGTCTGGCATTTCGGCGTGCCGGCACTGGTACTATTTACATTGTATTCCTTTGTTCTCGCCCTGCTCATGGCCGACATGCTCTCGTATCTCTTCCTCGATCCGATCCGCGCCCTGACCGAGGGTTCGCGCACTCTGGCCGGTGGTGCGTGGGCGGCCCGGGTCACCGTCGCCTCGACCGATGAGTTCGCGGTGGTCGCCGGCGCCTTCAATCGCATGGCCGAGGCCGTCCAACAGCGGGAGCGACTGCGCCGGTTTCTGCC
>CAZADH010000117.1:11246-17570 GCA_964483805.1 uncultured bacterium
GGGCGGCTGTTCGAGCGGGTCACCCGCGACGGCGGGAGTGACGGACGTGAGACGCGCGAGACCACTGCGGCCATCATTCTTGCCGCCGACATCCGCGGGTTCACGATGCTCAGCGAGCAGGTGGCGCCCGACCGCCTCGTCGAAGCACTCAACGACTACTTCACGGGCATGGAGGACGCGATCGCCCGGCACGGCGGCACGGTGCTCAAGCTGATCGGCGACGCCATCGTCGCCGTGTTCTATGCCGACGCCGCCGGCCGTCTGCCAATCGAACCCGCGCTCGCCGCGGCCCGTGACATGCGCCGCTTTCTGGCCCGGTTCAACGAAACCCGCACGCTTGCCGGCCTTTTCACCATCGAGAACGGCATCGGTCTCGCGGGCGGCCCGGTGTTGTCGGTCGAATTGGGGGGCACCGACGGCCGCCGCGAGTTCACGGTCATCGGTCCGCCGGTGCGGGACGCCGCCCGCCTCGAGGCACAGAGTGCTCTCTGCCACCAGTCCCGCATCGTCGTGGCACCACGACTTGCCGACCTTCTGCCCGTCTCAGCCCGGATTGGCCCGGTGCCCGGGATGGCGCCCAACGATGCCGGGATCGAGGTGACGTTGTGAGCGGCCACGCCACGCCGGTTTCGCGGGCAGACTGCCGACCCCCGCTCTGGTTGGCATTTTGCGGGTGGCTCACCTTCGTGCTCGCCCCGGCGCTGCTCTTGTGGGTCACCATCCAACGCGGCGTCGCGCTCGAAGAAGACCGACTGCGCATCGATCGCACCGGCCTGCTCACCCAGGAGTATGAGGCCTTCCGCCGCGAACTGGAGACCCCCGGTTATGTCGAACGCCGGTTGGGCGACACCCTGCGCGAGCTGTGGTCAACCAGCGGATCGGGAACGACCCTACTCGCCCGTTGCGTGCACCCCGGTGCCCGGCGCGACCTCTGGCGTCACCTGCAACGACGGGCCGGGGTACCGGTGCTGGGTGTGGCCTGGCATGGCCCCGACACCGGCGATTGCTGGATTCACCAGCGGTCCGACTGGCCGGAACCGCTGCCACGCCGGGCCCTGCTGCGGTTCATGGCCGTCGCCAACCAGCAACACCTCCGACGCTCCGCCTCTGCCAGGAAAAATCGGGACGGCGCCGAGATCGCCACGGTCCGGCGCGACACCGCAGCGTCGCGCAGCTTTCTGGCTCTCACTCTCGGTGACGTGGTGCGCGCCCAGGTCGTGCCGGGGCGGTGTGCCGTTTTGATCAGTCCCCGTTTCGGCGGGGGCCGCATCTATGTGTATTACCATGTATTTACTGTGGGAACGAGCGGGGATGCCCCCATCGCCGGCGGCTGTCTGGTGGTCGTGCGGGAACGCGATCTCGCCGCCCGCGCCATCCTGCAGGAGGTGTCTCGTCGGTCACTCACCCCAGGACTCCAGCGGGGCTGGCACATCGTCGCCGCCGAACAAGGCAAGCGCTGGATGCGGCGCGATGGGGCGCTGCCGATCACGGTCAACACCACGACGGGACGGGTGATGGTCGGACGTCCCGGTCCGTGGTTCTCCCACCTGCTCGCCAGCCGCGGCACCTTCCACTCCCGATCCGGTACCGAGCGATTCGTGCTCACGGTCCGCATCGCAGCGGCGGCCCTCGAGCATCCGTGGCACCCACACCTGGGCGCATGCCGCTCCGGTCTGACCGCCATGGTCCTGCTGGGCGGCGTGCTGTTTCTCCACCTCGGGCTGTACGGGTTCGGCACTTCGTCGCGACTGGCGCACAAGATCGCTCTGGGCAGCCTGGTTGCCGCCTGTTTCCCAGTGCTCCTCCTCACCGTCGGCCTGTTCATCTACGGACAATCCCAGGAGAGCCGCATCCTGCGCACCGTCGTGTCGCGGCTGCAGTTCGGCCAACAGGTGCTCGACCGGCTGGTGCGCCAACACATCGTCGATCTCGGGCAACAACTCATGGTTGCCGGTGACCGGCTGACCGGATCGGAACTGCAATACGACATATTGCGCCCACGTATCCGCACCACGCTGGCAGAGCTGCCGGTGCAGGACGTGTTCGGCCTGGGCGCTGATGGGCAGACTTTTCACCTCATCCTCACCCAGCGCGAGTTGCGCCCCGAGCCTCGTTCGATCGAGACCGCCATGGCCGAGGTGGCCCGCACCTACGCCCGTGGACTGCAGGCGGCCCAGAACCTGCCTGGGTTCGCCAGCGACAGCTCGCTCCTTGGGATCCAGATCGATCTCAACAGCGTCGGCGACTTTCTGGCGCGCCCCGGGCGGATCATGCCCTACCGGGTTCTCGGCCAGGACCACTACCTCGCCGCCCTCCCCGTCCACGGGTCGATTGGCCCCAATGGTGCACGCACCACCATCGCACTCCTCGTCCGCTTCAACGAGAGCGACATTCTCGACCACTTTCTGCGCCAGCACCGACCGCTGCTGCAGTCGCTGCACGACCGCCTCGAGGAATGGCAACTGCGGGTCGCCGTGCTCTCGACCGACCGCTACGATGAAACCGGCATGCCCGCCGTCCTCGACGAGGGCGACCCCGGGGCCTGCCGCCCGCTCGTCCGCCTGATCGATGCCTGGCCGGATCCGGGTGAGACCATCACCTTCTCCCGCGTCAACGCCGACCGGCGGGCCCTCGTCTCGGCCCTTCGTCTGCCGCGTATGCCAGCCCTCATTCTCACCTGGGCCGAGGCCCCGCAACGCGCCGATTCGGCTGCCACCTGGTGCGGACTCATGATTTATATTGTATTGCTTGTTCTCGCCGTCTTCGCCGCCATGAACCAGGCCTTCCACGACCCGGTTCTTCGCCTCGCTCACGTGGCCACCGAGGTTGCCGACGGCCGCTATCCCGACAAGGTCGACATTGGCGGCGGCCGGGAACTGCGCGACCTGGGCGTCACCTTCGCCGGCCTCATTCAGGTGCTGCGACACCGCGACGAACTGGCCCATTTCGTGTCCGATGAGGTCCTCACCGCCGTGCGCGAGGATTCCGAGAAGAACCTGGCCCCGGGCGGCGAACTGACCGAGGTCACCGTCGTCTTCGCCGGCCTGCAAGGATTCAAGAGTTGGGTCACCAACGCTCCGGCGGAAACGGCCGTGCAGGTGCTCGATACGCTGCTCGCCGCTGGCGCCACCATCGTGCGGCGCCACGGCGGTAGCCTCGACAAAATTGTCGAGGACACCTTGATGGCCGTGTTTCGCGACCGGCCCGACGCCGAGAACCACGCGGTGCGAGCCGTCCATGCCGCCCTGGCCCTGCGCCGACAACTGCCCGAACTGCTCGCCCCCATTGCCGGGGCCACCGGGCCGCGCATCCCCGAGATCGGCATCGCCAGTGGTTCTGTGCTCTCGGGCCGGATCGGCTCGCGTCGCGGCACCCTTGATTTCTCGGTGATCGGCAACGCCGTCAACCTCGCCTCGCGTTTCAAAGGGCAGGCACACCGGGCCGCCACCACGCAGATCGTCGTTGCCCCGGCCACCTTACGTCTCCTGCGCGGTCGGGCGCGGGTGCAGTTCATCGCCCGCGTCGATATCAAAGGTCGCACCCGCACTTTCCCATTGTACGAACTGCAGGAGATGCGCGACCTCTAGCGCCGGACCATCATCGGCTCGACACCGGTCGTCTGTACTGCCCGCCCCCTATCGGCCAACCTCGCAACCCTCGCGGGCAAACCATGCAAGGCCGCTTCCACAGCCGATCGCACTGGACACTTGACATCGTGTTGAATCGACACTATACTTAGTGTCAGAAGAACACAAAAAAAGCGTCACAGACAACGACAAGCGATTGGGGGAGGCAACCATGATCATCCTGCCAGGGGTCGGCGGCAACACCGGTGGCGAACCATCGATCGACACAACCACGCCGCGTTCGTTCCCGACCGCCCGCTTCGCCGTGGCTGCCGCCACGGTCATTGGCACCGACCACCACGTTGCCGGCCGCAACAACCAAGACGCCGTTGCCGTCATCCACGATGCGACTGCGCTTGTCGGTATCGTTTGCGATGGTTGCGGTTCGGGCCTCGCCTCGGAGGTGGGCGCCCAGCTCGGAGCCCGACTGTTCGCGGCGACGCTGCACCGCCTGTTGTCGTCGGCTCCCTCTTCGATCGAGTCCGGCACCGGGCATCAGTGGATGGCGCCGCTCCTGCACGAAGCCTGCCACCAGGTGCTGGGCACACTGGCACAGGTTGCCGCCGCCGACGCCCGGCGCATGGTGCCTGAAACTCTGCTGTTTACGGTGCTGGGTTTCGTGGCGACACCGTCAATATGTTGTATGTTCGCGCACGGCGACGGTTCTGTTGCCATCAACGGCGCCTGGCAGCAACTCGGCCCGTTCCCCGACAACCGCCCGCCTTACCTTGGCTATCACCTGGAGTGCCCGGACACCTCTGCGCCAGACCGCCCACGTGAGCCAACGCCTCTGCCGATTCCGGCCGCCGGGTTCTGGACCCTGCTCGACATTCGCCCGACGGCCGCAGTCGAGACGGCAGTGCTCGCCACCGACGGCATCGATGGACTGGGATCCAACCGCGACGCAACCGTCGCCGAGTGGGTGGCCGATCCACGCCATTTCGCGAATCCCGATCGACTGCGACGCACGTTGACAGTGTTGAATCGGCCGCGTTCATCGGTTGAAACAGAAACACATCGTATGACACGTTACCACCCTCCCCTGCACGACGACACCACGGTTCTGCTCGTGCGTCGTTGCGAGGACCCCGACCGCGAGGAGGCCGACCATGGACGTCTATGTTGACGGCAAGCGGATCCGCCTCGATCCGGCGCGGGCCATCGGCAAGGGCGGCGAGGCCGATGTCTACGCGCTCGACGCCGACACCGCGATCAAGTTGTTCAAGGGTCCCGACCACCCTGACTTCACCGGCATGCCGGCGTTGCAGGCGGCCGCGACCCAGCGTCTCGACCTGCACCAGCAGAAACTGCGCCATTTTCCGACTCTGTTGCCGACCCATGTGGTGCGGCCGCAGAAGCTGGTCACCAACCGCGACGGCACACGCGTCATCGGCTACGTCATGGTCTTGGTGCGCGACGCCGAGGTTCTGGCACGCGCGCGCGACGCGTGGCGCGATTTCGCCGGAGCCTCGCAACGGCGCCAGGTCTTCATCGACCTGGCCCAGACGGTGGCCGGGGTGCACCGGGCCGGCGTGGTGCTGGGCGACGTCAACGATCTCAACATTCTCGTGCGCGGTGACGAGGCCTGGGTTATCGACGCCGACAGCTTTCAGTTCGGGCCGTTTCCGTGCCCGGTGTTCACCGCGCGTTATCTCGATCCCCGCCTGGCGGCAACCGCAACCGGCGGCCACCTCGTGTTCGATGCCGAGAGCGACTGGTATGCATACAATATAATGCTATTCGAAGCGCTGCTCGGCGTGCACCCGTTTGGCGGCGTGCACCGCCCCCCGCGGCCGAGTCGCAGAATCGCTCCGGAACAGCGCGCCGCCGCCCGGTTGCCGGTGTGGCACCCCGAGGTCTGCTATCCACGCCATGCGGCACCGCTCGAGACCTTGCCCGACGACCTGCTCGCCCACTTCGACCGCGTCTTTCTTGGCACTGGCAGCAGCGAAGCGCCGACACACCTGCTGCTGACCATGAGTCACACTAAATGCACACAATGCGGGGCCGCTCACGCCCGCCTGCTCTGCCCGTTCTGTCACGCCGGGTCGAACCGCACCGTTGCACCACCGGCGCCGACCGCCGTCCACGGCGCGTTCACCGGCACGACACTGTTCACCACCGCCGGCCGCATCATCACGGCGGTCGTGCTCGGCGGGAAACTGCATTATCTCGTGCACGACAGCACCACCAATCACGCGGGATCCGGCCGGTGGGATCGCGAGGATGGCCGAACCGTGCTTGCCGGCCCCGACGACCGCCGCCTGCATTTCTGGCTCGATCGCACCACCACCTGGATCGGTCACGGCAATGAAGTCGTGGCCCTCGACGCCACCGGGAAACCCACGCAACGGCTACCGGTCGATGTTGTCGACGGCGTCCCCCAGTTCGCCTGCGTCGACGGCGCCACCTTTCGCCTGGCCGGGGGGACCCTGTGGCACGAAGCCCCCATGGTCCCCGGCAGTCCGCTCGCGGCGGGCCCCCGTGCACTGGGCAGCTTTCTGCCGAACCTGACCCGTTTCTGGGTGGGCGCCGAGTTTGGCCTCGGCTTCTATCGCGCTGGGCAGGTGCAGGTGGCCTTCGTCTTCGACACCCACACCGGCACCGTCAACGACACAGTACCGTTGCCTCGCTGGCCTGGGCAACTGGTCGAGATTGCCTGCGTGTTTGCCGCCAACGTGGCCTGGTTGTTTTCGAC
>CAZADH010000118.1:0-17530 GCA_964483805.1 uncultured bacterium
CGCGTGCCCGCCATCCGGGCGCCAGCGGCCCACATCGCGCATCCCTGCGCTCGGGGCACGCACACTCAGCAATCGGCGCACCCGCCGCTTGATGCCCCCGGGAATCATGGCATTGAGCGCTTCGCCCAGGCTGCACAGCGCGTGCTCCGCCAGCCAGCGCGCGAGCCCGAGCAGGGTCTCGTCGAGCAAAGGGGTGGGATCGAGCAGCTCGAGAATCGGTTGCGTTGCGAACTCGGGTCGGCGATCGTGGACGTCGACGACAAAGCCGACCGCCGGCCGACCGCGAAACGGCACGAGGACACGGCACCCCGGCGCCACCGGAATGTCGAGCAGTTCCGGTCGCAGGTGATAGGTGAAGGGAGCCAGCGGCAACGGCAGGCCGACATCGAGAAAAATGGGGGCGGTCTGGGGATTGCGTTCGTCGTCTGCGGTGGGGTTTTCCCGCTCCGGACTGCCACCAGGCAGGCGAGCGGTCACGGATCGGGCGTCGCGGCCAGCGTTGCCGCCAGCAGTTCGACGAGTCGGGCCAACGCCGTGCGCTCGGGCAGGTTGGGCAGTACCCGTGGGCCATCGACCGGGTGCCACACCGTGATGTCGCCATGATCGTCGCTGCGCACCGCCCAGGTGCCGCGGCCCACGAGCGCGGCAATGGCCTCCTCTGTGGTGACCGGATGAATGTATTGCACTCGTAAATATGACAGCGCGTCATCGGTCGGCCAGGGGCCGTCGACCGACCACTGCGGCGCCCGTCGTCCTTTGGTGGGCAACAGGAAAGGACCGCCGAAGGTCTCGATACGCACCTGTCGCTGGGTCGTGCCCGTATTTGTTGCCGCCAGGTCGTCGTTTTGCCTCGATCGGTCGGCGGTTGCCGCGGTTCGATCGAAATGTGCATCGAATGTATGGCTGTGTTGCTCGCGTGGGGTCGGGAAACCGTTGGCGGCCAGTTCCTGCAGCCATGCCTGTCGCAGAGCGGCGTGGGTTGGCGCCACCTCGCGCAGGGCTTCGGGGTACGAGTGGGTCAAAGTGACCTGCACGTCGTGCAACTGGGCGGCGCGACACCAACCCTTGATCGTGTCCGAGAATACGCGATCGTAGAGACCCTCGGGCACGGTGCCGTCCGCTGGCGCATCGATCTGCCACCCCCGGGCGGCCATCTCGGCCCGCAAAGCGGGTGAATAGAGGGCTTCGGGGCAGAGCAGGAGTCGCCGCTGACGGTGGCGCTGGTTCAGCCACGATTGCGTCTGGCCGGTGCGTTCGCCATCGAGATACCGTCGCAGGGTTTGCGGTGAAGCGCCCAGGATCACGACCAGATCGACCGCCCGGGGCGCAATGGCCGGCGACGAAGCGCAATCGACCGCCGCATCGTTGAATGCGACGGTCGATTTGGGTCCGGTGGTTTCGCGGGAGTGTCCGGCGCCTTCAGATGGAATGCACGCAGGTTTGACAAAACTTCCTGGTGCAACCCAGGCCGCCGCCGCATCGGTCAGTCCGACACGCACGTGACACCCAGCCTGGAGAAACAGTGACCACAGCGCATGGCCCTCACGGGCCACGGGGCCACGGTCGAAGATCAAGAGAACGGTGCGCGCAGGAGCACCGTTACTCCGCGATATCGACCTCGAGTGCGCCACTGACGATCTCCTCCATGGCGATTTTGATCAGGTTCTCGTCATTCTCTTCGATCAGTCGCTTCTTGTTGTCGGCGAGCATCTTGACGCGCTCGGCAATGGCCATGACCGCATCGAACTTGTTGGGAATGTGGTGCAAAATTTCGTCACGGGATTTGAAGTTGAGCATTAATCGGCCTCCCTGGCTTCGTCGGTGGCATCGTCGTGATCGATCTCTTCGTCACTGTCGGTCTCGGCAGCACGCTTGCCCAGCAGGCGCAACGCCGCAGTTTCAGGATTGATGGCGGACAGAACGACGTGGTTGCTGTCGGTGACCACGATGGCGCGGGTCTTGCGGCCATAGGTCGCGTCGATCAGCATTCCCCGCTCTTTGGCGTCTTCTTTCAGGCGCTTGATGGGTGCTGACCCGGGACTGACGATCGCGACGATGCGCGATGCGACGACGACGTTGCCAAACCCGACGTTCAGGAGTTTCACCTTCATCGTGTTGCGTTCCTCGTCATTCGATGTTCTGCAGTTGTTCGCGAATCTTCTCGAGTTCGCCCTTGATCTCGAGAACCTGTTGCACGATCGCGAGATCGCCGATCTTGCTGCCGACGGTATTGGCCTCGCGATTCAACTCTTGTAAAAGAAAATCGAGTTTGCGACCGATCGGCCCCGAGGCTTTGAGCAGTTGCGCGAACTGCTCGAGGTGGCTGTCGAGCCGCGTCAGCTCTTCGCTGATGTCGCTGCGGTCCGTCCACAACGCGATCTCGGTGGCGAGTCGGCTTTCTTCGAAACCGGCCTGGCCGGCAAGTTCGTGAATCCGGGTGGTGAAGCGTTGACTGAAGGCCTGTTTGAACTCGGGAACACGGGTCTTGATCGCGTCGACGCTGGCCCGCAGCGTATCGCGCCGGGTCGACAGATCACGGGCCAGTCGGGCGCCCTCGTCGCGGCGGGCCTTGACGAAGGCCTGTAACGCGGCCTCGACCACCGGGCGGATGCGCTCCCATGCCGTCTCTTGATCTTCGCTCGAGGTCTCGGTCTGCAACATGCCCGGCAGCGCGAGAATGCCGTCGAGCGAACAGGGAACCGGGCGACCGGTTTCGCTTTCGAGTTGTTTGGCCAGGTCGAGAACCTGGCGCACACCCGTGTGGTTGAGATGCAGTTCGGGAGCGGCACGGTAGTCGAAGACATTGAGTCGGAACGTGACCTTGCCCCGCGACAACTTGTCTTCACAAAACTGCCGCACCAGCGGTTCGGCCCAGTTCTGGCCGAGCGGCAGGTAGCAGTCGAGTTGCAGGAAACGATGATTGACCGACTTGAACTCCACGACCACCCGGCCGCGTTCGTCGGTCTTTTCTGCCCGGCAAAAACCCGTCATGCTTGCAACCATGGTCTCTCAGCCTACCTCACAATTCGTCGAAAATCAAGTCAGTTACAGCGCAGAAATACGTCCCAGGTCGTGGCTTCCTCGGTCGACTCGAGCTGCAATGTCTCGATCACCTTGGTCGATGCGCACAGGGGCCCGGGGCCGACGTCTTCGTTCGCCAACGCCGCCAACGCCGGCAGCGACAGTTCAGCATCGCGATCGTGCCGTCCACGCCGGAACAGGTGCCACTCGCGCCCGTCGAAAAAGCCCAGGTAGTTCGGGCCATCGGCAAACGCGATGCGTCGGGCCGCCGGCGGCCGATAGCCTCGCACGGCATGGCCATGGGCAGTGAATGCGCGGGTGAATGTAAATTGTGGCGGGACCGGGCGGCCGAGAAACCACTGCCAGCCCTCGCCGACGATGGTGTCGAGTTCGCGCGACGCTTCGTCGACCTTGGGAACCGGCGCTCCATGCGGCTGTTCGGGAAGTCCATGCGCCAACGACACCCGGTAATAGTCGCGGTCGATCTGGCGCCCGATCGTGGGCAACAACTCGCGCAACTCCGCCTGATCGACATGCAGAACCCACCCGGACATTCCCCGTTTGCGGCCGAGGTCGAGAATGTGCTCGATCACGCGGGCCAGATACTGCGGCAGGTGGAAGTCGGGGTGCAGGCGCAACATGCTCACGTGGCCCTCGTTCCCGTCGGCGCCCGTGAACAGATCGGCGTAGGCCAGGATCGTTCCGGAGACCGCCGCAACGATGCTCTGCCCCTGCGCTCTCATGACGACCTTGGTGTGCAGGCGCGTGGTTCCTTCATCATCGAGCCAACCGCCTTCGAGCACTTCGCGGGCCCGGCTCATGTCGACGATCGATTGGATGTCGGTCTCGTAATTGAACAACCGCAGATCGAGATGACGCAGAAGATGATCCATTGTGACGCGACGGCTCCTTCAGTGATGCGAGCAGGATACGCGAAGGTCTTGACGCAAACAACCCCCGACCATGGTCGAGGGTTGTTTGTATCGCTCGTTCCCGCCCAGGGGCGGATGACGTGATTACTTCTTCTTGCCGGGCACCTTGGCGAAGTGACCCTTAACGTGGGTGCCGTCTTTCTTGTAGTGACCGGTCACGAAGGTCTTGGGCTTCTTGCCGGTGACGGCTTTCTTGACCGCAACGCCGCTGTCCATGACCTTGTTCTGAACCTTGTCACAAGCCTTGGTCGCGGCCTTCTTGCCCGCCTTGAAACCCTTCTTGAAGGAATCTTTCATGTTCTTGAAGAAACCATTGTGGTGACCGCCGTTGTGCTGACCGCACTGGCCGCTCTGCTGACCACTC
Source organism: uncultured bacterium (assembly GCA_964483805.1). Taxonomy (GTDB): domain Bacteria; phylum Muiribacteriota; class Ozemobacteria; order Ozemobacterales; family Ozemobacteraceae; genus CAZADH01. Next base: position 4,318 of record CAZADH010000118.1, read on the forward strand.
TGCTGGCCGCTCTGACCGCTCTGGCCACTCTGACCCCCCTGCGTCGGACAGCCGGCGAACGCCGTCGAGCTGATCAGACCACCCGCCAACACTGCCACCAGCATCATCCGCTTGTTCATCTTATTGCTCCTTTTATGTATCCCGCTTGGGGGATCGATGTTTTCGTGTTTGCCCACCGGTTTGTGGATGCGCAGTAACAAAGCAAGGTGCATGCCAACCCACCGGCACTTCACTTTTGCCCATTTTATGCCGATTAACGAGGGGCGGGGCTGTTGCCCGCTGAATAATCCTCGGCAATTGGCCGCTGAAAATTAAGCAGCTTCGGGGGATCGCAATGGGTGACTGGATATTCGAATGGTGGCCCGACGGTCGGACCGGTACCTACGTCGCATTACTGCTGACCGCGGTTTCATTGTGGGTCTGGCATCGCTTGATGAAACGCATGCAGCGCCATGCGGTCGAAGAGTTCAGCGTCACCCGTTTGTTGCTGCAGGCCGCAAATATCCCGGCCATCATGGTCATCACGGCGTCTGGGCTGCGGGTTGCCCTCGGCAGTTGGCCCGAGAACATGGCCCTCGGGCCCTGGATCAAGTTGGTCGATCTCATCTCGCTTTTCGGTCTGCTCCTGTTGCTGGGCGAACTGCTCTTTGCTCTCGGCGTCGATTACTGGCTCAAGCACCGGCACGGGACCGAGATCCCCTCGATCTTCAACCAACTGGTCAAGTCGATTCTCTATCTGATCGTCGGGTTGTCGCTGGTCTCGACAACATGGCGGGTGGACATCACGCCTTTGCTGACCACGTCGGCGGTCTTCACCATGGTCATCGGGTTGGCGTTGCAAGATGTTCTGGGCAGCCTCTTTGCCGGTTTGGCGGTCCACATCTCGCCTCCATTTCGCATCGGTGACTGGATCAACACCGGAACGCAACGCGGCAAAGTGGTCGAAAGCAACTGGCGCGCGATCACCCTGCGTACCCTCGATAACCAGTACATCACGATCCCCAACAATGATGTGGCCAAGAAGGAACTGGTCAATCTGACGCCACCCAGCGGTCGGTACGGGCAGAATCTCATTGTTGGCATCGATTACGACATTTCGCCGACGCTGGTCGAAGAGGTTCTGCTCAGAGCGTGCGCCGGTCTCGAAAAGGTGCTCCGGCGGCCGACTCCGAAGGTTTTCCTCGAAGCGTTTGACGACTTCTCGATGCGGTATCGGGTCCGGTACTGGATCGATGACTACGCGCACGCCGGCGACATCGCCAGTGAATTGAACACCCGAGTCTGGTTTGGTCTGCGGCGCCATCATTGCCACATTCCGTGTCCGGTTCGCGAGATCATTCAGCGTCCGCCCCAGCAGGGCCAACGCGAGATCATCCGCGCGCGCCTGCGCCTGCTCGACCGTGTCGATTTCCTGGCGGGCGTCAACCGTGAAGCGCGCGTATATCTGGCCAAACACGCCGAAGTGAAGGAGTTCGAAAAGGGCGAGAAGGTTTGTGTCCAGGGTACCCCGGGCGACGAGTTCTATATTGTCGTCAGCGGTGAAGTGGGCGTGTTCCTGCGCGATCAGTCGACAGACCACCAGATTGCGGTTCTGGGCGCCGGCGAGTTTTTCGGCGAAATGTCGTTGCTGACAGGGGAACCGCGGTCTGCCACAATCCGCGCCCTGCGCGACACGTCTCTTCTCTCTGTCTCGAAGGCGATGCTGCAACCTCTGTTGGTAGCCCATCAGGAACTCGCCGAGCCGATCAGTCAGGCGTTGGCCAGCCGGCGCCAGGCCATCGACGCCAAACAGAAAGAGGCCGCCGACGCGGCGTCTGAACCGGGATCCTCGCCAACGGCCGATGAAGGCGCGGCGGTGCGTCAGAGCCGCCTGTTGTCGGCGATTCGCTCGTTCTTTGGTCTGTGAGACACGCATGGGGAACCGGTGCTGTCCAGTGACCCGGGGGGTTGAGGGGCGCGGGCCTGCGCACACCTGTGCTGTGACGCTCTCAGCCCATGGTACCGCAATCGATTTGACGAGGTCCGTCATCCGTGGCTATAATAGCGGCACTCAACCCACGGGGCGCTTTCCCCCGGACAAGTCGGAGCACCACGCCGATGAATCGGAGCTACAAGAAGTTCTTGACCTCATTCAAGATGCAGATCAAGCGTCGCTACTTGATGCTGCTGCAGAAAGACCTCGTTGACCATGGTCTCAAGCGTCGTCGTGGCGAATGCCTCGGGTGTGGTGAGTGCTGCAAGGCCTCGTTTCCATGCCCTTTCCTTTTTGAGCACGACGGCAAGCTGCTCTGCAAGATCCATACGACCAAACCCGAAGTGTGCAAGACGTATCCGTTCAACGAACACGACGTGTTCCCGCACACTGCCGGTAAATGTGGCTACTACTTCGTCGGGGGAAATGACGACGCGCACGAGTGAGCGCGGCGCGGATTCCCGCTCAGATCGACACTTTTCGGCCCGGCCTTCCGATGTGAGGGCCGGGTCGTCAGGTTAACCCCGATGCGTTCAGCGGCGATGCTGCAGTTCAGCCCTCCACGGGGGACCCGCGACCTGCTGCCCGGAGAAGTGCGTCTGTGGCAGGAAGCCGAGGCGTGGTTGCGTGAGGTTCTCGGTCGCGCGCAATACGTCGAGTTGCGACCGGCGCTCGTCGAACAACGATCCGCACCCTCTTTGCTGCGGCACGATCAACCGGCGGCGATCGAGATTCCCGGTCACAACGGGCGCGGTTACCTGTTGCGGCAGAGCCCGGCTGAAGCGCTCCTGCGCGCGATCATCCACCACCGGTGCCACCAGCAAGGGTATACCCGCGTGGCCTCGGTGGGTCCCACCTTTTCGAGCGATCCCGAACGGCTCTCTGCACACATCCTCGGTTTCGTTCATGTTGCGCCGCCCAATCCCGCTGTGGTGGCTGAATCCATGGTCCTGGTCGCCGAGATTTGTCGTCCCTATCTGCCTGAAATGACGATCGAACTTGGGCCCGGTGGGTGTCCCCGTTGCCGGGAAAAACACGAAACCTGTGGCGCGTGCCGGATCTACGGCGACGAGTTGATGACTCTCCTGCAATGCATGGGCCTGACCGCGCGTTGGGGTACCGACGCCATCGTGGCTGACGAGGGTGTTGCGTATCGCATTCGCTCAGGTGGTGCCGCGGGCACGATTGTGGCCTGGGGGTGTCAGTTGTGGCGGGGCGCGCGCTGGGATTGGCTGCCCGAGGGCGGTTGCGTGGTCAACGAGGTCGACCTCGATGCGATGCTCGAAGCCCGCCGAGCGCAGCTCGAGACCGCACACCTTTCAGACACGGTTGACGCGTGCGTCGTCTGGGTTCACGCCGCCTGTTTTCGTGAGGCCTTTGCCCTCACCCAGAACCTGCGCCGTCACGGGTGCCGAACGGCGATGGCGCTCGGCGATCGCAGCGTCGGGTCGCAACTGCGCGCCGCTCAGCGACAGAACGCGCGGTTCATCTTGCTTCTCGACGAAGAACACCACGCCCTTGGCATGGGACTTCTGCGCGACCTGCGCACCGATACCGCGAAACCGTATTCGTTGGCGGATTCCGCCAGCATCGCGGCGCGCATCATGAACGAGGCCCCGCGGCGTCGGTGAAGCCGAAACCGCCGAAAGCGCACCCGCAACTTCACTGAAGCGTGCGGGGGCTCTCGGCGGTCGATGTGGAAAGGCGCAGACGTCGAGTCAGGTTCGAACGTCGCCTCAGGACCGTTTCATGATGGAGGCCGAGACCGGTCTGGAATCCGCGTCAGCAGAGTCGTCGCGGGTGTCCAGTGACAGGTCCTGGCGCAAATGAATCAGCCAGTTCTGGAACAGCGGTAGCATGGCCAGGTCCAACATGGTCATCCCTCCTTTCATGGGATTGGCGTCGGCGAAAACTGCGGGAGCATCGAAGGCTGCCGACCTCATTTCGATTTGGGGATACCGCATATCCCGTGCCATGCTTGCGAAGTCCGCTCTGGAAGATCGTTTGGACGGTCTGTGTTGCGATTCGCCCGGCTGCAATGCCGTCCGATTGTTCAGCGATTATACAGCGACGCCCAACAATTGCGCGGGCTACCATGCCTCGCGCCATCCATGACGATAGGCGCCCGCTGCGGCCTTCGCCGATTCGCCTGGCCCGGCAGTCCTGCTCAACATGAAATCGTTCTGTTCGTCTATTCCCGCCTTTGCATGCATCGGGCATTGCGAAGGAGAACAAACCCGCCGTGCCCCGGAAGAATTCGGGCTTGATTTGCGTCCACCGTGCAAGTGGGCGTTTCCGTTTGTGGGTTGGCACCCGGGTTTGATAGAATCGCAACCATCTGAAAACGAGACGCGAAGGGAGAACAACGATGATGATGCCTCACCTCAAGCTCGAAGTGGGCCAGATTTCGCCCGTGGTCCTGGTTTGCGGCGATCCGGCCCGGGCCGAGCAGATTGCCAATTTGATGACCGATGCCAAACAGTTGGCCTACAACCGCGAATACCGCACATTTCTTGGCCATTACAACGACCAGAAGGTCACGGTCACGTCACACGGCGTCGGGTCGGCCGGTGCCGCCATCTGTTTCGAGGAACTGATCAAGATCGGGGCCCGGGTGATCATCCGTGTGGGCACCTGTGGCGCTTTGACCGAAAACCTGCAACAGGGTGATCACATTGTAGCTACGGCCGCAGTGCGCGAGGACGGGGTGTCGGCGCTGCTCGTGCCGCCGGGCTATCCGGCGGTGGCCGACGCGAAGGTGTGCGACGCGCTGGAGGCCGCCTGCAAAGACACGGGGGCGCGGTACCGCCGCGGCATCATTCTCGCCAGCGATCTGTTTTACCCGGGCATTCTGCCCTCGAGCCTCGAGCTGTACGCGAAGGCCGGCGTGCCCGGCGTCGAGATGGAGTGCTCGGCCCTGTTCGTCATTGCTTCGCTGCGTGACGTGCGGGCCGGCGCGGTCTGCACCGTCGACGGCAACCCGCTCAAGTGGGACAAAGGCGACTACGATCCGCATGGGGTCAAGGTGACCGAGGGCAAGAAACGCATGTTGAAGATTGCGCTGGAGGCGGCGGCCGCCCTGGCCAAGACCGCGCTGTAATGAGATAGCAATACTTGTTATTGCTGTTATAAATACATAAAAAAGCGTGCCGCGCCGATCGTCGATCGGCGCGGCACGCTTTTTGCCCGGTCGCGGGCGTTACTTCAGTTTCCAGATCTCTTCGATGGCCGCCAGCACTTCGTCGATGTCTTTCATCGTCAGTTCGCCCATGTGGGCGATGCGGAAGGTCTTCTCTTTCAGATCGCCGTAGCCGTTCGAGATGTGGATGTTGCGCTTCGCCAGTTCTTTGTTGAGATCGCTGACGTTGAGGTTGCGCGTGTTGAGAATGCAGGTGACCGTCTCAGAGCTGGCCACGCGCGGCGGATACAGTTTGAAGTACTTCTCGGCCCAGTTGCGCACCCGCTCGGCCATCTCGGAGTGGCGGGCGAAGCGCTTGTCGAGACCCTCGGCGAGGATGCGATCGAGTTGCGCATCGAGACCGAACAGCAGGCTGACCGCCGGGGTGGCCGGGGTCTGGTCTTTGGCATCGTATTTGGCATAATCGAGGAAATCGAAGTAGTAGCCGCGCACCGGAATGGTCTTGGCGCGCTCCATGGCCTTCTTCGAAATCGCGGCGATGGCCAGTCCCGGCGGGAGAGCGAAGCACTTCTGCACCGAGGCCACGAGGAAATCGATACCGAGGCGATCGGTCTCGATCTTGGCACCCGACATGCCGGACACTGCGTCAACGCCCCAAACGACATTGGGGTATTTCTTCATCACTGCCGAGAGGGCCTCGAGGTCGTTCTTCACGCCGGTCGAGGTCTCGTTGTAGACCGTGGTGATGGTGTCGTATTTGCCGGTCGCCAGGGCTTTGTCGATGGCGCCGATGTCGTAGGCCTGACCCCACTCGACCGCCAGTTTGTCGGCTTCACGGCCGTTGGCGGCAACGATCTCGTGCCAACGGTCGGAGAAGGCGCCGCACACGCACGACAGGTTGCGTTTGGCCGTACAGTTGCGAATAAAGCCTTCCATCAGGCCGGTGGCCGATGAGGCGGAGAGGAACATCATGTGACTGGGCGCGAAGAGGACCTTCTTGAGTTTCTCGACGATCCGCTTGTGCAGCTCCGAGTAGACCTTCTGGCGGTGGCCGATCATCGGCCGGCTCATCGCCTCGAAAATCTCGGGGGCAACTTCGGTGGGACCGGGAATGAACAATTTAACGTGGGGTTTCGCCTGTGCCATCTGTTCCTGTTCCTTTCGGGATTCTGTGGTGTGATGTGGGGTGTCGCACCCTGCGAGCACCGACATACGCGCTATTTATAAAAGGGTTACGATGTAAGTCTCTCCGGCCGGTGGGTTACTTGCCCTGGGCCGCTTGGCATGCTGCGGTTGGGGCGCCGAGCAACTCGGTCAGAACGATCTCAGCCACTTCCATGCCGGCCCGGTCTTGGCCTTCGTTGGTCGAGGCGCCGATGTGCGGCAGCGCCAACACCTTCGGATGCTCGTAGAGGGCCTTGTTGTCGGTCGGTTCCTTGGCCCACACATCGATGGCGGCGCCGGCGATGGTGCCGCCGTTCAATGCGGCCAACAGGGCCGCTTCATCAACGGTGCCGCCGCGCGCCGCGTTGATCAGGATCATGCCCTTCTTTGCCTTCTCGAGCTGCGCCGCACCCAACGTGGCGCCGGCGGCCTTGTCGAACGGGATGTGCAGACTGACGAAATCGCTCTTGCAGAGCAGCGTGTCGAGATCGACCATCTGCACGTAACCCAGCGGCGACGACGTGACGAACTTGTCATACGCGACGATGGTCATGCCGAAGGCCTGGGCGCGCTTGGCGACTTCCTGGGCGATGCGGCCGATCCCGATGAGACCGAGGGTCTTGCCGTAGAGCTCGCAGCCGTTGAATGCCGACTTCTCCCATTTACCGCCCTTGGTCGAGATGTTGGCGGCGCCAAGGTGGCGCGCCATTGACAGCATCATGCCAAACGCGAGTTCAGCCACCGAAATGCTGGTGCAGGCGGGGGTATTGCGCACCTTGATGTTGCGCTCTTTCGCGGCGGCCTGATCGACGTTGTCGAGGCCGACGCCGGCGCGTGCGATCAATTCGAGTTGCTTGCCGGCCTCGATGACCGGGCGAGTGACCTTGGTCGCTGAGCGGACCACGATGGCGTGGGCCGTCGGAATCTCTTTGAGCAGCTCTTCTGGCGTAAACTTGCGGTTGACAATCTCGAGCGACGAATGCTTCTTGAGAACGTCGAGTGCAGCAGCGGCGAGACCGTCGGCGATAATGACCTTCTTGGTTGCCATGTTCGGTTTGCTCGGTCCCTCGAGAGGGGCCTTCCTCCTGTTCGAGATATCGACACCGCGATCGGGCAAGGCGCAAAGGTGGGTGCCGGGATGAGCAACCGAAGAGGCATCGGGCTCACGCACGAGCGACCTGGGCCTGGAAACCGATAACAACGCCGATTCGCCGGCATCTTACCGCCGCAAATCACTCCAAGTCAACCCGTCGCGACGACCGTGGCGACGACCGTCCCATTGCGCCATCCGTGGCGGGCGGGTCAGGAAGCTGTCGGCAGGACGAGGCGCTCGAGTTGCTGGCGCAGAGGTGCCACGCACTGATCGAGACGGGCGCATTCGCCTTGAATCGCGGTCGTCAGCGCGGGGGCAGGAAGTGTCGGCGGCAGGGCTGTTGCGACGGCGAGACTGGTGTCGCATTCACTGGCGATGCGGGCAATCAGTTCGTCGCAGGTGGCCATGGCGTTGTCGGGACTCTTGGTCGGCGTACCGTCGACGACGGCTGCTGCTATATGGCGATTGTATTGCAGGGTTGCCAGTGCCTGCACCGCCATGCGGCGCAGTGAGGTCAGGCGGTCAGGCCAGTCCGCACTTCCCCCGTTGCTGGCATATCGTGCCAGAATCGCTTCACAACGGTTGCAGGTATGGTCGATCAGCGCGAACCGCTCGAGCAGATCCGGTGAGAGGTCGGTGCTCGAGTTCTGGCTGAGTTGGCGGACACGCCGCACCAGGCGCAGTTCCCGGCAGTGGTCGACACAGGCCGACAGAAACAGACCCAAGGCGATGATTACGAGCAGCGAACAGACCGCGACCACCGGGGCGGGTCCGGCCGCCTCGTTCAGGCGACGGGCGACGTCGGTCCGCAACAGCCACGGGCACAGGCACAGCGTGACGATCAACAGCAGCAGGCGGATGATGACGGTCTGTCTCATCGGTCGATCCGCCAGTCGTTTTTTCGCCGCTCTTCGTCAAGCTTCTGGATGATCTTCATTTTTTCGAATGGACACTCGGGGGTGTGAATCCGCGTTGCGCAATCGGGGCAACGCGAGATGTAGTTGGCTTTTGGGCAGTGCTCACTGCCGCCGGTCGGATCGGGAGCATCGGCGTCGCTCTCGGCCGTTGCGGTCCCGCTGTCGGCCATCAGTTTCGCGGCGTCGCTTTCGTGAGGTGCAGTTGGGGTAAGCAAGGCAGCAATGCGGGAGGGCCACGAGGCCGGATGCCAGGGACTGTTTCTCGGGATCTTCGTCAATACCCAAGCGATCAGGAAGACCGCCAAAGCGATCGCCATGATCGTGCCGTAGGTCCAGAGCAACTTGACGACGATGAGCTTCGGCATAGACTTGCTACGATGCGCAGTATAGCAAAAAACGCGGCGGGCGTCATGCGGTTCCCTCTATTGTTGAGGCATCGTGGCGCGTATGCTATCCTTATGCACAGACCGCCGATGGCGCATGGGTGGGGTGACCTGTGGCTCTCGGCAACTCACGGAGGCCGGCGTATGCAGTCAGTGCTTGCGCGACGCCATTCGACGTCGATCGTAACTCTTGGGCTCGTGTTGCTCGTTCTGTCGTTGTTCGCCGTGCGTGCAGGTTGGGGCGCCGACGGTGATGCGGCACGTCTCGACGATGCCAACCAGTTGTTTCGCGAGGCACTGGCCCTGAAAAAAGAGGGCAAGGCCGCCGCGGCCTGCGCGACCTTTGAAAAGGCGATGCGGACACACCGGGGCATCCTCGCCGAGGACGACGACGGATTGTTGCACATGCTCCAGAAAAGCCACGAAGCCAGACTCGCATCGGCGCCGACCGACGTTCATGTCCTCGAAGGGCTGGGCTTCATTCACTCTGTAGGCCTGGGCGAAAACGACAAGGCTCTCGAGTATTACAAACGATTGCTGGCGCTCGTGAAAGATGAAAAGGTCCGCCAGAAGACCCAATACCTGGTCGACCGGCTCCAGGCCGAGAAAGACATGGCGCGTCAGTACCATGCCGATCTGTCGGCCAAAGCGCGCGAGGAGCGGCTGCGTGAGTGGGCCGAAATCGAGAAACAGCAGGCGTTGGCCACGATCGGCGATCAGAAAGCCGACATCGAAACGCGACTGGCCGAGGCGCAGTCCCGCAAAGATCAGTTGGGAGCACGCGTGCCGCAACTGGAAGACGAGCTGAAGGATCTGCGCGAAGCCGATGATCGCAATACGCGCCTCTGGCATACCATGAACAACGAACGTTACCGGCGGGAGTACCGGGCCGCGCGCGAACGTCTGGGCGTTGCCGAACGTGAATTGACCGATGTGAAGCGCCAACTCAACCAGGCCACCGAAGAGGTCAAAATGCTCTCGAAGAATCTCGAAATCATTTCGAAGCAGGCCGCTGATCGCGCCAAAGCCGCGGCCGGCGGCACGTCCCTGTCGGTGACGCCACCCCACGATCCAGCCGCATCAGGAAGTGCCGCGGTGTCAGGAACGGACGATGGGTCGGCGGCAGCGCACGGTTCTGCGCCGGGGGATCCGGGAGCAGGGAGCGGGGGCGAGGGAAGCCCGACGGACACCGCTTCGGATGCCGGTGCTGCCGGCGCCGGTTCCGGCGAGGTTGGTTCGGGCGATGCCGGATCCGAGGCCGCGACGGGTTCCGCGACTGGGTCGGGGGCCGATCCGGCGATTCCGCCCGAGGCGTTGGGGTCGGGCGCCGAGAACCCGGATTTCCCGAGCAACTGACGCGGGCGACGCGCCCTTATCCGGCGATCGTGCGCCTTGTCACGCGTCGTATTTGCGTTGTATTTATATCTCCGAGATAGACAACCCCCGCCGACTTTCCCGTAATGGGGAGGCCGGCGGGGGCGAACCAAGCGCACTCCACGCGAAGCTGCAAACGGCACCCGATTCATCGGGCGAAGGGCACCACGCGCATCTGGCGCGAGCACAACCGGGGTTGCTCCGGTTGATGGAGCGAGTTAGAGCGAGAGAGCCTCGACCGGGCAGCTCGCCACGCAGGCACCACAATCGATGCAGCCGTCGCCTTTGTAAGTGGCCTTGCCGTTCTTCATCTCGAGGACTTCGACCGGACAGGTGCTGACGCAAGCGCCGCAGCCGGAGCATTTGGTCTGGTTAACCTTGATCGCCATGTGATTCAGTTCCTCCTTGCTTTGGTCGGATCCGCCAGGGCGAATCCGCGAGGCATCATAAACGTCGGCACTGCCATTGTCAAACCGAGATGATTGATATCGGGCAAGGAGCGCTGCCAGGGCGGGTGAGAGGTGTTGTCCTGGCGCTGCGGCGATTGACCGGTCGGATGAGGTGTGTTAAAGAATAGGGGCGATTGCGTGAAACCGGCTGCGGGTGTCGTTGTGTCTGGGCGCCCTTGGCTGGCCTGGTGCCGTAGGCGTCGGTTGTGTTACGGCGACAGCGGGCGGGGTGTGTGGCAGTCGACTCTGCAAAGCGAATCTGGAGCCCATTGACGGCATGTTCGTCGACCTTCCGGAGTTGGAGGAACGCCTCGGTTCTGACGATGCGGCCGTGCGTCAGGAGACCTGCTACCTGCTCGGCAAAGTCGAGGAGGTCGACGCGGCGAATCTGCTGGTCAAGGCATTGTCCGATGCCGATCCGATGGTGCAACAACTCGCTGAGAAGGGGTTGCGCCGTCTCGAGATGCTCGGGATCGTGCCGGATGTCGTTCCCGACGCCGGCACAGGTGGCGGCGGTTCGGCGGCCCCGCCAAGCGAACCCGCGGCGCCGGTCGCGGCGGCAACGCAGAGTCCCGTCCCTGTCGTGGTGCCTGAAGCGACCGCGCCGGTGACTCCGGCCGTGCCGTCCACGATGCCGGCGCCGGCCACGACCCGATCGGGTGCAGCTCCCGTGCGGACTTCCCCGCAGTCGACCGCCGCTCCGACGGTGCCGGCGACGCTGCCCAAGCAAACAGCGCCGCGCTCTGAGTCCCGATCGGCCACGCCGGTCCAGCCGGGGAAACCCGCACCCAAAGGCGACGGGAAGGCGGGCCGTCCGACGATCGCCAGTTTTGCCGCCCGGCTGTCGCAACCCATGCCGGTGGTCGTGGCGCCGTCGGCTCCTGATACTCCGCCGGTCGAGGAGTCGGCCACCGAGGGAGATGCCGTTGGCCGACCGGTCGATGGGGTAGGGGCCGGCGAGGCGCCGGTGGCAGCGGCTCCGACTGCGCCCGTTGCCGAACCTGTGGTCGAGCTGCCCGAGTTGCCTGACGACGAACCACCGGCACTGCCGCCACGCAAGCCGGGAGCCCCCGAAGCACCCTCGCCGAAGGCACCTGCACCTGGTGCGTCCGCACCCAAGGCGCAGCCGCCGGCGCAACCGGTCGACCCCGCCGACGTCAATACAATCGATGCAGATGTCGAGCCGGCCGCTGCAGCGGCTGTCGCGGTGGATGATTCATGGGAGGCATTGCTGGCGGCTGCCGACAAGGGTGCATTTCCGGCCTGGTTTGCCGGCCTCGGGCGCCAGGAGAAAATCGGAGTGCTCACCGAGATGGAGAAGCGACCTTCGAAGTTCGCTTGGGCGCAGATCCTCAAGATGGTCCTGGCCGACGATGACGACACGTTTGTCGTGTCGAAGCTGATCAAGGTTTTCGGCAAGCACCATGGCCCCGGTGCGGTCAGCACGATTTCGCCGTATTTACAAAATGAAGACTCCCGCGTGGTGTCCAATGGTCTCGAGGCGCTGAGTCTGGCCGGCGGTCCGCGTGACCTCGAGCTGATTGCGACCTTCCTCGATCATCAAGACGCGCGTATCAAGACCACGGCGGCGAACTGCATGTGGGGCGCGAATCCCCAGTTGGCCATGCGCGTGATTCAGAAACTCGTGAAGTCGCCGAAGATCTGGGAACGTGACGCGGCCAAGTTTGCGTTGCAGTCGTGTCCGCTCGACGAAGGCAAGGCGTTGCTGACCGAGCTCGAAGAGGCCGAAAAGTCAGGCAAACGTGGCAAATCGGGGGCCAAAGCCGCCAAACCGGCAACTCCGGTCGAGGGTGATCAGGCGGTGGTGAAAGAACTGACCAGCGAGCCCCAGCCTTTGCCCGAGTGGGCCGAGAAGCTTGGGCCCCTCGGGCCGATTCTGATGTTTCCCGTCCATGTGGGTGCCGAAGAACCGGTGCCGCTGTTCGTCTTCATCGGCGGCTTGCTGTTTCTGATCGGTTTTGCTTTCCTGGTCGTCATTCCCGTGCTCAACATGATCTTCCCCGAAGGGTGAAGACGCGACGCGAGAAATACAGAGTATTTCTTGCGCAAACGGGACCGGGCGCCGCGTACTCGGTGAAGGCAAGCGAAGATGCCCGCCAGCCTCAATTCCCCCGAAACCTGTCGGTGACCGGCGCTCAGCGGCGGCCGGGGTTGTCGGACCGTCTGCCGATGCCGACGCGCCCGAGCGGGGGCGGGGGTGTGTCGATGGGCGGCAACAGCGTCAGGCGCAGGCGTCGCAAGAGGTAGCGCCAGCCGTTCTGGATCTCGGTGATCTCATCGCGATCGTTGGTGTTGTTGTTATAGAACCCGTGTTCGACGACGAGACGGGTGCCGTTGTGACCATCGCCAAGAAAATGCACGGTCACCGTGCGGATCGGCATGAACGGTGCATGCACCCAGCGCCAGGTGAATTTGAGCAACCGGTTGGCTTCGACGGCAATGAATCGCCCTTGCAGGCGAAAGCCTTGTTGTGGCCAGTCGAAGCGATACTCGCCGTCGGGGCGGGGTTCGATGAACACCTTGGGCGCCCACCACAGGCGCAACCAGCTCGGTTCGATCCAGGCAAGGAAGGCCTGGCCGGGGGGAATCGCCGGCAGGTGCAGGCCTTCGCGCACCCGAAAGGTGCCAGGTTCGCTCGCCGAAGCGGTCACGTGGTGCTCCTCGGAAGTTGTGCTGTCAGTATTTTACCACAGGTGGAACA